>NZ_JAUOSH010000005.1:0-183571 GCF_030548765.1 Shewanella sp. 3_MG-2023 | reverse complement strand
CCCCCCCCCCTTTTAATCTTACCGTTACCCTGCCGTGCCCCAGGTCCCTCACAGTGCCAGTGCCAGTGCCAGTGCCAGTGCCAGTGCCAGTGCCAGTGCCAGTGCCAGTAGAGGGAGGGGTAATGTCAGGTGTTGGGGTACCTTTTAGTGTCTCAATCACTTCATGTGTTGCAGTTTGTGGTGTGATTACATTTGATACTGAATGAGATGATGAATTAATGGTAAAAGCAGTCTGAAAGTTTTGTTCAGGTAACGAAATTTGAGATGTTCTAAATTGGCTTATGTCTTGGGTTGTGACATTACCATTATGAAAATGTGCACCCGCTGCTAGTCCTGTTGTTTGAGTTGAACCTGTTTCTACAATAAGCTTATTTAATGGCTGCTGCTGACTCGGTTCTATCGGGTTGCTATCAGCGATTTGACTGGCATTTTTAAGTGTTGAGCTTGTTTGCTGTTGTGGCGTTGTGGATGTTTTAATAACGTCTTGTGGAGTTACTTCCGGATCTGTAGCTGCATAAGAAGAACCTTCTTCAGTTGCTTTATCACCCTCAGATTCATTCGCTACATTCGTCTGCCAAGACTTGTCAGCTACAAGGTCATTTTGTCTATTTGGTGTTATGTTCCCCGTATCTCGAGATTCTTTTGCCCGCAACTTTTTAGCATCATTATCAATTTTCTTTATTGCTTGCTGGATTTTATTTTCGGGCAGATCCTTTTTGAGTTTATTTTTTTCATTTGGCTTATTTTTATTATCTTTATTATCCGTGCTCATGGGATGCTCCTACCATTTATCTTTCGCCAAATGCTTCGTTAATGTTGGTGAACACTGGTTTCCATAAGTACTGGAAGACACTTTTTTCACCTGTCACAATATCTGCTTCGCCAGTCATTCCAGGAATTAATGCAAAACTATCGGGATTATCCAAAAAGTAGGGCTTATCAATGGCAAGCTGCACTTTATAAAATACGCCGCCTTTTTCATCTTTATCTGTGCTTGGTGAAATACGTTTTACGATTCCATCTAACGCGCCATAACGGCTGTAATCAAACGCATCGATTTTGATTCTTGCTGATTGACCAACATGGACAAAGCCGATATCTCTTGGTGACAGCTTAATTTCCATCAAACCCGTTTTGGTCATGGGAACAATTACAGCCACAGTCCCACCTGGTTGAATGACGCTGCCAGTTGAAGATGTTGGGATTGATTGAATGATGCCGTCAACAGGCGCGGTTACGGTGTTTTGAGATACCAGTGAGCTGGATGATTTAAGCCTTGCTGTGACACCTAATAATTCAGCTTGGGTGTCAGTACGTTTTTCACCGACTTCTTTTAATAATGAAGCCTGTCTTTGTTTGAGTTGTTGCTGCAGATTTAGCAGGTTCTTGGTGAGAACTTGTTGTTTGCTTTCCATCGCCTTTAGCTCTCGCATGTAAGAATCAAGCTGTTGCTGTGATTCTAAAATGCGTAACTTTGAAACGGCTTGCTCTTCTGTTACTGACAACATCATTTTTAACGTTTGTTCTGCGGTTTGGATTTGATCGCTAAGGGGAGGTATTTCAGTTTTCAAACCATCCAATTCCGCTTGAGATTTGGCTATTTCAGATTCTGATAGCTGCTCAATTGCCACTCGTTCATCGATCATGCGATTAAGCGAAGACTGATGCAGCTTAACCAGTTGCGGGTACTCATAGGCGAACTCATCAAAATTGGCATCGCGAGCATCAATGAAGGCTTCGTAACGTTCAATTCGCATCATTAAGTTAGCACGTTTACTGGATAGTTCTTCCTCAGCTGACAAGCTGTCTATTGAGACAAAGCTTGCCAAAATATCACCTTGTTTAACAACGTCACCTTCTTCGACTACGACAGAAGCAATAGTGCCACCAGCACGGCTTTGTATAACCTGCCTATGGCCTAACGGCACCACTTGTCCTTTGGATTTTGAAATTTCTTCTACGCTGGTAAAAACAGACCAAACCAACATGATTAAAATTGAGCCGGTGATCAATAAGATGATATTTCGAATTAATTTACGCTCAGCTGGGGCTTCAATTGCTTCTGCAAATTCATGTTCTGGCCAGACTCGATTAGCTAGTTGACGATTATCCATTGGTTGGAGACTCCTGCATAACGGTGTTAGTGGCATCTGGCGTTTGAGGTGCTTGGTCTGGAATTGGACCCGCATAAACTACAGCGCCTTTATCAAGAATAATGACCTTGTCAGCGTGTTTAATTAAATCTTGATCGTGGCTAGTAAACATTACGGTTGATTGTCCTTTTAAGTTTAATAAGGTCTTTATCAACTGCTGTTTTGATTCTGGATTTCGATGAGGTAATGGTTCATCAAGCAATAACAATGGCGATTGTTTTATCAGTGCGCGGGCAAGGTTGATGTAACTCCCTTCGATAGCGGAAAGCATGGCGTTATTCTCACCGAGTAAATCAACCGATAAGTCATTATTGATGCTATTAAAAAAGCTGGCCCCACCAGCGGCAATTATTGCGGTTTTAATTTCATCATCGGTAGCATCTGGTTTCGCTATCCGAATATTTTCAGCTAAAGTCCCTGGGAAAATATCAGGTTGTGATGGGCTATAAGCCACCCAATGCCTAAATATTTCAGTGTCATATTGTTTTAAATTTTTCCCATTCACGGTGACAAATCCAGCTTGTGCTTCCAACACGCCTAAGGCGCTCAGTAGCAAGGTTGATTTACCACAGGCATTGGGCCCTATAACGGCAACTAATTCACCGGGTTCTATGTCTACATTCACACCTGATAGTGCCGGCTCACCTTCAGCTTTATATCTCAGGGTTAAATGCTGAAATGAAATTGCTGGTGCTTGAGTATTATCAGGGGTGTCTAAGCGTAATTCTGATTGTTCCGTTGTTGCCTGCATGAACCGATCAAACTGTTTTACGGCAACATCCATCATGGTGAATTTTTGTTGAGATGAAAATGCCAGTTGTGCAGGGCCTGTAATCCGCCAAATCATCATCACACAGGCAATTAATGCACCGGGGGAAATCGTTTGGTTTAGTACTAAAAATATTCCCGTAAACACTGTGATGAGTGCGGTGAATAAACTCAGTGAATGAGCAATGGCTGCATTTAGGCCATTTCGTTTAGCATAAAGAAAATTCTGACGACTGTTTTCACGGCATTGACGAATAAATTTTGTTTGCCAGCCTTCGGTATCGCCAGCCGCCTTGAGTTGTAATAGGTTTTTAGCCAGCTCACTTAAGGCATTTTGATACTCGCCACTAATGGTGGGTGAAGCAGCTTGAACATAGCGGCTGACAACTTTCATCACCAAGTAATACAAGATCAACATGCCAATCGGCACTAACACTAACCATCCACTTAAAAACATAATCGCCAGCAGCGCAATAATAGTGAAGGGCAGGTCGACTAAGCCGCCGCCTCCAGGGCCAGATAAGAGCATTCTGACTTTTTCTGCATTACGCATTCTAGCGATATGATTTGAAATGCCGACGCGTGACAGTACCATTAACGGCATGTGTAATAGTCGATAAAAGGTTATCTGGGAAAGGTCTCTAGCAAATCGATTACTGGTGGTGGCAAGAATTTGCGCCCGCGCTAAGCGGGTTGATACTAATACGCCAACAGCAAGCGCTCCACCTAAGGCTATGCTGGGGAGTATGGAGGGTGTTTGACCACCAATGACTCGGTCATATACTGCCATGGTAAACAGAGGTACTGCTAACCCTGTAACACTGGACAGTAAACTCAGCCAGAAAACGGGACGATACCATTTAGTTCTCTTACTCATGTGAGCGGCGAATGCTTGAACACTCTTTTTACTACGAGGTAAGGCATCAATAACAAATAGGTAGGCATCATCAGTTAGCTGAGTCATATCGACCGCTTGCCAATGATTATTTACTAGTTTTTCGAATTGATGTCCCTGTCTTCTTGCTATAAAGGCATTGTCTTTCGCTGGGACAACCAAGAAAGGGTAGATGGTTAAATGCAGCGTATTATCTGACGGTTTAATAACAGAGAAACCAATTTGATGCTTTTTTAATAACCGAGACACCGCCAGAGTATTGAGATCGTTTTCAGTGTCACTGGCAACGTTACTGGCTTGAGTGTAAAGACCTAATTGTTGGAACAGCTCCACCAGTAATGGCTTTAGTTCTAAAGTCTTCATAGGATCACCTCCTGTGAATCACTATTATCCAGGTGCGGTGATTTATTAGTTTCTTTAGGCTGAGCATGCCCCTCAATTGTGACAACTTCATCACTAATTTTACCGAGTTCAGAGTAATGGGATGCTGCCACAATGGTCATTTGTTGTTTCAGTTGGGCTAATAAGTTGAGTAATTTATTTTGGGCATCCGCATCAAGTGAAATCATCGGCTCATCCAGCAGCAATATTGACGGTTTTTGGACTATCGCTCTGACTATTGCAATGAGTTTAATTGCCCCTTTATTTAGCATTTGGTTGTCATTTTCACCGACTGAAGTTTGATAACCATTGGGCAATTCGGCAATTTTAGCCGTTAAGCCTAAACTGTCAGCAATTGCCATTGCTTGTGGTTCATACTCTGCTCTGAACATGGTCATATTCTCAAGTAAACTACCTGCAAATAAGGTTGGCCAAGGGGCAACATAGTTAACGGACTGTCGAAACTCTTTACTATCGTGTGCATGAAGTAAAACCCCATCAATGGCGACTTCACCTGTACTTATCTTTTGAAATCCAGCAATGATACTGAGTAAGTGGCTAGCATGACTCAGGGGATTTGATTGCAGGGTAACTAAGGTTTTAGGGAGGATCTCTAAATTCAACTGTTGAATGACAGTGCCTAAATTACTGCTATCGACTTTTTGAAACCTAATAGGGCCGTTAGGGATTTTTTGTTGATAGATTTTTTCAGCACTAAACGCTTCGGCTGGAATGGCGGTCAAATCATCTACGTGTGACATCGCCGTTTTGGCACTCACAAGTCGAGAACGAAGGCTAATAATTGCACTTAATGGTGCGATGGCGCGACCCGCTAATATTGAACATGCAGCCAGTCCACCCGTTGTAAGCGAACCGTTAAGGACTTCTAAACAACCTAGCATCACTAATATTAGGGTTGTTCCTTGCGATGCTGCTTGGATGACTTCTTGTAACTTAGCTGATAACCAATCGACTTGTTGCTGTTGTGCTAGTCGCTGGTGGTTTATTTTATTATAAATACTGGCTAATCGGTCTTCTAAAGATAGGGCCTTGGCTGTGGTTAGCCCTGATAACACCAGTATCAACATTCGGGTTCGTTCAGCATCTGAAAGAGCGAGATCCTCAGTGGCTATGGCGAGTTTTTTGCCAATGACATAAACCAGAGCGCCAACAAGTACCCAGACGACTATCGGAATGAATACCAGCGGGCCACCAATATAGGCAACCAATGCAAGAAAAATGAGCACAAATGGAAAATCCATGAGTGCCACAATTGCTTGCCCTGAATAGAGCTCTCGCATACTCGCAATACTGGCTAAACCATTAGTAACTTTACCTGTTCCCATGGATTCAACATGGTGATAGTCCGCTTGCATGAGCTTGTTAACCACCTTGGTTGTGGTTTCTAATTCAAAATTGGCTGCTGATGCTGCAAGTAGCCAACTGCGGCCATATCTGAGTAATAATTCCAGTAAAATCGCAATCGCCACACCAGAAACAAGAATAGTGGCAGTACCATAACCTTGATTTGGCAGAATACGATCGTAGATTTGTAGCATGGTGAATGGCAGCGCAAGCGACAATAAATTGATAAATGTCGATGACAATAATAGCTCGGGAAAGGCTTTATTCCTGGAAAATAAACTGAAGTTTTCCTGCATACAAAAAATGTCCTTTTTATCGCAATGCGTAACGACTAAGCAATCAATAAACCAATGATTTAAGCGTAGCTTGTTTTAGTCAATTTTCCTTACCTTAATCTAACTTAGTTTAAATATTAAGCAATCAATATAACATCTTGGGGTTAAACTGATTTTTAATCAGATGCAGCGAGTTTGCTCGAAATGGCGGCATTATTACGAGGGATAAGAGAATGAGTTTGCATGAGGTACGCGTGGAGTATGTAAAGGGAGGCCGCTTATTAAAATTAATGCAAAGATAATAAAAAACCATGAGTAATAACTCATGGTTTTTAGCTGAAATGTAGACCTATCTAGACTTGATATATTCTTAAGGTTGTTGGCGAGTTGGCGCTAAGACAATTTCTCGTACACAAACATTTTGCGGCATTTCAAAGGCAAATAATGCCGCATCAGCAACTGCTGTAGGCTCGATAACGCCGCCCATGAACTCTTTCCATTCTTGGTAGCCGGCTTTAATATCTTCATCGGTTGTGTGGCTAAGCAGCGCTGTTTCAACAGCGCCTGGAGCGATAGTCACCATTCGCACATCATCCATCGCCACTTCTTCGCGGATATTTTCAGTTAGCGCATGCACAGCAAACTTACTGGCACAATATGCTGCATGGTTAGGGAATGTTTTACGACCCGCTATAGAGCTTACGTTGATAATAGTGCCTGTTTTACGGGCTTTCATATCAGCAAGCACAGCGTGAATACCATTAAGCACGCCCATCACATTGATGTTGAGCATTTGGCTCCACTGGGCAGGATCTTGTACATCTGCTTGACCAAGTAGCATTACGCCAGCGTTATTGACTAAACAGCCAACAGGGCCAAACTTTGCTTCAGCAGTCGCAATCGCTGTTTTCATCGCTGCAGCATCAGTAACATCAACGCTAACAGATAAGCTGTTGGGCAGGTTAAGTGCTTGCATTGGTTCAACGCGACGAGCAAGTAAAAGTAGTGGGTGACCTTTAGCGCTAAATGCATTCGCCATAGCGGCGCCAATACCTGATGATGCGCCAGTAATGACAACAAGTGATTTCATGATTTTTACCTCGTTCGTTAAGTTGTGTCCATTATAGGTAATGGCTCATTGTTGATATATAATCCACAAAGAACATCATTGTTTACCTGTGGCTCCTAATAACTTGTTGATGACCACAAACTAAAATAGACATTATTATGAACTTAGACATAAATTTGATTGATATCAGAGCCTTTGTGGTGATTGCTGAGCAAGGTAACTTTACTCAAGCTGCACAGGTCTTAGGCTGCTCACGTTCGCATTTATCAAAGCAATTATTAAGTTTAGAAAAATTTCTTGGTGTTAGCCTAATTATTAGAACCACCAGAACCCAAAGACTGACAGAGCAAGGTCAGCAATTGCTGTTGCAATGCCAGCAAGCGTTAGCGCAAATCGATCAGGTGGTGGCAATGACATTAGACAGCGCTGAAACATTACAGGGCAATATTCACATTAATTGCGTTGGCGGGGTGATTGGTGAAGATATTTTAGTGGCCTTGGTGAATGATTTTATTAAACAGTATCCTGAAATTACCATCGATCTTGATTTTAGTAGCCAGCGGGTTGATTTAATCGAGGGCCATTTTGATATTGTATTTCGCATGGGCGAACTGGCAGATTCAAGCTTGGTGGCCAGAAAGCTGATGGATATCGAAAACCGCACTTTAGTCGCCCCTGAATACTTAGCGAAATATGGTCAACCGCAGCATCCAAGCGAGCTTAATAATCACCTGTGTATTACTGGCTCGATCAGCCATTGGCGCTTTGGGCATAGGCAAGATGCTCAAGCTGTAGACGTTGCCATTAAGGGCGGTTTTAAGTGTAAAAATGGCCGCGCTATGAAAGCCAGCGCCTTAGCAGGAAATGGCATTGTGCGATTACCTTATTTATATTGCGCTAATGAAATTGCAGCGGGTCAATTAGTGAATGTGTTTAATGATTGGCATATTCCCGACACGCCTTTTTATATGCTTTACCATAAAGATAAATTCCAACCAGAAAGGCTGAAAAAATTTATTCAATTCACCATGGAAAATTTTAAGCGCTATCTACCTGATTCATAAAATAACATTTAAAAAACGGCTGATTAAATTCATCTATGCCGTAAAAGTCTAACGGGATTGAAGCCTATTTTTAATTTTTTCGACTATCTTTATTAGATAATTAAAAATGAAAATGGTGAATAATGAGATCAATAGCGCTACTATTGTTTTTACTGCTGTTTGCGATAAGTTCGCAAGCTAGCCAGCTTTATTTTGAAGCTCGCAGTGATAGCATGGGCGGTACAGGTGTAGCCTCATCAAGCCGTATCGGCGCAAGTTTTATTAATCCCGCTTTACTGGCTATTTACGCCCCAAAAACCAATGAGTTCTCCTTACTGTTACCGGTTGTGGCTGCTGAAGTGGATGATAGCGACAATATGCTTGATAAGTTTGACTCACTACAAGACAGTTTTGATGACTTAGAAACGGCCATAAACGGCAATGATACTGATGATATTGCTGGTTTTCGTGATGATTTAGTTATTAATTTAAATGCCCTCAGCGGCACTAACGCCTCGGTATCAGCCGCAATTGGCGCAGCATTAGTAATGCCAACTCAAACCGTGCCAATGGCGCTATTTTCCAAAAGTCACCTTGACGCTATGGGCGTTGCTGATATTGCTCAAGGTGATATTGATATGCTGACTAATCTCGATCCCGCCAACCCTCCTGCAGATCTCACTGACTTAGACTCTCAAGGCATTGTATTAGCCGCCGGAGTCACAGATTTTGGGGTGGCGTTAAGCTTTCCACTATCTATAGTTAACATGCCTGTAAAAGTTGGGATTTCACCTAAGTTTCAACGCATTGATACCTATCATTACAGTGCCAGTGCCAATAACTTTGATGTCGATGATTTTGATGATGATAAATATCGAAATGATGACAGCTTATTTAACCTTGATCTTGGGGTGGCTATTGAGCCAACAGAAAGCTTAACCTTAGGGCTGTCTGCTCGTAATTTATTCAGTAAAAAAATAACCACAGTTGAAGCTCAAGGACGGACATTTGAATACCAAATTGAGCCGTTAGTCACAGTGGGAGCTGCTTATGATTGGTCCAGAGTCACCTTAACCACGGATATTGATCTGGTGGAGCAAAGCCGTTTTAGCGAGTTTGATGCGGTGCAGTATTGGCGAGTGGGCGGTGAAGTTAAAGCCACTGACTGGCTGTTTTTACGCATGGGCTACCGCCATGACTTAAAAGATAATAGCGTAGATATTTACTCTTTCGGCACCGGCTTTGCCATCGGCCAAGCCTTTAAGCTGGATATGAGCGGCAGCTATGGTGATGATGCCATTGGCGCTGTGCTGCAAACTTCTTATCACTTTTAAGCGTTATCATTTTTAGCTGTCATCATTGTTGCATTTATATCTGCCACAAAAAGATGATCGACTAGCCTGCTGATAATTCAATTAACGACTTAAGGGTTAGCAATAATGCACTTAAGCTACATAACACCATAGTGGCGATGCGAGTCTTATTTTTATCAACCTTATTGGTTAGCTTTCCTGCGGCAATATTTCCGAGTATGACAGATGGCAATAGCATCAATGACAACCACAGATGCTTTTCTTCCACTAAGCCTGCAAGCATTAAAATAATCAGTGCGATCATTGAGCTGAAAACAAAAAAGATCGATAGCGCGGCTCTAAACTGCGGCGCATCTTTACCGGCTAATAAAATCGCTAATGGTGGCCCACCAATGGCGGCAATATTTCCAAATACCCCCGACAAGACACCTGCAATAAATAGCGAAAGCCGATTTACTGGCGCTGTGATCTTAAAAATACTCAGCAACACCGCTGCGCCGACAATAAAGGCAATGGCTAACCCCAGTACTGCTTGGGGGGCAAACAGTAATAAACCTGCGCCCATAAAGCCACCAGGTATTCGCCCCAGCAGCGCATATTGCAGCCCATTAAACTCCAGTTGAGTACGTTCACGCAATAAGGTCAATAAGGCGATGGAAAAACCCATCATAATCACAGGGGCTGGGACTAATTGTGGGTCGATGATATAGAGAAGTGGACTGGCAACAACCGCAAGCCCAAAACCGATAAGGCCTTGGGTTAATGCGCCTAGAAAAATGATAACCGATGCAAGCATCAAGGTCTGCGGATCGATAAATTCCATTGTCGACTCTTTAGGCGCAATACTGCAACTCACTCTCAGCTTGAGAGCTCGATGCGTTAAATGACGAGCAGTGTTTGATTAATTGAGCAGGCTTATGCTTTAGCGCAAGTACTTCAGCGCTAGTCGCTAGCTTGACTTAATCAAGATCTTCCCACTCAATTCCCATGGCATCCATCAAAGCTTTTGCTTCAGATGGGATGCTATCAGGCCCTTCTTTTGATAAGTCACCGTCATTTGGCAGTGGTTGTCCAGTGTAGGCATGCAAAAATGCTTCACACAGTAGTTCACTATTGGTTGCATGACGTAAGTTATTAACCTGGCGGCGGGTACGTTCATCAGTCAATACTTTTAAAACTTTTAAAGGTATGGATACCGTGATTTTTTTAACTTGTTCATTTTTTTTGCCATGTTCGGCATATGGGCTGATATAGTCGCCATTCCATTCAGTCATTAACTCACCTTTATACGATAGATTCGTGGCAGATTTTAACCGCTAAATAATAACAGTCAAATTATTGCGGTTATTCTATAACGAATGGAAATAGATTTCTTTATGTTTAGACGTCTAAACGGCTGATTTGTATTGACGATGTGACTTAGCTTAGGTACATTTAGCCATCTAGACATCTCTTTAGTGTGTATTCTTTAGGAGTTTACAATGAGCAAACATCGCGCAGCTACGCTAGCAGTACGCCAAGGTATCGAGTCAGATACCCAATACGGCGCTGTAGTCCCGCCGATTTATCTATCAACAAACTATTCTTTTGATGGCCATAAAAACCCTAGAGAGTTTGATTATAGTCGTTCAGGAAACCCGACGCGCTGCGTGTTAGGTGAAGCCATTGCCAAACTTGAACATGGCGCTACTGGGGTGGTTACTTGTACCGGTATGGCTGCGATTACCTTGGTCACTAGTTTATTAGGCCCCGATGATTTACTGATTGTGCCTCACGATTGTTATGGCGGTAGTTACCGTTTGTTCACAAATCTTGCCAACAAAGGCCAATTTAAATTACTGGTGATTGATCAAACAGATGAGCAAGCACTCAGTGATGCGATTGCTCAGAAACCTAAAATGGTGTGGTTAGAAACGCCGTCAAACCCATTATTACGTGTTGTTGATATCAAAGCTATTGCTGAGCAAAGCCATAAAGTCGATGCCTTAGTTGTGGTTGATAACACCTTTTTATCGCCAATTTTGCAACAGCCATTAGAGCTAGGCGCTGATATCGTCATGCATTCCACCACCAAATATATCAATGGTCATAGTGACGTTGTAGGTGGCGCTGTGGTGGCAAAAGACCCTGAACTGGGTGAGTTACTACACTGGTGGTCAAACACCTTAGGGCTAACAGGCTCGGCTTTTGATAGTTACCTAACCTTACGTGGCATTCGTACTTTAGCTGTACGTATTCGCGAGCATCAAAAAAATGCTGAGCAAGTTATTGACGTACTTCAGGCCAGCAATCTTGTCGAAAAAGTGTATTATCCAGGCTTAAAAGACCACCCAGGTCACGATATTGCAGCTAAGCAACAACAAGGCTTCGGCGCTATGTTAAGTTTCGAACTTAAAGGTGGTGAAGCAGAAGTGGTCGCCTTTTTAAATGCACTGTCTATTTTCAGTGTTGCTGAAAGCTTAGGCGGAGTGGAAAGCTTAGTTGCCGTACCTGCAACCATGACCCATAGAGCAATGGCGCCTGCAGCACGGTATGAAGCTGGCATTAAAGATACTTTACTGCGACTATCTGTCGGGATTGAAGATGCTGAAGACTTGGTTGCCGATATTGAAGTAGGCTTAGCTGCTGTCGCTGCGCTTTAAGTTAATCTCCCTTGGCTATATTCATGTAGTCAGGCTGGTATATGTTGTTTAAGGAGTGAAAAATGGCCCGCAGTCATTTACATAAATTTGGTGGTTCAAGTCTTGCTGATGCAGATTGCTATCGCCGCGTTGCCCATATTTTACTGACTCATGGCAACAGTGATGATTTAGTCGTTGTTTCAGCTGCGGGTAAAAGTACTAACTTTTTATATAAATTACTCTCCTTAAGAGAAAACGGTGACTTGTGGCAAGAAGAGCTACAAGTACTGGTGAGCTATCAGCAAAACCTGATTGAGCAACTTCTCTCAAACGAACAAGCGCGCGATTTACGTGAGCGCCTATCAACCGATAAATCGCAATTAGTCAGTTTATTGTCCCTTGAAGAGCGCAATGAATTTCAGCTCAATCATGTATTAAGCTTTGGTGAGCGTTGGTCAGCACGATTAATGGCAGCCTTATTAAGAGAGTCTGGCGTTGCTGCCGCGAATATTGATGCCTGCTCACTGCTGGTGGCTGATGAAGGGCCTGTGCCGAATATTCGTCTTGATGAGTCCCGCGAAAAAGTCCAAAAGCTGCTGGATGCTAATCCAAATACACGCTTAGTGATCACCGGCTTTATCTGCGCCAACAGTAAAGGGGATACATTATTACTTGGCCGCAATGGCTCAGATTACAGCGCCACCTTAATTGCCAGCTTAGCGGACATTGAACGAGTGACTATTTGGACCGATGTTGAAGGGGTATTTAACGCTGATCCGAATAAAATTAATGATGCCAAATTACTTGAAAGCATGTCACTTGCTGAAGCCGATCGTTTAGCTAAACTCGGCTCGCCAGTACTGCACAGCCGAACTTTACAGCCCTTATTTGATACTAATGTTAGTCTCGCGGTGCGCTCAAGTTACGCATCACATACTGACTTTACCCTTATTGCGCCCCAAAGTTCGTCAGCTAGCGCTCCAGTGGTTACCAGTTTAAATGAAGTGGTGCTGTTTCGCTTTAAGCAGCAAGCGCTAATTCAAACCACACTCAAATTACTTGAGCAAGCCGGTATTGCGCCGCTAGCATATTGGTGCTCTGCCCATCATAAAGTTGAACTGGCATTCACTGCTGAAAACCAAAAGCAGGTACAAGCGTTACTGGAGCTACATAGTCATGAGCTATTAATTAGCGATATCCATGCTCATACTGATTTAGGTTTAGTCGCTTTGGTTAGTGCTGATGCAGAGCACTACCGCCGCAGCTTTGCCCGATTATTAAGTCGCGATGCCAAACCCCTGTATCAAGATGGTTTGAGTTTAGTGACCTTAGTGCCTAAATCTCAGGTTAATTTACTCACCCAAAAAGTACACCGACGCTGCGCAGGCCCGCGATTGCGTATTGGGGTATTATTGCTTGGGGTCGGTAATATTGGTGAAGCCTGGATTGATTTATTTCAGCGCTCATCCACCATGCTTAACCGTGAACTAGAAGCCAATGTGCAACTTGTGGGTTTAGTGAGTTCAAAAGAGGCGCTCATTTGCCAGCAAGGAATAGATGCCAATAACTGGCAAGATGACTTTGATACCACAGCAACAACATGGGACTACCCTAGTTTATTTGAGCAGCTTGAGCTGCTCGACTGCGATGAGCTGGTGGCCTTGGATATCAGTGCTAGCGCCAGCTTAACCTTACAATACCCAGAGTTTTTCGCTCGAGGGATTCATATGGTGAGCGCCAATAAACTTGCAGGCTCAGGGCCGTTACCTTTTTACCGTGAGCTTAAGCAGCAGCTAAGTAACCGGCGTTTATTTTGGCGTTACAATGCCAGTTGCGGCGCTGGCTTACCAGTACAGCATGCCCTAAACGATTTACGCAATAGTGGCGACAATATCGAAGCTGTTGGCGGTATTTTTTCAGGTACTTTATGTTGGCTGTTTGAGCATTACGATGGGCAAAAATCTTTTTCTGAACTCGTGGTTGAAGCCCGCGGATTAGGCATTACAGAGCCAGATCCTCGAGATGATTTATCTGGCCGAGATATGCAGCGAAAGTTACTTATTCTGGCCCGTGAAATTGGCTTTGAGATTGAGCTTGATGCCATTGAATTAAATTCATTAGTGCCAGCTGAATTAGCCGACTTGTCGTTAGATGACTTTTTAGCGCGCATTGGCGAGTTAGATGAGTTTATGTTGCAGCAATACAGTGCAGCCTTTGAGCAAAATAAAGTCTTAAGGTATGTGGCATCTTTAGATAAAGTCGATGGCAAAATGCATGCTGAAGTAGGCATTCAATGGGTCGACTCGAACCATCCCTATGCCAGTTTAACCCCTGGAGATAATGTGTTTGTCATCCGCAGCACTTTTTATCAGGGCAATCCGTTAATTATTCGCGGCCCAGGTGCTGGCCGAGAAGTTACCGCAGCAGCTGTGCAGTCTGACTTAGTACAAATCTGTAAGGATTTACTGCAGGAGTGATCCTTAAGCGCGAGTTAAACGACGATTAACTTGGTTGAAAGATTAACTTTAAAGGCCTATTCCCTAACGGAATAGGCCTTTTTTATTGTCATAAAATAGCGCTAAAAGCATAAGCTCAGAGTTAACTTCACTCCCAGTCGATTTGCTGATGATTAATCGACAACGACCTTTTCATTATCAGTCTTTAGCCTGCAAATGTTCGCTGTCTGTTCTTTGGTAAGCGTATTTGGGTTACTTTTTCTTTGGTGGAGAGTATTCAATTAAGTCACATAAAGTGGATCTGATGGACTACATTTATTATTCCAGTAGCTAAACATCATCCAAGGAGAGGGCGGTATATGAAATTCCTTTTACAAGTCATCACGATAATAGCAATAGGGGCAAGTCGTAACTTGGCTATTGCCGATATTCCTGCTCAATCTCCCAAAGAGTTATTGCAAACCGTACCCACACAGGCGCAAGTTTGTTTAACTTGCCATGGTGTTAATGGTGAGGGTTTAGGTGTTATAGGGCCTAGGTTGGCGGGTTTATCCAGTGAGTATATCGCCTCGCAGCTGGTTAATTTTCAAATGGGTAATCGACAAAGTCCCACAATGTCGGCGATGGCTGCGACAGTACAAGGTGATGCTATCCAAGTCGTTGCTGATTTCTTTGCCGCTAAAACAGTAGCTGAGATCCCATTGCAATACCGCGGTGACAAGGTTGTGATAACTGATACGGCGGAAAAATTGGCTTATCAGGGAGATTGGGGCCGCGATATACCTGCCTGTACTAGCTGTCATGGACCTTCAGGCATTGGCGCAGCCAACTTCCCTCGACTTGCAGGCCAAGAACCTAGCTATTTAAAAAACCAACTATTGGCTTGGCAAAATGGTACTAGAAAAGGTGATGTCGATAATATGATGGCTAATATTGCCGCTAAGCTGACTGCTGATGAAATTGACGCATTGTCAGCGTACTTTTCAGCTTTAAAACCTCTGGTTCAAAATGCTGCTGCTCAACAGCCTTTGGCACAAAAATAAGGACATACCATGAAACTGTTTAATTATTTAGTCGCAGGTGTGTTTATCAGTTCAGTTAGCGCTGCAGAATTACCCGATAGGCAAGCTCAGATCCCCGCTATAGCAAAAGATCCCGCAGCGCAGTATCTGCAACCTAGCGATTTATCAGCTATTCCAGAGGGTGAGTTTGGCGACAAAGTACGTTTGGGCTATCAGATATTTGTTAATACTCAGCAATTAAGAGATAAATATGTCGGCAATGAGCTTAATTGCGTTAATTGTCATATGAACGCAGGTAATAAAGCCAATGCTTCACCGCTATGGGCTGCCTATATGGCTTATCCCGCTTATCGAAAGAAAAATGACAAAGTGAATAGCTACCAGGAACGGATTCAAGGTTGCTTTACTTATTCAATGAATGGTACAGCCCCCGCATCAGGCAGTAAGGAACTTGTGGCTATCTCAGCTTATTCTTATTGGCTAGCCATGAGCGGTTTACTGAATCAATTTAATCTCGATAGCAAAGTAGCAGAGTTGAGTGATGTAGAACTGGTAAAAGGTGGCAATAGAGAAGAGTTCCCAATTCCAGCTGCAGTGAAAGCTAAATGGGATCAAAAAGCCTTAACTTCACTTGCTGGCCGAGGTTTTCCCAAGTTAGAAGCGCCAGAACAAGCTTATTCAACTGAGCGAGGCGAAATAGTTTATCAAACCCATTGTCAGGCTTGTCATGGCGTTGATGGTCAAGGCATTAAAATGGCTAATGTGAGCGCTTTACCGCCATTATGGGGGCCGCAAAGCTACAACTGGGGCGCAGGGATGCATAGAGTGAACACTGCAGCTAATTTTATCTATGAGAATATGCCGCTGGGTAAAAGTATTCAGCTAACAGTGCAGCAGGCTTGGGATGTGGCAGCTTTTGTTAATGCCCATGAAAGGCCGCAAGATCCGCGTTTTAAAGGAGACCTGCCACAAACCCAAAAAAGTTATCATCAACATGATGGCTTTTATGGCAAGCAGCAGCTTGGTAATGTTTTAGGCGCCGAAGCTTATCCAAATTTTCCTGTTAATAAGTAGGACTTTAACCAGTTTCAAGCTTATGCTTTTAAGCTACAATCGTTAAGGCATAGCCTTATCTCATAAAGCATTTTATGGAAATTAAACCAGTTAACGAAACAAAGTGAACCAGATGAAAGATGTAGAAATATACTCACCAAACCAAGCAAATGAACCATTAGTATCTGAGGCACAAGACGCGATTTTTGAGCCATTAGCGTGCCCCGTTTGCCAGCAGGTTAATCAATGCGCGGTTAGTGCGGGTAAACCGATTGAAGACTGCTGGTGTTTAAGCGCTTCAGCTAAAGCTGTGATCAGTGACAAGCTGCGCACAGAGTTAAAGGGCAAAGCCTGCGTCTGTCAAAGCTGCTATCAAAAACTGTCCCAGTGAAGGCCTTAATGACTGCTTATTCAGGGTGTTTAGGCTAGGTTGTAATGGTTCAATAAGATTTAAGCGCTAATTTAGTTAGCGCTTTTTTTATAATTAAATTAATTTAATTGGCTGATAAAAAACTGTTATTTGCTGATTTGTTCGGTTTGAATCGTACCGATGTTTCCAATTTAGTGCCAATGAAGGTAATCTGAAATTCATGCACTGATGTATTAGTAGTGTGAACGCAGTAACCGTAAAAATAACGTTTAGTGATAACGATTAATAATAACTATAAATATTTAACTCATTATGAGGTTTTCAATGGAAGGATTAACGGCATTTATTAATGCAGTAAACAGCATCGTTTGGGGCGTACCCATGTTGGTGATGATTTTAGGAGTGGGATTATTTTTATCTATCGGATTAAAATTAATGCCAATCCTAAAATTAGGCACTGGTTTTAAACTGCTGTGGTCGGGTCGAGCAACCGACAGTGATAGCACTGATAAAGGTGAAATTAGTCCTTTTAATGCGCTAATGACATCGCTCTCAGCCACCATAGGAACAGGTAATATTGCTGGTGTGGCTACCGCTATTTTTATTGGTGGGCCAGGGGCATTATTTTGGATGTGGTGCACCGCATTAGTGGGTATGGCGACCAAATTTGCCGAAGCGGTATTGGCAGTTAAGTATCGTGAAAAAGACAGTAATGGCAATCACGTCGGTGGACCGATGTATTACATTAAAAATGGCTTAGGCAGCAAATGGGCCTGGTTAGGGACAGCGTTTGCGATACTGGGCTCTATTGCCGGTTTTGGGATCGGTAATACCGTGCAAACTAACTCAGTGGCAGATGCCATGAGTGCTAACTTTGGCGTGCCGAGCTGGGTTACTGGTTTAGTCTTAATGGTACTCGTCGGTGCAGTACTCATGGGCGGTATTAAACGTATTGCAGAAGTTGCTGGTAAACTCGTGCCGTTAATGACCCTGTTTTATATTGCCGCGGGTTTAGCTGTTTTAGTGGTATATGCAGACCAAATTCCTGCAGCATTTGAATTAATTATTCACAGTGCGTTTAACCCAGTTGCTGCTCAAGGCGGTTTTGCTGGCGCAGCTGTTTGGGCTGCGATTCGTTTTGGTGTCGCCCGTGGTGTGTTCTCCAATGAAGCGGGCTTAGGTAGTGCGCCCATTGCTCACGCTGCAGCGCAAACCAATGATCCGGTAAAGCAAGGCTTAGTGGCCATGCTAGGTACATTCATTGATACCATCATTGTGTGCTCTATTACTGGTTTAGCGATTATTGTTTCCGGTGCTTGGACATCAGGTGAGAACGGCGCAGCACTAACTTCATATGCATTTTCACATGCACTGCCCATGGGTAATTATATTGTGGCGGTAGCACTTGCTGTGTTTGCCTTCACGACTATTCTAGGGTGGAGTTTTTATAGTGAGAAGTGTGTTCAATACTTGCTTGGCGATAAAGCGGTAAAACCATTTCGTTTAATATGGACCCTTGTGGTACCCATAGGCGCCGTGAGTTCATTAGAGTTTATTTGGCTGTTGGCTGACACGCTTAATGCAATGATGGCCATTCCTAACTTAATTGCGCTAGTCCTATTAAGTCCTGTGGTCTTTGGTTTAACCCGAGAGTATTTTGCCAAGCAAAAAGCTAAGGCATTAGAGAGCTAATAACGCTGTTGATGAATGATGAAGGCATACACGGGGAGTGTATGCCTTTACTGAGAAGGAATATTATCGATGAAACTTTCAAACCAAATATTTCCATTGAGTTTTTTGCTTATGGCTCGTCGGTGGCTGTAATGGTATCTCTATAAGAACCAATGCTGATAAATATATTACTAATCAAGCGATTGCCTCAACGGTTGAAATCTATCAGCCTAGTGAATTGTATAACCATGACAATGAACCGCTAGGTGAGGTGGTGACGACGTATTGCGCTAACAAACCTGAAGTAATAGAGGTTGGTGTCCCCAGTATCAGCATGCTGAAAAAAGAATTAAAAGTGCAAACCCAACAAAGGGGCGGTAATGCACTCATTATCACAGACTGCGGCAAAATGATTTACCCAGCCTGTTCAATTTATTTAGAGTGCAATGGTCTTGCATACTTATTAAAGTCTTAATCTTAAAGTGAAGCTTTAAGCTTATAAAAACTATTGGCCTGATGAGCCCGGACAAGGAACTGGGTTAAAAGAAGTCATCTTCCCCTAAGCTTTTTCGCAATTCAGCTTGTTCTAGATAATCATCTAAGCGGCGTTTAACCTGCCTTTTACGTTCAATAATTTCAGCGGAGCGTTGATTTTTTGGTGAAACCATTGCCTCGATTTCAGTATCATTTGGGATAGTCTCAGTAATATTAGCCATCACTTTATCCTCACATGGGTGGTACTCGTAAAGCATAATTAATGGCTTTACATAAACGGTAATCACAGCCTGAACGGCTTGAAACCGTGAGCACAATATTGCTACTTTATTGCTGAGCAATAATTTGCTAGGCAGCAGAAAAATAACCTCATAATTTGAATGTAGCAGCTAATAAAAAAAATGCGCACTTCTGTGGTGAGGATTTTGAGGCTCAGAGCAATAAAAAACGCCACCCTAAGGTGACGTTTTTTGATTTTTTAATAATTTAGATTAAATAGCTAACATCATTTAATACTTTTGATGGTTATAGATCGAAGCTATATGAGTAACCAAGAACAATTTTAGCATCATCATCTTCTAAATCAGTATCTGTTGCCATGAACGAGATAGTACCGAAATCAGTATCAGTGCTTAGTGATACGTTGTACTCAGAATAGCTATCAGTGCCGTACCAGCTGGTGATTACATCACCGTTTGAGTAACCATAATGGAAACCCAGTGACACTTTTTCAGTTAATGGGAAAGTCAGGTTAGCTTGAGCATACATCATATCTTTTGAATCTAATGGGCTTTCAGCAATATCATCACCGCCATTGACTGTGTAAGAGTATGCGACATCTAACCATTTCCACGCGAGACCAACTGTTACTTCACCAAAATCAACACTGCCCGGTGAATCTGGGTAAGCGTAATAAAGGTAGTTAATGTCGTAGCTTAAGTCTTCTGTAATGTCACCACCGAAACCGGCATACACATCAAGCTCATAAGAGGTGCCGTCACCAAAATCTACATTTGATGCCCAACCACCGACATAGAAACCTGACTCATGGCCATAATCAATGCCCCCCTGAACCGCAGCACCACTAGTTTGTGACACACCACGCCAAATATAGTCTGACGTCGCGCCAATATTACCCGTGACTTCAGCTAAAGCTGTAGTGCTTAAAAGTAAACCTGTTGATAGCGCAATAGCTTGATACAGAGATTTTTTCATTTTCATTCCCTCAAAGTTTTATTATTCAATTAGCATCTTGCATAAAGTCGGGTCGACGCTAAATGTTGTTTTATCTGAGGTACGTGTTGCTAATGATGTGCCATGTTTATAAAGTTAAATTAATCAATAGCTTAAAAACTACTGCACATTTATGTTGCATTTATGTTGCCACTTGATGATGCGTAGTTGCACTTTAATTGTGCAGTTTAAGTGTTGTTTTTATTTATTTATGCAAAAAAAAGACATAAAAAAACCTCCAAAAAAGGAGGTTTTATCGTTTTAGCGGTTTTTAGTTAACACTATTTTTTAGCGTTTTACCTGCTTTAAACTTAGGTACTGTTGCTTCAGCAATTTGGATCTCTTGGCCGGTTTGTGGGTTACGACCTGTACGTGCAGCACGAACTGATGTTTCGAAAGAACCAAAACCTACGATAGAAATCTTGTCGCCGTTTTTCATGGCTTCAGTTACCGCTTCTTCAAAAGACTTTAGTGCACGACCCGCTTCAGCTTTTGTTAACTCAGCATTTTCTGCAATTTTTGCAATTAATTCACTTTTGTTCATGTTGTATTCTCTGCTTTCCATAGATGTATTTATTTAGAACTAGATTAACATGCCATAAGCCATAAGGCTTTGAAAGCATTTTATCTGATAAATGTGCTGCTATATTGCAAATAAGTAACTTTTTAGTGATCTAGTTAGCTTAAACTCGGCTGAGTGAATTAACTGCTTCTGCCGTTTTTATCAAGTTTATTGATTTGTTGCTGCTCATTTTGAACTTTGGCCTACAAAAATTTGTTAGCTATCAATCTTCTAACAGTTGATACAGGAGTTGCTTCACTAACTTAGGTTCAAAGGGTTTATCACATAGCGCATTAACACCTGCGCTTGATACGTTGCTTAGGTGGGTATCGTTAGCTTCTGATGATACCATCAAAATCGGCACATGAGACTGCTGGCTTTGGTGGCGTATATATTGGGTCAATGCCAGTCCATCAACACTTGGCATATTGTAATCGGTGATTACTAAATCAAACATTTGCTGTTGCATTAATTCGATAGCTTCAGCGCCATCAGTTGCCTCGCTTATCATCCGAATACCTAAATTAGTAATAGTTCGTTTGATAATGTTTCGCGCCATGCGGCTATCATCAACCACTAAAGTGCGAATATCCTGAACATCAAAATGGCTTAGGTCCAGTTCGTCATTACTGATTAAATCAATAGTGGAATTCAGTGCTGTGGCCAAATGATCGGCATCGAAAGGCTTAGGTAAAATCGCGACGGCTCCAGATTGCCTAAATATTTCCAGTTGCTCACGGCGACATTCACTGGATACCAACATAAATTGAATATCTTGATAGTCAGAGTTTTGTTTAATAAAACTGAGTAGTTCAGTCGCTTCACCGTCAGTAAAGTGTAAAGCGCTGACAATGAGATCTGGCGTGTGTCGAACAATAATCTCTTTAGCTTGAGCAAGATTAGCGGCGGTTTGTATGCTATGTACGCCTTCTTGTTGCAGGCGTGAAATAATTATTTTTCTCTGAACATCAGATGGTTCAACTAGCAAAATGGATAATTCACTGGGCGATAAATGGCTCATTATATAGCTTCTTATTATTCGATCTGAGTTTTATGGGCGCATGTTAACTTATGCTAAGGGATGAATATAGTCAGCAGGGCGCCTTTGTTAACTTTTGGGCTTCAAATAAATCGCTGTTTCTTTACAAAATGCCACCCAGTATTGAAACACCAGCAGTGAAAATAGTACCGCAGCAATGGCAGGAATAGGGATATTAAAGCCATTGAACACCACTTTTACATCTTCAGGAGTGATTTGATAGGCGATAATAGCAGTGGTAGACAGTGCTAATATCGCTAAGGTTTGAATGGCTAAATATACCTTTAAGGCAATGCTGGCCCAGTGTGTTCGCATTAATAAGCCAACCAACACAGGGATAACGCCGATACTGAATAAATCTATACTTTGAATGCTATAAGAGCGCCAAAGGGCCACAATAGACAGTAACACGTACAATGCAATTAATAGGGTTAATCTTAACGGTGGTTTATTCATAGTATTATTATCATTATTGGAACTATGTGAGTGGTCATGTGGTGTAGAATAGCGTGAGTAGAGATAGTTTGTGAAAACGTTTTTTAAGAAATTAGGATAAGTAATGACTGAGGCGGAATTTTGGTCTTTGGTGACCCGTAGCCATCCTGAGCAATCAGAGCAAGCGTGCCATGATCAATTAGTGGAAAAATTGTCGGCGCTCGATGATGCTGACTTAGCGGCTTTTGATAAGATATTTGGCCAACAAATGCGCCGCAGTTACCGCTGGGATATTTGGGGCGCAGCTTACATTGTTACTGGCTGTGATTCAGATTATGGCTTTGTGGAGTTTCGAGGGTTTATTTTATCCTTAGGTGAGACCTGGTATAACAAGATTATTGCTAACCCCGACTGTTTGGGCGAGCTTGAGTTATGGCCAACAAAAGATGACTATGCTTATCCCTTTATTGAAGATTATGATTTGATTGCCGGAAAAATCTATGAAGACCGCTGCGGTGAAGAGCTGCCTTTTGTACCCTCTGGTCAGCATACTCCTCAAGGTAAAAAGTTCAGTACCAAGAAAAAAGATCTCCGTAAAAACTATCCTTTATTAAGCCAGCGTTTTCCATTTTAAATATCGCTGAAAGTTAATTAAGCATCCACAAAAAATGCAGCTTTATAGCTGCATTTTTAGTGTAATTGAGATGTAAGCCTGTCAATCGGCAGACTTAGCTACTGCAAGTTTCTGATTGAGTATCAAACTCTAAACCGTATTTAGCGCAGGCTTGAGTCATAAACTTGTGTGCAGCGGTTTGTAACTGCTGATCAAGGTTTTTCTCTAATTCAGCATTAAACTCTTGCTCAGCGACTTGTATATGCTGGTTCATTAATTGCTGGTGTTGTTTTATCGCTTCGGCGCCTTTTGAATCGATATCAAATTGATGGGCAAAGCTTGAAGATGACACCAGCATGGCGATAAAAACTGTCGCTGCGAGAGCGATAGGCTTAATCATCTTATTGCTGGTAGTTGTGCCGATTGCTGTATTGGTTTCGATGTTATTCATATTAACTCCAGTATTGATACGTTAATTGCTATTAGCGCTGAATCCTTGAGCGATATATATGTCCAAATTTTATTCGTTGGTCAGTCTTTCGCGATATTCACCTTGATATTGTTAAGGGAAATAAGGCGCTAGTACTTGTTGAGAGACACATTAACCTATTTTTACTGAATGATTACTGAACAGTTAGTTTGTTATTTGAGCAGATTTTGGGTTGGTCGGTATTAATCTCTATCAAATGTTGTTTCAGCAAGTATTGCTAGAGTAGGTTAAGCTTATATTCAGGTAACTGCTTGTATAATCCGACAAGTATAGAATTGTTGATTTTTTAAACACTAGGTTCATAGCTAGGGGAAAATGATGAAAATGAAATATTTACTATTAGCAGGTGCATTGGTATGTAATGTTGCTGCAGCTAAGGACGAAGTCGTGGTCAACCCAGTGACTGAAGACGGTGTGGTTAAAATTCAATGGCAAGAACCTAAAAAGTACCGAGATTTAAAAACGGCCAATGAAGTGAAATCTCGTTTTCAGCAGCGCTTTTTCGACACTATGACTAAAAATATCAACAAAGAAGCTGAAAAGATTTTAAAACCAGAGCAGAAACTTGAGATGGTGGTTTCTGATGTGGATTTAGCCGGTGATCTGCGGCCAACATTTGGCGCGACCTCCGCTAGTGAACTGCGGATTGTAAAAGACTTATACCCACCACGTATGACCTTTAGCTACAGCATCACTGAAGGTGAGCAAGTGATTATGGCCGGTGATGAAAAGTTAGTTGATATGAACTTTATGTATGGCACCCATTCAACCCGTAATCAAAAGCCGTTTGAGTATGAGACTAAAATGCTTGAAGATTGGTTAAAGAAAACCGTAGCACCTAAGTTATAAATATCTATAATTCAGTAGTTTATGTTATATTTAAAATCTAAAGCGGCTTATTGATAAGCCGCTTTTTTGTGCCTAAACATCACTAAGTGCTGGTGTCAGCTATTTGGTGTTCTGTTTGAATAAGTGCAAGGTTTGCAGCAAAGCACCGAGCTTTTTCACATAAGCCTCTAAGGTTTCAGGCGGAATATGTCTGAGTTCTTGGATCTCATCTAACTCGTCAGCTAATTCTTGTACATAAGGCAAGAAGCGGTTACTACTTTGGCTAAAGCCTTGTTCTTCGGTAAAAATTGCTACAAACTTACCGTGGCCGACTTGGTGTAATTCATCGAGTCTTTTATCGGCATCAATGGCTTGACGGTATCCTGTTTGCAGGCTTTCTTTTATTTGCTGGATAACTTTGGTATACGGCATGATAGCCTCATTCAACATCTTCAAATTAAGCTAAATTATAAGGGTCTGCTATGGGACTAACAAGTCTAATGGATTTTAAATTAACGTTTGCTGCAACAAAGCGTTGCTCTGCTTATTTGAGTTTGTTAATCGTCGCTATTTTAAGCTGTGGTTTAGCGACTGCAGCTGAAACCGACACGCCGCCTTTTTATAAAGTCACTTATCAAGGTAAACAGGCATTCATATTAGGCTCAATTCATGTGGGCAAAGCTGATTTTTACCCGATGGCACCGGTTATTGAGCAGGCTTTTTCTCAGGCTGATGCATTGGTAATTGAAGCGGATGTGACTAAAGCCGATACTCAACAACTATTAGGTCAATATGGCCTAGCAACTCCAGCAAGCAGCGTCGATTTAGGGCAGGCTTATCCAGCTTTTTGTAAACTCAATTTAGCGGTTTGTCAGGGATTATCGCCTTTAGCGCCATGGCTTCAGGCTGCGCAAGTAGCATTAGTGCGTTTCAGTCAGTTAGGGTTTAGCGCTGAAGAAGGGGTGGATGTGACTTTTGTAGCTAAAAATCAAGGGCGCACTTTGTTAGAGCTTGAAAGTGTGGCCTACCAGTTTGAGTTGATTTCATCTTTTAGTCAGCAAACGCAACGGCAAATGTTAGATGAAGCGGTTGAGACAAGTGATGAAGAAATGCTGGAAATGGTGGCCGCTTGGCGCGGTGGAGATAAACAAAAACTTGCCGATATCATGGAGCATCAAAGCGATGATGTAGCCAAAGAATTAGTTGAAAAACTGCTGTGGCAGCGGAATCAGCAAATGAGTCAGCGCACCATAGCGCTATTAAACGAAGGCAATTATCAGCAGCTGTTTATCATTGTCGGTGCAGGCCACTTGGTGGGCCGCCAATCGATGCCGATGATATTAAAGCAAACAGGGGCTGAGGTAACAGATTGTTGGCATGCCC
Source organism: Shewanella sp. 3_MG-2023 (assembly GCF_030548765.1). NCBI lineage: Bacteria > Pseudomonadati > Pseudomonadota > Gammaproteobacteria > Alteromonadales > Shewanellaceae > Shewanella > Shewanella sp. 3_MG-2023. The sequence continues at coordinate 158,038 of NZ_JAUOSH010000005.1, read as the reverse complement.
AGTGTTTATAAACGCCAGTGAGTAAACTTTGGGGCTGTGCGGTATTTTTACACTGTAGTATAATGCGCGCATTAAAGCATTTGTGAGTAGTGTGAAACGGAGAAATACCGTTATTTTGCACAGTAATTTCACCGTATAAAAAGGTAAGCCACTTGAGTAACGATTACTCTATAGCATTAACGTCAATGCCGTCGTTGTTGTCTTTATACCGCAAAATATTATTATCGCGTAAGCCTGGTTGGGATCAGCAACCTTTACCAAAGATCCATGTACAGACGGATGGCATTAGATTATCAGATAAGAAAATTCGTCAATATGCTGAGGTATGTCAGTTTGATTATGATGGCAAAGTGTTACCGCCAACATTTTTGTACGTGCTTGCATTTAGATTACATGCCACCATTTTTACCCATAAAGCGATTACCTTTCCTTTATTGGGGATGATCCATCTTAAAAATAGCATTAGCTTGTATCGGCCTATTAACGCTGATGAGGTTTTTAAGGTTGAGTGCAACCTTATTACTAGCCAAACCACGGATGCAGGACTTGAATTTGAACTAGAATCTAAAGTCTATGTTGGTGATGAACTCGTGTGGCAAGCCTTATCAACTTACCTATACCGTATTGAGTCTAAAGGCCGCAGAGCAAGACCACCGCGAGCTTCTGATATGGTGTGGGAAGACGTCAATACCTGGTCATTAGCTGAAAATTTAGGCCGTCAGTATGCCAAAGCCTCAGGTGATTATAACCTGATCCACCTGCACCCAATGGTGTCTAAGCGTTTTGGTTTTGATCGTGTTTTAGCCCATGGAATGTGGTCTAAAGCCCGTTCACTTGCTGGGTTGATGCAATTTATTGGTGATAGACCATTTAAGGTGGACGTAGAGTTTAAGTTGCCAGTATTTATGCCTTCGGATGTCACCTTTGCTTTTGAAAGCATAGAAAATGGTAAGCGTTTTGAAATGCGTGATATTAAAGGCCGCAGACCACATCTAATGGGTACCATGTCGTACTTAGATTGATACCCTAGCGTTATCGGTAAATGCATAACAAAAAAGCCCGCAGCAAGAAATTGCAGCGGGCTTTTTAGTATTTTAAGGCTATTAGATTAACTTGTCACAGCTTAGTCTGCCGCCTTTTCATGATAAATATGCACATCTCGTTGTGGGAATGGAATACTGACGCCTTGGGCATCAAACTGCATTTTCACTTCACGAGTAATATCCCAATAGACTTCCCAGTAATCCACTGGATTTGCCCAAGGGCGAACCACAAAGTCTACTGACGATTCACCGAGTGTATGTAACTTAATCGTCGGCTCTGGAAACTTTTTCACTTTTGGGTGAGCCATAACAATATCGGTTAAGATTTTTTCCGCTTTAGGAATATCATCGCCATAGCCAATGCCAAAGGTCATATCCACACGACGTTCTTGCTCGGCGGTGATGTTATTGATGGTATCGCCCCAAATCTTATTATTAGGAATAATCAAGCGTTGGTTATCTAAGGTTTTCACTGTGGTAGAGACTAAGCTCATATGGCTAACACGCCCCGTAACACCTGCAGCATTGATTAAGTCACCGACATCGTAAGGGCGGTAGATTAAAATCATCATTCCTGAGGCAAAGTTAGATAAGGTATCTTGCAAGGCAAAACCGATAATCACACCAGCGATACCAAAACCTGCCAGCAGTGGTGCTAATTCAAAGCCAAGTTGTGATAGTGCGATAAGCAAACCTAACGCGAAGATGACGTTACCAGAAATAGAGGTGAAGAAATCTTGCAATAGCATGCTGAAATTAAGCTGGGAAGAATTAACTGCTTTGCGAACCACTTTTTTAACTAATTTAGACACTAAGCTGGTTAAAAATAAAATGATGATGAAGATAACCACTTTAAAGGTAAGCCCTGTGCCATTTTCCAGCGCTTGATTTTTAGCTATATCCATCCAGTCATTCAGTAAACTTGACGCTACATCAAAGTTTAAAACATCTTGAGTAATATCCCCTGAAACACTAAATAGCGTTTGCTTAATTTGCGCAGTGTCTTGGCCTAAGTCATCAAGCATATCGGCGGCAATACTTAAACTGCTGCTGTGCTGTGATAATCGCTCTTTGAGTTCAATAACTTTGGATTTTTGCTCGGCAGTGATATCAGCGCCAGCAGTTGATGCGTCACTAATCGCTTGTTTAAGTTGGTTTTGGGTATAGTTGACGATACTTTCAAGATAGTCAGCCCGCAGGGTTAGCTCATTGGTTAATGCTGTTTTGGCACTGTCGACATTAATATTTAAGGTGTTGGCCCAATTGATTGTTTGTAGTTCAGCCTGTAAGTAAAGATCCCTGTCGGCTTCACGATCAATAACCGCTTTCATTGTTTGAGTCTGATTTTCGTCATCTAATGCCAGTTTCAGGGCTGTGATGTCATCATCTAAATATTTACCGACATTATCTAAAAAGCCCAATTGTTGCTGTATTTGCGGGGTGAGATAGGCTAAATCCGGGTTTTCTTGATTAACTAATGAATCTAATTTTTCTCGTAGTTGATTGTTTTTATTCAGAATGCGGAATTCACTGATTGCTTTTAATTCACCTTTTGCGGTTTTAAGGTAGCTTACATCGGCATCAATGCGTTGTTGTAGTTGGGCTATTTTATTAATGGTTGCAGGGTCAGCTGGCGCTGCAACACTGCTTTGTGAAAAGCTCATTAAGCTGACGAAACAACATAAGATAAGCAAGATTCTAGGCATGATAAACGTCCTGTATATTGATAATGACTTTATCATAAGTTATTGAAGGAAGTTTGACGATAATTTGCTAGACTAACGCACTTTTTATTTTCAGCTACAGGTTGCTCATCATGGCACTGCAATGCGCACATTGTCACAAGCCTATGTCGATTAGTAAGATCAGTGGAACTCGAGGTAAGGGGTTCTCATCGCATATTCAGTGCTATCACTGCCAGGCTTGGCTTGGTCGCCATCGTTATCTTACGATGTTAAAAATACTTGGCTTTTATACTGCGGTAGGTGCGGGGCTGACAGGCTATTTTGTGGCAGGATTAGCCAATATCATTACCCCCGTAATCATGCTGTCGCTGATCCTTACAGGGGTAACGCATTTAATGGATCATTTATTGGTTATTGAAGCGCCTGAAGAGGGCTCTCAAACAAATTAATCTACTACTTGAACTTGATTTTCTAGTGATGTTTCAACGTAGTAAATACCGCCAAGAACTACAACACCGATGATCACCATTGTTAAAATAATGCCCACATTGTCTTTTAATAAATTCATCATAGATAATTCCTCTGTCATTGGCAGATTAAATTGGTATTTATAGTAAATATATTAGCCTTTTCAGCTTAAGCTAATCTTAAAATAGCATAATGTTGAGAGGGTTAAAGCGCCCTTGTTGATCACAAATTTTCAGTAGAAGTGATTTGTAACAAACTTGTAGTTGATTTTTTAGTTTTAATTTATAAGAATAGCAGCCATTGTTACTGGGTATTCGCTGATATGATTTAATGGATGAGACTAGTTAAGTGAGATTTGCTTTGCACATAAGACGAAATATTGCGATGTGGCTTTGCGCCATGCTCGTATTATTGTCTTTTGCCGCATCCGCTCACGAATCTGTTCATAAACATGAAAGCATTAACACTCACTGCAGCTTATGTTTTCATAAGCATCAGGTTCACAAAACCCTTCCAAGTATTGAATTTAGCATTCCGGTTGTACCTCAAGAGTATGAACTCACACCGTTAGCCAATTCAGAATCTCTTAGTTCACATCAGGCTTATTACCATAGCCGCGCACCGCCAATCTTTATTTAATTCAACAGTTTAATTAATAATTATAAATTATATTTCCCGACTATTAAGTAAAATAGCCGGGTGTTTGTTGTATTTTGGAGATTTTATGTTTAGTTCAAATAAACGACTGTCAGCAGTCGCAATCGCGTGTGCCTTTTCTTCAAGCTCTGTTTTTGCAGAAGATTCAAGCTTAACCAATCCTAATATCAGTGCGGTGTTAGATGGTTTTTATCAATCAGGTGATCGTGGTTTAGGTGGCAGAAGTGAAGGCTTTGGTTTGGGTGAAACTGAATTTGCTATCAGCGCTAATATCGATGATATGTTCTACGGTAAAGTCACTGCGATATTAGAAGTGCATGACGGCGAAACTGAACTTGAGCTTGAAGAAGCCTTTATTCAAACCATGGGTATGCCTGGCGGTTTTGGTATTCGCGCTGGTCGTTTCTTGTCTGATGTGGGTTATTTAAATAATCAGCACATTCATACCGACGCTTTTGCTGATCGTCCTGGGGTTTATCGCGCCTTTATGGGCGGGCATTACTTTGATGATGGTGTCAGATTAACTTATGTAGCGCCGACAGATTTGTATTGGACTATGGGTGTTGAAGCCTTTAGTGGTAAAAAAATGCGCGCTGAAGATGAGCATGACGAACGTGACTTTAGTTCAGTAGGGGTGTATTCGGCATTCACCAAGTTTGGCGGTGATATTGGTATCTCGAGTTCTTGGCAAGTGGGTTTAAGTTACTTACGTAATGAAAACGGTAAAACTTATCTAGAAGATGAGCATGAGCCCCATGTTGATGACGATCACGACCATGAAGGTCATAGCCATAGCGCAGCCTATACTGGTGAAAATACCTATATTGCAGACTTTGTCTACAAGTGGGCACCAAATGGTAATTACAAATACCAACACTTAACTGTTAGCGGCGAGTACTTCCGGGTAACTGATATTTTCTCATTTGAAGAAGATCATGAAGAAGATCATGAAGATGAACATGAGATACTCAGTGCTGAAGGCCATGACGATTACCATCAAGGTTGGTACTTAAGTGGCGTGTATCAGTTCTCGCCAAATTGGTCTGCTGGTTTACGTTATGGTGAAGTGGATAGCTTTGAAGCCCACGGCGATCACTTAGACCCACAAAAGCTAAAAGAAACCGAATTAAGTTTGGCGTGGCATCAGAGCCATTTCTCCACCGTACGTCTACAATATACTAACCAGAAAGGCACCAACTTTGATGGTTTTGAAGACGATAATATCATTACTCTACAATATGTTATGTCATTAGGAGCTCACGGTGCGCATCAATTCTAAAAAACTAATATTAGCAGCTGGCATATTTGCCAGCTTGTTAACGAGTTCTGCAAATGCAGCGCTTAATGTATTTGCTTGTGAGCCTGAGTATGGCGCATTAGCAAAGGCATTAGCTCCTGATGCTAAAGTCTATTCAGCCACGAGTGCGCAGCAAGATCCACATCAAGTGCAAGCGCGTCCAAGCTTAATTGCTAAAATGCGTCAAGCTGACTTAGTGGTGTGTGCTGGCGCCGATCTCGAAATTGGTTGGTTGCCAATGTTGCAGATGAAAGCCTCAAACAACAAAGTGCTTTCAACTGATACTGGGCTTTTTTATGCCGCGGATCATATCGAGACCTTAGATCAACTTGAGCAAGTGGATCGCTCTATGGGTGATGTCCATGCCAAAGGTAATCCGCATTTACATTTTGACCCTAGAAAGTTCCTTAAAGTGGCGCAGGCGTTATCAGCGAAAATGATTGAGTTAGATCCTAACTCAAGTGCTGAGTATCAAGTTGCATTAACTGAGTTTACTGAGCAGTGGCAGCAAGCTATTCCGCGCTGGGAAGCGCAAGCGCAATCGCTGAAGGGCAAAAAGGTCATTGCTTACCACTCAAGCTTTCGATATTTGTTTAACTGGCTCGGCATGGAGCAAGTGGCAGATCTTGAGCCGAAGCCGGGCATCCCACCCAGTAGTAGCCATTTAGCTAAACTTGTAAGTCGCAGCCAACAAGGTGATGTGATGGCGGTGATAGTGGCCTCATATCAGGATGAGCGTGGCGCACATTGGTTAGGTGAGCGCACTGATTTGCCTGTGGTGATTTTGCCAATGTCAGTAGGTGGCAACAGTCAAAGTCAGGATTTGATTAGCTTATATGACAGCGTACTGACGTTATTAACTGAGGCGCAATAAGCCTATGCTAGATATCGAGCTGCTATTGATTTTGTTTCCGGCATTTATTGCCGGAATCATCATTTTGTCTACCCATGTGGTGTTAGGTCGACAAGTACTTAAACGCGGTATTATTTTCATCGACTTAGCGATTGCCCAAGTGGCTGCGCTGGGGGCTATTGTGGCTCATATGGATCATAGAATTGAAGATATTCCTTATTCTCATGTGTGGATGCCTGCCATATTTGCCTTGGGCGGCGCTGGGCTTATTGCTTGGTTATCCAAGCGTTTTGCCGATGAATTAGAAGCCTTTATTGGTTGTTTTTATGTGCTTAGCGCGGTTGGGGCAATGTTGTTATTGTCTAATGATCCCCATGGCGCAGAGCTGTTAAAGCAGCTAATGTCGGGGCAGATATTGTGGGTAAATTGGTCGCAGCTTGTGCTGCCGGCTTTGGTGTCAGTAGCGATCCTCGCTTTAATTGCATTGAAGCCTCAGATCCTCGAAGGCGCAGGTTTTTACTTTCTATTTGCCATAGTGATTACACTATCGGTTGAATTAGTGGGTGTTTATCTTGTTTTCAGCACCTTAATTTTGCCAGCGTTAGCGTTAAATCAGTATGTGGGTAAATATACCTTGCTGCTGGCTTATGTGGTGGGATTTGTTGGTTACCTAGCAGGGCTTATACTTTCGGCTAGTTATGACTTACCTAGTGGCGCAGCCATTGTTGCGGCATTAGCGGTCAGTGCTGTGTTAATGCGTTTACTGCTCAGTAATCGTTCTAATAAGGCTGAAATGTAACGCTGCAGAATTAATGATGCGTTAATGTTTAAGGCATCATTAATTCACTTTTAGCAGTGTATAATGCCAAGCATATTAATTATCTGAGCTATTCAGAGCATTAATCCGCTTGGTATAACTACTTTAAGCTTACATTTGTACACCGAAATTAACTTAAGCTATTGAGTCCAGCAGATGTGCTGGCTATACTGTCGCCACTTTATTTGTAGGAGTCTGCTGTGCTGTTAATTGCTCGTTCAATTATTCTAGCAGTGTTACTAACACTGGCGTTTTTTTTCGCAATCATCCTTTGTATTGTTAGACCTATGCATCGTGATAATGTCCATGTGATTGCTAAACTATTTTCATCTGTTGCTCCTATTTTAGGGATTAAAGTGATTACCCGTAACGCGGTGATTAACCCTCAAGTAGACACTGGCGCTGAGGCTAACGCTGGTACTGACACTGAAACCGAAGCAAGCCTTAAGCAACCTAAGATCTATTTAGCGAATCATCAAAATAATTTTGATTTATTTACCCATACCTCTGCAGTGCCGGAAGCCACGGTGAGTTTAGGTAAAAAAAGCTTAGCTTGGATGCCATTATTTGGGCAGATTTATTGGCTATCAGGCAATATTTTGATTGACCGTAAAAACCGTCATAGTGCCTTTGATACTATGGCCAAGACTGTTAAGAGAATGAAAGAAAAACTGTTATCTGTATGGATTTTCCCTGAGGGGACACGCTCTAGAGGGCGCGGTCTACTGCCGTTTAAAGTCGGCGCATTCCATACTGCTATCGCCGCCAAAGCGTCAATTGTGCCAGTATTAGCATCTTGCCAAAATCATATTAAACTTAACAAGTGGAATAATGGTGTGGTCATTGTCGAAATGATGGCACCTATGTCGACCGCAAACGTGGATAAAGCCGATGCGAAAAAGCTTTGTGCTAAGGTGCATCAAGTGATGTCACAGCGTTTAGCTGAATTAAATCAAGAAGCATCGCTATTAATGGCTAAACCTCAGTAGCTTTATCACGTATAATTAGCCCTATAGCGTATTTAAATTTGTTAACGGAGAGAATCCATGTCTATTGAAGCTCAACTTAAAGAGCAATTTGCCGAGAACCGTGAAATTATTCAGGCGCTGCTTGATGATGGTTCACAAGCTGATGCTGAATATACTATCGAGCATCATTTCTCTTCGACTAACTTTGAACGTTTAGAAAAAGCCGCAGTTGATGCTTTCAAATTAGGTTTTGAAGTTAACGACGCTGAAGAGATGGAGCTTGAAGATGGCTCAACCATTATTTGCTTTGATGCTATCGCCAATCATGCTCTTGAAGCATCGTTACTTGATAAAGCATGCGAGCAGTTAATGCTGCTTGCTGCCAAGCAAAAAGTTGATTATGACGGCTGGGGCACCTTCTTTATTGGTGACGAAGAAGAGCTTGATGAAGATGAAGACCAAGATGACGACGGTTTCTAAATCATTAACGACTATCGCTTAACTAGCGTCACTCGTTTAATAAATAAGCCCACTTAATTGTGGGCTTTTTAATGGCTTATCGCGGTGGGGATAAAATGAACCTCTGCAGGTTATTTTTCAAATACCGTGGTTTGATTACGGCCATTTTCTTTCGATTGATATAAAGCTTTATCGGCGCCAGATAACCAACTTACACTGCTAGTGGTGGCAGAGGATAAATCATTAACGCCAATACTGATGGTCATTTTAATGATTTGATTGTTATAAACCACTTGCGAGGCTTCGACTTTTTTACGCAGTCGCTCAGTGAAGTATTTTGATTCAGCAGCGGTGGTATAAGTCAATACTACCGCAAACTCCTCACCGCCATAGCGGCCGGCAAAATCAGTTTCACGTAATGATTGCTTTAATATGTTGGCGAGGCTTTGAATGACTTTGTCACCTGCAGGGTGGCCGTATTTATCATTGATGGCTTTAAAATGATCGATATCAATCATTATCATACTGGCTTTTTCACCATAACGGGCAAAGCGCTCGTATTCTTTTTCAAAGCAAACTTGCCAATGACGGCGATTATACAACTGGGTTAAGCTGTCGGTTTGGCTGAGTGTTTCTAGTTGCTCATTGACTGATTTTAGCTGTAATTTATTGATGGCGATATCAGTCACATCATAAACGATAATACTAATATGGGTGATTTCACCCGTTAGCGACGCCAGTGGCAGCAAAGTAATGTTTTGGTACATGTAATCAGCGCGGCCAGTGATCGGGCGATAATTTTTAAACTGGAAGACATAAGGGCGCTGCTCCCAGCTGATGAAAGATCGGTTTTTGAGTAGAAATACCGACTCCATTTTTTGCTTAAGCCATTCAGAGGGTAAATCGTTAAACGCTTCAAAAAGATTGCGACCTTTAATACTGTTAGGTGACACACCGCTATGGTTTTCCATGAAACCATTCCAAAGCTGGATATTGTAGTCACGATCTAACACCACCAAGCCAACTTCAATGGTTTGTACCATATCAATAAGCCAGTGTAGCTCGTTCATTGCGCTTTGATCAGTAGCCATGCTCTAACATCCGTATTGTATTATTCTTTTTATATGCAATGTTAAGTCATTGCAATTAACTAACTGTTTATATGATTATTATCTTAATCTATTCAAATATATAGTGAAGCTTTGCATTCAATGTAGGGATTGAGTCTTCCGTAAATAACAGTAATAAGTCACACTGAATATTGTGGTCTTCAATCTGATAATTGATTTCCATGGCAAGGGTGCGTTGCCATTTTTCTGAGTTGTCATGGATAAGCTCATTTACCGTGCAGTGGCGACCAAGTACAACGGGGTGACCTTGACTAAATTTCATATCAAGCTGCTCTGAAATGCCATTCAAGAATGCCCCAATAAGCACATTACCAGTATCAATGAGCACTTCAATTTCATTGTTAGCATCTTCAGGATCACTGTGGCCCATGAGTTTAGCCATGTCAGCAAAGCTTGAGTCATGGAACAGTAATAACGCCTCACCAGCAACCCCAGCGCCAATAAAACCTTGGCATAATGCAGAAATCTTCGAGCTTTCTTCGGTGGCTTTAAGTGCCATGGTCAGTTCGCTGACTTCTAAAACATTGACGTTGGGGATTGGCAGTTTTACAAAAACATCGAGTAGTTTCGCTAATAAGTCGGCAGCGCGGCCCATGGCGACATTGGCAATTTCTTGGCAAGCGTCACGTAAATCAACTTTAAACATCGGCGTGTCATTGGTTGATTGTTTAAGGGCTAAAGTTAAAATGCCGTATTCTTCTAAGATATTGCTGATGGACTCAGCACTAACCGGCTTTTGAATAAAATCTAATGCGCCAAGGGCTTTTACTCGCTCATGGGCTTTTAATTGAATATCACCAGAGACCACAATGACTAAGGCGGGCAAGTCTTCTCGCTGAATGGCTTCTAGTACTTCATAGCCATCCATGACGGGCATATTAAGGTCGAGAAAGACAATTTCCCCTTTTCCTTGACGGATCACCTCCAAGCCTTCTTCACCATTGGTGGCGTAACTGATTTCAACATCCCAATGTTTGGGAAGTGTTCGCGCCATTTGTTTTCTGGCTAATCCTGAGTCATCACAGATTAAAATAGGAATAGTCATGGCTACAGCAGATCCTTTTACAGGGTATTATTATTTTGAATGCATTAGCTATTACTCGATCGAGCACTTAAACGAACTCCGATTAAACAAGAAAAATGAGTCGATGAGTAATGTTACTTTTTATGGGCAAACATACTACAACTTATTGCTGACTTTTCGCACCAAAAATCGACAATTTTTTGGCGTTTAACGAAAAAATGCTCTTAAATTCAGTAAATCTGAATTTTGACGGCACTTTTGTTCCTGCGGGAACATATATATTGTTGTAGTTTTAGCAGCTTATGAAGAATATCAAATTAGCTTAACTATTCGCCAGTAAGCCAATTTATGCTAACGTAACTTCTGGACTGACCAGTTATTATTTATATTAAGGATGAACAATGAATAAGAAGTTAGTGGCGTTAAAAAAACAAAACGGTATTGCTTTTGTGACGCTAAACCGACCAGATAAATATAACGCGCTCAATTATGAAATGTTTAAAGCCATTGATAAAACCATTAAAAATATTAGAAAAGATAGCGAAATTAATGCGGTCATATTATCCGGCGCCGATGGTAATTTCTCTTCGGGCTTAGATGTTAAAGCGATTGCTAAATCCCCCTCCATGATTGCCAAATTGCTGTTCAAATGGCTACCAGGTAATGCCAACTTAGCCCAGCGGGTGTCTATTGGCTGGCAGCGTTTACCCATCCCTGTGATTGCAGTATTAGATGGCTGCTGTTTTGGTGGCGGTATGCAAATTGCGCTAGGGGCAGATATTCGTATTGCAAGTGATGATGCTAAGCTGTCTATTATGGAATCAAAATGGGGCTTAGTGCCTGATATGGCAGGACTGGCAGCGCTTAGACAGGTGATGCCCAAAGATAAGGCCTTAAAAATTACCTATAGCGCAGAAGTGCTATCAGCCGCACAGGCGCTAGATTTTGGTTTAGTGACCGAGAAAAGTTCACAGCCATTGCAGCGTGCTATTGAGCTTGCCGAGCAGTTTATGACCCGCTCTCCTGATGTGAATGCGGCCATTAAAATGAGCATTAATCATAGTTGGTCAGCCTCAACAAGGCGGTTATTAAGTCGTGAGTCTTTAAGCCAAGTTCGCCTGTTAGCGGGTAAAAACCGTATCATTGCCGCTAATCGTGAAATAAAGCAAACCGAGCAAGCTTATCAGTCTCGTCAGCCTTGGTGGTGATAATGAGCGAGTCAGTTGTGAGTTAATCAGCTTTTAGACTAGTGCGGCCAATACTGCATTGCACAAATTTAGTGAATAGCTGAAAGGCCATTGGAGATTGATTATTATGCGATGTTATTGAAAAAATTGAAAATATGCCTTATTACTCAGTCTTAAAATAAGCAAATAGCCATTAAGGGGCAGCAATATGCTGGCCCTTTTTATCGTGCGGTAATGACTTTACTAAAGCCTGCAATATGATGCAGCACTTGCTCCCAACCACTTTGATTATCGAGATTAAGCGCTAATTGATATTGGCGGTAATACTGGCTCGATTTAGCTTTATTGAGTGCTTTTCTGCTAGCACTTTCAGTCATAGATATTTGATGAGCATCGGCTGATTGCAGATCCAGTATTGGGATATCGATTTCTCTGAGCTGTTGGGCAATGGATAAACCGCGATGTTGCGGCGCAATAATCTGCTCATATTCACGATAGGGGTTGATCACCACTAATAAGTCGGGCTTGGCTAGCTTAGCTTCAAAAAGTAAGTTAATGACCATGCCCGCACTATCATCGGTGACGATTAATAGTCTTTTTCCTGGGAACTGCGCCTCAATAGCTTGCAATTGGTCGAGACTGTCTACCATAAGTTCTTGCTGAAAGTTACGCAGTTCAAGTAGTTGGTTTGAGCTAAATTTGGGGGCTTGCTGGTGACGACTCAGGGTTAACTGCGCTTCACCGGCTTTGGGAATTTCTTCGGCGTCAGTGGCAAAATTTGGTCGGTATAAACCTTCAGTGGGTTTTATGCTCAAGCTTGCCCAGCCAAATGCGGGGATCTCATCACGTAAATAGCGAATTAGGCCACTGCCACTGGCGGGGGAATCGGTTGGACCGACGATAATAGCTGCGCCGCGCTGGTGCGGGCCTTGCCAAGGTTTGACCCAAACTGGCTGTTGTTGATCTTGGACGCTGATAAATTGTTTTCCAGCATTAGCAGTAGGCAACTCACTGGCTGCCATAGCATTGTGACAGAAAAGGCTGAGGCTAAAAAGACTGGTAACAGATAAAACAAACAGAGGCTTTAGCAGCAATGTGGCTTCCTTAACGAATCTTGCGATGTCATCACTATAGACTTGTGCGCTTATGTTTATGAGCTTATGTTTACGCTAAACACTTAAAACAATGACAAAAAATAGATACAAAAAAGCCCTGAAGTTCAGGGCTTTTTGCTTCGAGTTAGCAGTGTATTATACGTGGCTAACTAATACCATTCTAATAGCGTCAAGTTGGAATTGACTATCATCAATATAGCCATTCAATTCAGCCATTTGATTGCGAATAAAGTCCACTTCAGAATCTCGAATATTCGGATTCACGGCCTTTAGCGCTTCAAGTCGGGTCAACTCACTAGTTAGCTGGGTGGTCATTTTTTCACGGGCTTGCTCAACCAGTTTGGCTAATTCAATTTCAGCCTGTTGCTGACCTTTTGCCAGTAACGGGTGCAAAATAGGTTGTGATGCATTCACAAGCTTACTGGCAATATGACGGTTAACCGCACTTAACTGTTTATCAAAGCTCTTATAATCGACTTTGTCAGCTAAGTTTTGGCCACTTTTATCCAATAACACTCGGATAGGGGTTGGTGGCATATAGCGATAAAGCTGTGATGACTTAGGTGCCGAAACATCAGCCATGTAAATTAACTCAAGGAACAAGGTTCCAGCAGGTAAGGCTTTGTTTTTAAGCACTGCAACACTGGTGGTTCCGGTTTCTGAGTCAGTGATTAAGTCTAACGCCGTTTGCACTAATGGATGCTCTTGGGAGATAAAGGCAATATCATCACGTGATAGGGCAGTTTCACGATCAAATGTCACAGAAATACCATCTTCAGGCAGACCTGGGTACGATGGGAATAGCATGTGCTCACTTGGGCGTAATACGATTGAGTTCTCGCCGCGATCTTCTTGATCCACACCGATAATGTCCCACAAGCGGATCACCGAACCAATTAAGTGGGTATCTGAGTCTCGCTCCGCTAAGCGTTCAACTAACTTTTTAGATTGCTCGCCGCCATGGGAGTTAATCTCTAACAGCTTATCGCGGCCTTGCTCCATCGCTTGCTTAAGTGCTTGGTAACGGCTTTGGGTACCGTTAAGCAGCGCTGTCATTAGCTCTGGGTTGTCATCGTTGAGTACGTTCATTAGCTCATCAGCAAATTCATTGAACAATACATGGCCACTTGGGCAGGTAAGTTCAAATGAGTTTAAGCCTTGATGATACCAATGCATCAGTCTTTCTTGGGCGGTGTCTTCAAGGTATGGCAAATGAATTTGAATATCATTTTGCTGACCAATACGATCTAATCGACCAATACGTTGCTCAAGTAAGTCAGGGTTGAGCGGTAAATCAAATAGCACTAATTGACTCGCAAATTGGAAGTTACGCCCTTCAGAGCCAATTTCAGAACAAATTAACGCCTGAGCGCCGCCTTCTTCTTGGGCAAAGTACGCGCCGGCTTTGTCACGTTCAATAATCGACATCCCTTCATGGAAAACGGTTGCCTGAATACCTTCACGGGTGCGCAGTGCTTCTTCAAGGCTTAATGCCGTTTCTGCTTGGCTAGCAATAATCAGCACTTTTTTACTGCGATTATCTTTTAAGAATTCAATTAACCAATCGACTCGCGGATCAAACTTCCACCAACTGGCACTATCGGTTTCAAAGGCTTGATACAGTTTTTCAGGGCTTAGAGATTGCTTAGCTTGATCTTGAGCTGATTTTTTCGATCCCATCATGGCATTAACGCGCTCAGCCGTGACGTATTCTTGCGGCATAGCCAGTGGATGCGGATTAAAAATACGGGTCGGGAAGCCACTGACAGAGGCGCGGCTGTTACGGTATAAAATGCGGCCAGTACCGTGACGGTCGAGTAAATCTTGTAATAACTCAGCGCGGGCAGCTTGCTGGGCGTCAGCATCGACATCATCTGCTTGGATAAGCTTAATGCTTGCGCTGATGTCTTTCTCGCTGAGTAATTCGGTTAAGCTGACAACAGCACTGTCAGCTAACTTGTCGTTGGCAGCTAATGCTTCGGCGGCCTCGGCAACGCTTTGATAGCTTTTTTCTTCTTCAAGAAACGCGTTGTAGTCGTAGAAGCGATCTGGATCCAGTAATCGTAAACGAGCAAAGTGACTTTCATGGCCTAATTGATCTGGCGTTGCCGTGAGCAATAACACTCCAGGCACTTCTTCACTTAAGGCTTCTACGATTTGATAAGCGCGACTTGGGGCGGTTTCGCTCCACTCAAGGTGATGGGCTTCATCCACTACCATTAAGTCCCAATCGGCATCGACAGCTTGTTCTAAACGGCGCTTTTTACGTAATAGTTCTAATGAACAAATGACTAATTGTTCAGTGTAAAAAGGGTTGTCGTTATCGGCATAGGCTTCAACGCAGCGATCTTCATCGAAAATAGAAAAACGTAAGTTAAAGCGGCGCAGCATTTCAACTAACCACTGATGGCGCAAAGTGTCAGGCACAATCACTAAGATACGTTCAGCACGGCCAGTCAATAATTGTTGATGGATAATAAGGCCAGCTTCAATGGTTTTACCCAAACCTACTTCATCGGCTAAAAGTACTCTAGGGGCATAGCGACGACCGACTTCATGGGCAATCCACTGTTGATGTGGAATTAAACCAACACGTGGGCCTTGTTGCCCAAGCAAATCTGAGGTGGCAAGTTTATGGCGTAGCATTTGGCTTTGGTAACGAATACCAAAGCGCTCTAGACGATCAATTTGACCGGCAAATAATCTGTCTTGTGGTTTATTAAAACGAATGTTGTGGTTTAGTAAGGTTTCACGCAGACGTACCGTCTCGTTGGTCTCACTGTGGATACCAACATAGGTGACTAAACCATCTTTTTCTTCGACTTCACTGATGGTTAGGCTCCAGCCTTCATGGCTTTCTACGGAGTCACCGGGATTAAAAATTACACGAGTTAATGGCGCTTCACTGCGGGAGAACAAACGGTTCTCATCGGCGGCAGGAAACAATACTGTCACCATACGGCCTTCAACAGCAACCACAGTTCCTAAACCAAGTTCTGACTCGGTATCACTAATCCAGCGTTGACCTAAAGAAAACGGCATTTTTTACTCTCATTCGGGACGGATAAACACAAAGGGCGCGTATGTTATACCAAACGCTACTCAATTTAAATTCTAGCAGTGATTTAAATATTCATCTGAAGGAATTTCACTTTTACGCCAGCGAATTTTTGACATCTTAGTGTCATCTTGGTGTCATCTCAGTGCCAACTTTAACAACTTAAACTCGAACCTTTAATCAATAAAATGATATTGAGACTTGATATAATTACTGGCATAGTAAATTTAAGTTTGGTTGAAAATCAATCATGATGATTCGATTAATCCAGCTTATGAACAGGAGTTTATATTGCTTTAATCCCATAGTTACATTTTGTATTGAGCACTCTGGAGGCGCCATGGAACGAGACGACAGAAAGTTGTTTGTACTGGATACCAATGTGTTACTACATGAACCTTTAGCGATATATTCGTTTAAAGAACATGACGTAATAATTCCCATGACTGTGTTAGAAGAATTAGACAATATAAAGGATAGAAAGCACGATATTAGCCGTGATGCCCGGGTCGCGATTAGGGCATTGGAAGACATACTTGGCGGTAAGACCTCGCCGGAACAAATTCTAAACGGCGTTGCACTCCCAAGCCGCGAAGGACATTTAGACGTATCAGGTAGTTTATCTATTTTCCCCGACCATCAAATCGACTTTATCATTGGCGCTCTGCCAGGCGATAATAACGATAATCGTATTATTAACACCGCACTTCATCTACAAAATCTGCATCAGCCTCGTCAGGTCGTATTAGTCACCAAAGACATTAATATGCGCCTTAAAGCTAAAGGGGCGGGTATTGAGCGAGTTGAAGACTATCGCACCGATCAGTTAATTGATGATATTCGCTTTTTGGCGAAAGGCTTTTATCAGTTTGACGGTGATTTTTGGGACAAGGTGGATAAAGTCTCTACTGATAGAGAAGCTGGCAAAGTCGTCCATCAGGTGGATATCGATGCC
This sequence comes from Shewanella sp. 3_MG-2023, assembly GCF_030548765.1. Lineage (NCBI taxonomy): Bacteria > Pseudomonadati > Pseudomonadota > Gammaproteobacteria > Alteromonadales > Shewanellaceae > Shewanella > Shewanella sp. 3_MG-2023. Next base: position 141,322 of record NZ_JAUOSH010000005.1, on the reverse strand, counting down.
GTAGGTAACGAGCCCTTCTACAGTAATCAATACCTTATCGATGAAACCTCTGATTTTTGCGGCAAGGTTGCCAGCAAAACCGCAACACATCTTAATATCATCGATTATGGCCGCGAAAGGCTTAATCATTTGCAAGCTTGGGGTGTTAAACCTAAGAATATTTATCAGGGGATGGCGTTAAATGCTTTGCTAGATCCAGATATTGACTTAGTGATCCTCACCGGCCCCGCCGGTTGTGGTAAAACCTTAATTGCCATGGCGGCTGCGCTTGAGCTGGTGGTTGAGCAAAACCAGTACGAAAAAGTCATTGTAACCCGTAACACCCCTGAAATTGCCGAGTCCATCGGTTTTTTACCTGGCACCGAAGAGGAAAAAATGGCGCCCTGGCTTGCGGCAATTACTGATACCCTTGAGGTGCTGCATAAAAATGATGTTAACCCCACCGGCAGCATGAACTACATCATGGAGAAGGCGAACGTGCAGTTTAAATCGATTAACTTTATGCGTGGCCGCTCGATTCAAAATTCAGTGGTCATTTTAGATGAATGCCAAAACCTGACCGCATCACAAATCAAAACCATGATCACCCGCATGGGCGAGGGCACCAAACTAGTGTGTTGTGGTAACTTGGCGCAAATAGACTCAACCTATTTGACGGCGGTGACATCAGGTTTAACCTATATTGTGGAGCGTTTTAAAGACTTTGACGGCAGTGCCAATATTTACCTTAATGGTGTGGTGCGATCTCGCTTAGCAGAGTTTGCTGAAGAGAACTTATAAGCACTTCTGCTTTAAAGTACCGTTTATGGCTACCTGTTAGGTGGCCATTTTTTATTTTTAAGCAATCTGTTTCAACGAGCTCTTTTAACGCGCCTTTTATGTAAGCGGCCAGTTTACGGGTTATTGCCAAGAATAATGGTCAGATTTTTGCTATGTTTTTAGTGGAATGGAGTGAAAAATAAATTAGTCATGTTTTGTGAACATTTATTCGTGTGCTTGCGAATATGTTCCTGATAATATGCATAAATAGACATTATTAGCGTACCTCCTTTTTTACCTTATTAAATATCTACGCTGCTAAGAAAAGCCAAAGGGTTTTCAATGAAATCGACCGAGCCAGAATTACAATTAAAATCGCTTATTCAAAGAAAGTATAACCGAGCCGTTTTTTATACTTATATTGGTGTAATTGTTATGGCACTTTTATCGGCATGGGTATTGTTTGAGCGTGAAAAAACCCAGCTAATTAAAGAGCGTGAAGAGCAAGTATTGCGTCATGTCTTGCAAATTGATTTACTGCTGGAGTCGAGTATCCGTGCAGTAAAAAGCTTACGTAACGTCGCCGTAGATAACTTACGTTTAGGCGAGTTAGTCCGTAAAGATCGCTTACCTCAATACGAAAAATTCAATGAAGATGGTCAATTTTTTACCTTAGAGCCAAGTTATGCCACTAGTGGTGAGCCCTTTACCAATATGGGGCGCATTACCGGTATGGGTACCCTTGATGGCCGCAGCGACAGGTTTTATCAAGAATTAGAAATGCTATTTGAGCTGTCGTTGTCTTTCCCTGTTGCGAAAGAGGCCGCCCCTAAAGCTTCTTCGATTTATTACATATCCAAACAAAGGATCATGTCGTCATTTCCGTGGACCAATGACGAGTACCGTTTTCGAGAAGAGCTGCTTAATAAAAAACAATTCCAACTTGCTACTCCTGCCATGAATCCGCAGCGCAGTGTTTTTTGGCGTGAAGCTTATGTAGATTTAGCCGATCAAGGTTTGTTAACCACCCTAGGTCTGCCAGTATATCTTGAAGATGAGTTTATTGGTTCAATCAATTTAGACATGACTTTGGCATCGTTAGCTAAGCAAATGCGGATGTATTTTAAAATGCCGGGTACAGTGATTTTGCTGGATCAATATAACAATATATTGTCCCACAGTGATTTTGAAGCCAGCGATATGAACCGGGTTTATCATATCAGTCAGCGCATTCCGTCAGAGCTGCATTCTTTGCCTGAATCAGAAATGTTCGATGCCCATGATGGCATACTGCGCAACGGCTACTATATTCACTCAGTCGCGCTGCAAAACCCGCCATGGCGCTTGCTATATCTGCAAGATGAAGACCTGTTATTCCAAGACGCTTGGGATAAGTTAAAAGTGAGTTTCTTACTGGTGGTTTTCGCCTTGTCAGTGCTGGTGACCATTGTTCACTGGCAAACTCGCCGCTCATTCGTTAACCCTGCCTCACGTTTATTGACCCATTTGGAAGAGTGTTCTCGCGAGCCTAAATCGCCACCTGAAAAAATCACTGAAGGTTGGGAGCCGTGGTTCTTGCTGGTGAGTCGTATTTTTGAAGAGAACAAACAATATACCGGTCATCTAGCCGAGCAAAATAAACGTCTGGATAACTTAGTCGCAAGGCGCACCCAACGTTTGCGCGATACGACTGAGCGCCGAGAACGTGAGTTTGCACTATTACGCTCATTGATTGACTCAATCCCAGAGGCGATTGTTTACAAAGATAAAGAAGGTAAGTATTTAGGCTGTAATAAATCGGCTGAGTACATGCTGGGCTGCAAAGAAAGTGACATGATCGGGCAATTGTCCCTTGATACCAGTTACGATCAAGGCGTGCGTAGCCGCGAAGAAGATCAAAAAGTATTAACCGAACGCTCACTGATGCGTTATCAAGAAAAAGCCGATATTGGTGGTAAAACGGTACTGCTCGATACCTTAAAACTGCCATTTTATAACCGCCGCGGCGAGTTATTAGGGCTTATTTCAGTATGGCGTGATGTCACCCGTGAATATGAATCGGCTGAGCAATTACGATTATCTGAAGAGCGTTACCATTTAGCCATGGATGCAGTAGAAGATGGCTTGTGGGATTGGTATTTAGATTCAGAGCAGCTGATTTGTAACCCCGCATTTTATTCAATGCTAGGTTATAAGCCGAACGAATTTCCAGCGCTTATTTCAGCAACGGATGCACTTATTCACCCAGACGATCGCATGCGAGTCGAAGAGTATCGAAGTGCATATGCGCTAAAGCCCAAAGGAACCTATGAGATTGAATACCGTATGCGCTCTAAATCTGGAAAGTATCATTGGGTGCTGTCTCGGGGCCGAGCAGTGGAGTTTGCTGCCGATGGTCAGTCTAAGCGAATGCTGGGTACGCATAAAGATATTACCCGCCAAAAGAGTAACGAAGTGGCCTTGCTTGAAGCTAAGCAAGATGCTGAGTTAGCCAACATGTATAAGAGTGAATTCTTGGCCAATATGAGCCATGAAATTCGTACACCGATGAATGCCATTATCGGTATGTTGCAATTGGCGCTGCGAACTCAGTTAACCGCTCAGCAAAAAGATTATTTAAATAAAGCGGGATTCTCTGCTCAGTCATTACTGCGCATTATTAATGATATTTTGGATTTCTCTAAAATTGAAGCGGGTAAATTAGAGCTTGAAAGGGTGTCATTCCCACTGGATAAAGTGCTTGATCATGTCATTGATATGAATGCGCAAAAGGCTCAAGAAAAAGGCGTTGAGTTACTACTATATGCCCCGGTTACCGCTGGGCTAATTCTCAGTGGTGACCCTCTGCGTTTAGGGCAAATTTTAGTTAACTTATTATCTAACGCGGTTAAATTTACTCAAAATGGTGAGATTGAACTGGGCTGTGAAGATGTAGGCGAGCGAGATCACCGTATTACCCTTAAGTTTTGGGTACGCGATACCGGTATTGGTATTAGCCAAGAGCAACAAGCGAACTTGTTTGATGCCTTCTCCCAAGCTGATGGTTCTACCACTCGAAAATATGGTGGTACCGGATTAGGCCTGTCTATTAGTAAGCATTTAGTCTCGCTGATGGGCGGCACCATGGCCGTTGAATCAGAGCCCAATCAAGGGAGTACTTTCAGCTTTACCATTAGTTTTGAAATTGCTGAAGAAAATGTGGTTGAGCCATTGGTGGTGCCAAAGCAGTTAAATAACTTAACTACCTTAGTGGTGGATGATAACCCAAGTGCTTTGCAGATATATTCCACCGTGATGCGCGACTTTAGCTTTGGGGTGAAAACCGCGCAAAGTGGTGCACAGGCACTAGATGTTTTAGCCCACAGCCCAATAGATTTATTATTGCTTGATTGGATGATGCCTGAAATGGGCGGCGGCGATGTGATTAATATCATTGATGAAATGGTTGCTGATGGGCGGATTAAAAAGCGTCCGGTGATTATTTTAATGACCGCTTATAGTGCTGAGCCGTTAGAGGCCGAGTTTGATGTCAGTCGTGTGTTTGCTGTTTTGCAAAAGCCTTTTAAAGCATCAGCCTTGTTTGATGAGATTATTGGCGCCTTTGCCGCTGAGCCTCAATTGAATGTAGCGCCTGTGGTTGAAGAGGATTCCGAAGCTGCCAAACAAACCGGATTAGTCTTGCTGGTTGAAGATAACTTTATTAATCAGCAGGTAGCCACCGAGCTACTTAAAAGCGCCGGTTATGAAGTTGAAGTGGCTGATAATGGTCAAATAGCACTAGATATGATCGATACTCGTCCGTTTGATGCCGTATTGATGGATATTCAAATGCCGGTCATGGATGGCTTGACTGCTGCCAGAGAATTACGTAAGCGTTACACTACAGAGCAAATGCCGATTATTGCCATGACGGCCCACGCCATGTCTGGTGACAGAGAGAAAAGTATTCAAGCGGGCATGAATGCCCATATCACCAAGCCGATAGTATTAAATGAATTGTTTGATACCTTAGAGCATTGGATTGACTATAAAAATCAGCAGCAAAAATAACAACAATAATGGCGTCAGTTAAGTCGCCAATAATAACAATTAACCTGAGCACAACAACAAGGGAGAGTGTTGAATGGATCGTAAAAGTATGGCGCTTGCTTCAGTCATGGCATTAACGCCAGTACTCATGGCAACCCCAATTATGACTTACGCTGCGACCTCAGCGGCGCAGAAAGTGATAAAGCAAAGTGACAAAGCCCAAGGGTTTATCAACTTTTATTTCCAAAATAGCTCTGGGGAATTGTTTTTAGAAGCAAACCGACTCAATGAGCCCTTTTTACTGATCAGCAGTTTACCCCATGGCGTTGGTTCTAATGATATAGGCCTAGACCGAGGCCAACTCGGGCAAACACGCATGGTGCAATTTGAGCGCCACGGTCCTTATATTCTGCTTAAACAGTTAAATACCTTTTATCGGGCATCAAGCGATAACCCAGCGGAACAGCTAGCGGTCAAAGAGGCGTTTGCTGAATCGGTATTATGGCGCGGTAAAGTGGTCGAAGGTAAAACGCCGCTAGTTGCGGTTAATGATCTAATGATTAATGATTTACATGGGGTTTCTCAGCGTTTAGCTGACACTAAGCAAGGCAGTTATACCTTGGATAAATCCCGCTCAGTTATCTTACCCCAAGGAGTTAAGTCATTTGAGCAAAATGCCGATGTCGATGTTTTACTGACTTTCAATAGCGCTAAAGCTGGCGAATTTGTTAAGCAGGTGACTCCAGATGGCAAGTTTGTTTCAGTGCGAATGCGCTACTCTTTTGTGGCCTTGCCAGAAGCGGGTTATCAGCCCCGCGCTTATCAGCCGATGAGTGGTTATTTATCAGATGAGTATTTTGATTACTCTGCGCCTATCGACTCGCCAGTAAGCAAACAATATCTTTTACGTCATCGACTTGAAAAAGTCACCCCAGGTATTGCTCCTAGTGAAGTGGTTAAACCGATTACTTATTATCTTGATCCTGGCGTGCCAGAGCCTATTCGCTCAGCATTACTCGATGGTGGCCGCTGGTGGGAAGAAGCCTTTAATGAAGCAGGCTTTATTAATGGTTTTAAGCTGGAGATATTACCAGAAGATGCCGACCCACAAGATATTCGTTATAACATGATCCAATGGGTGCATCGTGCGACTCGCGGCTGGTCTTATGGCGCGTCAATTAAAGATCCGCGCACCGGTGAGATCATTAAAGGCCATGTCACCCTTGGGAGTTTGCGGGTTAAACAAGACCACCTTATTGCTCGCGGTTTAACCGCAGGTTGGCAAGACCGAGATGCCGCTGCTGAGGCATCAATGGCCTTAGCATTGGCGCGTATACGCCAATTGTCAGCTCACGAGATTGGCCATACCTTGGGGCTAGATCATAACTTTGCCGCCTCAACCAATGACAATGCTTCGGTGATGGATTATCCCCATCCCAACATTACCCTTAAAGGGGAGCAAGTTGATATTTCAGCGCCATACGTTGAAGGCATTGGTGAGTGGGACAAGTTTACTATTGCTTACGGCTATGGCGATAAAGCTAATGCTGACGAGCTAGTGAAACAAGCCAGAACAGCAGGATTGCGTTACATTGGTGAAGCAGATTCCCGCTCAGCATCAGCAAGCCATGCCTATGCAAGTTTATGGGATAACGGTAACTCTGCAGCAGCAGAACTAACACGATTAGAGCAAGTGCGCCGCAAGGCAATTGAGCAGTTTAATGCCAATGCCTTACTGCAAGAGCAGCCACTAGGTGAACTTGCCGATGTGTTTGTGCCAATTTACTTACTGACCCGTTTTCAAGTGGATGCCGCAGCGAAGTGGATTGGTGGCAGTGATTATAGCTATCAGCAGCATGGCTCAGCTGAGCGCTGGCATTATTTATCGCCCAAGTTACAAACTGAAGCCTTAAGCTCTTTATTAGCGCTACTATCGGCTGAAAGCTTAGCAGTACCGACTGAAGTCACTGAGTTATTAGTGCCTAAAGCAGGTAATTACCGCAAAACCCGAGAAAGCTTTGATTCTGGCATTGGGGTGTTAACCGACCCCATAGGAATGGCAGAGGTGATGAGCCGCCATGTGGTAAGCCGAATATTAGTTCCAGAAAGATTAAACCGTGTCAATCAAGGCTTTATGGATGATTCAGAGCAGTTATCTGTGGTGAGTCTCATCGATAAGTTATTGGCGAAAACGCTTTTTCAAGATTTACAGCGTGGGCAGTTGTTAGCTGTGCAGATGCGTGTCAATACCGTGGTATTAGATGAGTTACTATCTAGCTACCATAACGACAACACCTCAGCTGAAGTAAAAGCTCAATTGTTAGCGCGCTTAACGTATGCCGAGAAGCAATTAAAGCGCCGTAGCAATCGCGCCAGTAATTATCAAGCTGCCCATTTTGAATGGTTATTGCAAGGTTTAGCCAAAGGGCTTGAGTCAGCGGAGTATCGCTTTATTGCCAAACCTCTAATGATGCCACCGGGTTCGCCAATTTAGTTTTTTGCTATGAACTGCTCGTTATAAGTGCGTGGCTAAAAATGCCCTGTTAAGCCGGTATGCTCGGACTAACAGGGCTTTTTATTGGCAGTAATTTAGCCGATGAGATGACATCTGCAGATAATCACTCTGCTATTTGCTTTGGATTTTTAGGGTAAAAATGATCCGCTTTATGATCAATATGGGAAAACTGACGGGTATTTTTATAAGGCAGTTTCATAAAACCTGAGACCCCATGGCCTTGAATCTTACTGGCATGAAATAAGATTCTATCCAGAGAAGCTCTAAAAGCTGCTTGTTTTCTCGGGTTTAATAAGCGCAAATAACTGTGTATTTTTAGATGGTTAGGTAAGGCTTCAAAAATAATACAGCCGGTATGATGAATTTGGTTTATCCAACCCAGTTCTGTCATGATCTCGGTGGGCAGCTCAAGGTTCTCTTCAGGATCTTTACCATCTTCAAAGTAAGAATGTAGCCGCGAACGGCCTTCTGATGCGGGCACATCACCCACTTCAAAACTTAATTGCGCATCGTTGACCATTTTATATGGCTCAGATGGATTGTTTCGCTCTAAATGTAAGGTGTCTTTAGCGTTAAAAAAGCAGGCTTTAAATACCCCGATACGTCGAATGCCGCGGGCTAAGGTCACCATATTATTGACCGCTTGGATTAACACTTCCTTAGTGTCGGGGTCATAAATAGCAAGGTTAGAGTCGATATAGACGCCGCTTTTACGCCAATGAATGGCAAGGCCTCCCACAATCGGGTATTGGGCTAATTTACCCACTGCGGCAATAAAGCCTTTTTCAGTGTCACCCATGCCCGCAAGAAAATTACGGTAATATTTTTCTAATTGAATATCATCCATCTTCGTAATGGGGTCTTGGGTGTTATGTTCCTTTAAAAATGATTTTCTGGAACTGTAACTCACGGTTTCGACTTGTTTTTGCTTTGGTAAAACCCACAGTGGTATATCTTCAATTAACGGCTGAGCCCCAAGGTGTGGCAAGTGCATACGGTGATTGTGGCGCATGCTCTTTAAAAAATAATCACCGGCTAAATTACGTCTGCTGGGGTCATCGCTAAGCATGCCATCTAAAGTGCGGGCCAGCTCAATGGGTAAACCTAAACTACTGGCGGTGATCACTTTACTGCCAAAGCGGCTAATTTGCCCTGATGCCAGTGCGTATAAGGTGGCTGCCACCCCTTGCTCATCAAATCTTGGACTGGATAACGCCCCATTAAGCTGATCTTCACCGATAAAGTACACATCGCCCATTCTGGCGTTGGTGTGTTGTTGATCGCTCGACATCAAGGACATCACATTGTCTTCAACCGAGTTATTATGCTCATCACGTTGGGCAAACACCGCCGAGCCCCAATCAATGAGTGATAAATGGTCGTTTTCAATGTCATACACTAAATTTGATGGCTTAATATCGCCATGGACTAAGCATTTACCTGTGCGCAGGTAGTACAATAAATTGGCCAATTGCCGTGCAATGCTGATGATCATGGCTATGGGTAACGTCCCCATTCGGTGACAGATTTTATCGAGATCTTCACCTTTGGCTCGCTCCATGACCATAATGCCTTGCTTGCCGACCCGCTCAAATTTGATGGCGTTAGGGACATTAGGGTGCACTAATTGACTGAGCATGAAGGCTTCTTCTTCAAGTCTATCTTGCACGCTTCGTGGCAGGGTAATGCGGGAAAACTTAAACACATGGGATTGGCTAATATCATTGATACCCGCAAACACAAAGCCATAGGCACCTTTGCCGATAAACTCGATATCATGATAACCAAGCTTGCTTAGTTGCTGTTTACATAAACGGATCCAGGCTCGATGCTTACGGGCATCTTCAGCCTTGAGCAGGTAAACTGATTGCTCTTCATTGATATAAAAATGCTGTAACTGCGGTGTTTGCAAAATTAACTTCCTATGTACCAAGGTGCCTGTTGAGTGTATTGGTATTGGCTTATCTCATAAACTCATATTTACACATTGCTGGCAAGCTATTGGATTGATTGAGCCGATTTTTTTTCTGTTTTAGCCTTTATAAAGCAAATTAACCTCACCTAGATCTCAAACCGACCTATCGTAAAAATTAGCTGTTGTAAACTTTGACGTGAGTCAAATTGTTTTGTGCGTTAGGTAGGTAGTATTTAAGTAAGTAAAAATATTCGGTTTAATCAAGGAGTGCTTATGCCTACCATTAACAAAGCGGATTTAATTTCACTATTTCCTTTTCCACGGCAACGTATTTTACAGTCGATGGAAGTTACTCACTGTCCACATGCGGTGTTTTATAATGCCAGTGATGAGCAATGTACTACTTGTCATCAGGGCGAAGAGTGCATTTGGATGAATCATAATGATGAACTGGTGGCCCTTGAGAAAAAATCAGTGGAAGATCTGAAACAACAGTTGTTGATTGCGGTGGACTTTATTGACTCGAATTTGAGCCCACATCATTTATCACGTCGTAATTGTCAATGTGATAACTGCAAGTGGCTTAAAAAAGTTCAGCATGTGCTTCAAGGTAAAGCTGAACAAGAGTAGCAGACATTGCCATTACTGTTGCTTTATAGCTTGGTTTAGTCAATCAAAGTTGTCGTTTGTCGGGTTCAAACTGTGGTTTACGGGTTTAAGCTTTTTAGTGTTGCATCTCACTTTTAGAGTGATTAGAGTTAGACGCATTATTTACTGACTTGAGTTTATCTACATGGAAGCGAGTTTTTGGCATGAGAAGTGGCAGTTACAACAAATCGGTTTTCATCAGCCGCAAGTGAATCCATTTTTAGTAAAGTATTGGTCTACACTTACCGTCGATAACAGCGCAGAGGTGTTTGTACCTTTATGTGGCAAGTCATTAGACATGTGTTACCTTGCAGAGCAAGGCCATGATGTTGTTGGCTGTGAGCTAAGCCAAACCGCTGTTGAGGACTTTTTTAGCGACAATAATTTGCCTGTGAGCATGACTTCGCAAGCTGAGCATCAATTTTTTTGTGCTGATCAAGTAACCCTTATTCAAGGTGATATTTTTACCCTACCATTAACGGCGACAAAGTCGATTCAGGCTTTTTACGATCGCGCCGCCTTAATTGCTTGGCCAGAGCAAATGCGCCAGCAATATGCACAACAGCTTGCCAAGTTAATTCCGGCTAAAGTTAAAGGGTTATTGATTACCTTAGATTACCCACAAGCCGAGCTTAATGGCCCGCCATTTGCGGTGAGCCCGCAGTGGATTGAACAATACCTGGCGCCATATTTCGAGATTGAATTACTCGAGTGTGCTGATGTATTAGCGGAAAACCCACGCTTTATTAATAAGAATGTTTCTTGGCTAAATGAAGCTGCATATAAGCTAACCCGCAAAGCCTAAACTTTGGCTGGTTGAAAAAATACAATAAAAAGGCGACCTTGAAGGTCGCCTTAGTTTTTATATTAGCTTTTTATATTCGTTTTTCGATTTAAAAAGAATATTTAGAAATCGTAACGCATACCAACACTGAACACGCTATCATCAGCTAAGTCAGTTTTAGCACCTGCAACTTTATAGTCACCTTCATACATTGCATAGTGGCCAAATACTAAGGTAGATTTAGAAATGCGGTAATCAGCACCAATGGTAAAGTTAGATACATTAATGTCATCTGAAGCTACACCACCTGAATTTTTGTAGTAGTTACCAAAACCGGCTTCATCCATACCGTATTCAGCTTTCAAGTTTACGCCACTAATGTTGTAAACGATATTGACTAAATAAGAGTTACCCTCTTGGATTGAATTGCTTGTGCTTTCAGCATTTTGGAATAAACCGCCAATTTTGACATCACCTACTTTGAATTGACCTACCGCGCGGTATGCGTCAATACCGCCAATTCCTTTGTTGTAAGCGCCTGCTACGTAGTAATTGTGCTTTTTAAGGCCTTTGTCACCAAAAGTAACGTTTACGGCATACTGTGCGTCATCATTACCGTTGTTATCTTCCATTAAATAGGTGGCGTTAATGGCAAAGATGTCAGCCATAACTGGAGAGTAATACCAGAAGCCATCAGCACTACGCACTTGGCCACCTAATAGACGATCCATATCGGCGTTGGTGTTACCAAACGCATCAAATCCACCTTCTGCTGCTTTAAATACAGTGTCGTTACGACCCACTAATATGGTACCACCACTGCCTTTAAGGCCTAAAAACGTGTTACGCGCTTTAAATACATCACCTTTTCCTGAAGTGTTTTCTACTTGGAACTCCATTTGGTAAACTACGTCAACGCCATCAGCAATTTTTTCAGTGCCTTTAACGCCTAAGTTTGAGAAGTTATTTTCAATGTAAGTGCCACTTTCATATATAATTTTGTCATTATCATCCTTTTTAGAATTAGTGCCAGACTGTAGGGTTGAGCCTGTGTCAGTGTTAGTCACCGATAAATCTAAACGGCCATAAAAACTAGGGCCTTCAGCTAACGCGCCAAATGAGGTTAGTGCGATTACTGATGCAATTGATGCTGATAGTAAGGTCTTATTCATCTTTCATACTCCCTTTAGAACATGATGTTCTATCCCCATTTATATGGGATTGTTTTAGTGGTATTTTTCGCAGAACACTCTGCGTAACAAACTTGTTGCAATATTTACAGGTTTATCGTTAAAAAGTTGTGGCCTAGATCAAGTTTTTTGTTTTGAGGTGAAATTGGTGTGTAAAAGATGTGATAAATGCTGTGTATTTGGGTTTTGGTTAACACTTTTATAGCGTTATACCTATTTAGAGAGGTTCACATCTAATTAAAAATGCGCTAGCCCAGTAATTTATGAGATCTACATCAGGTTTAGGGATTGCTTAAGTGGGAGCCTTGAAGTGTTGTTATTGCAGTTTTTTTAGCTATTAGGTCATTAAAATCAACCTCTAATGACTAAAACAAAAAAACGGCCTAAATAGACCGTTTTTAATCATCATATCGGTAGATAAATTAACGCTTAAAAACGATGATTAAGCCGTTAATAAGTCGCTGTGATGAGTTAGAAATCGTAGCGTAAACCCACAGTCACGATATCGTCATTTAAGCTTTGGCTAGTTTGGTTTAGTACCATGTCGCCATCATACTTAGTGTAGTGACCATATACTAAGGTACTTGGGCTAACGCGGTAATCTGCACCAACACTAAATTGGCTGATTTCAAACCCATTCATGTTTTTAAGGTTGCTATTTTTATCGCTATCAGTACCAACTAAACGGCTAGCGTACTTACCAAGACCTGAATCATCATAACCGTAAGCGGCTTTAAGCTTTAGGTTACCCATTAGGTAAGCTAGGTTTACGTAGTAGCTATCACCTTCAAGATGAGCTAGTTCAGCTTTTTGGCTTTTACTGTTTTGGTATAAACCGCCAACAATAAAGTCACCAAATTTAGCTTGTACTACACCACGGTATGCTTCTACATCGCTGATACCATCTTGGTATGCTGCAGCTGCATAAAAGTTATGTGTTTTAAATGCTTTATCACCAACAGTTGCGCTTAATGCATACATAGAACTGCTAGTTGATTCGTGATTATCATCCATTAAATAAGTCGCATTTAATGTCACTAAATCTGCAATTTTTGGTGAGTAATAGCTAATGCCATCAGCTTCACGGTTTTGACCAACAACTAATAAATCGATATCAGAGTTACTGTTACCAAATAAATCAAATCCACCTTCTGCTGCTTTGAACACAGTGTCGTTACGACCCACTAATGCAGTACCTGCAACTGTTTTAATACCTAAAAAGCTGTTACGAGCAGCAAAAGTATTACCAGAGTTATCAAAGTTAGAAACGCCGAACTCCATTTGATATAAGATTTCTACGTCATCACTGATTTTTTCAGAACCTTTAACACCTAACCATGAAAAGTTATTTTCAAGGACAGTGCCATCTTTTTGGTTTTGAGTTGCAATACCTTCACTAGAGTTAGTGATTGCAAGATCGGCGCGGCCATAAAAATTTGGGCCATCAGCTAGAGCAGTAAAAGAGGTCATTGCAGTGCAAGATAAAATAGCTGCAGTGATCAGGTTTTTTTTCATCATCTTAATCTTCCTTTGGTAAGGGCTTGATTTTTATCAGCTATGCTTGCTGATATTGATAGAAAATAACGACTGGGTTATCAACCTTATCGTTATTCATAGTAATTCCTGTTCTGTGGAGGATATTGCCACAAAAAGTTCATACCAAAGTGTGATCTATGTCACTTTAGGTTGGATTTAATTTATATGTATCATTATGATTTACAATGACTTAAATCGTAGTTAACAGTTTTATTGGTGCGGTTAACTGGCTTTCTTTGTTTTTGCTGCATGTTGCGGGTTTAGGTAATAGGTGTTTCAGTGTGTAACTAGGGTTTAACTAAGGTTTAATTGAGGAATACATTCAGATCTGCGTTGATTTCGTATAAAATACCGCCCCCACATTGAGAGTTTAAAGAGCAATACATGTTGTCTGAATCATACTTAAATCGTTTTGGTGGTATAGGTCGACTATACGGTCAAGCGGCATTGGAAAACTTTGCTAATGCACATGTCGTGATCATCGGTATTGGTGGGGTAGGGACTTGGGTCGCTGAATCGCTGGCTCGAAGTGGTATAGGGCAAATAACACTGATTGATTTAGATGACATATGTGTCACTAATACCAATCGTCAATCTCACGCAATTGCATCCACCATCGGCCAGTCCAAAGTTGAAGTAATGGCGCAGCGAATTATTGAAATTAATCCTGAGTGCGTGGTGAATGAAGTCGAAGACTTTATCACTGTCGATAATTTGGCGGAGCATCTGGGTAGTAAAGCCAGTCCGTTAGCGATTGATTATGTGGTTGACTGTATTGATGCCGTCAAACAAAAAGCGGCGTTAATTGCATGGTGTAAAAGAAATAAGCTGAAAATTGTCACCGTAGGTGGCGCGGGAGGTCAAACCGATCCCACTCAAATTCAGTTAACCGATTTAGCTAAAACTTATCAAGACCCATTATTAGCGAAAGTCAGAAACATTTTGCGTAGAGAATATAACTTTTCAAAAAATGTTGCCCGCAGGTTTGCCGTTGACGCAGTGTTTTCAACGCAACAACTGGTATATCCTCAAAATGATGGTAGCGTCTGCAGTACTAAAAATAGCGCCGATGGCAGTATGAGAATGGATTGTGCGTCAGGCTTTGGCGCAGTGACTATGGTTACTGGCACTTTTGGTTTTATTGCTGCAAGTCGAGTATTAGCCAAATTGGCAGCCAAATAATGTATACAGAATGCCAATATTTTTAAGCTTAACGTTTAGCTTATCAATCTCATTTAACCTATAGCTTAGTTTCGATCTTCATGGCGCATTAAACAGCTTATTTGATGCGCCTAACTGCCGTTGTTTGCTCTTCCCTCTAAATAAGTCATTGCGTTAACTGCTTTTATTCATTTCTCATTTTATTGGCATTGAAATTGCTTTACTAAGTCTAGATTCAAAAATCTGACACTGTGGATAGCATGATGATGAAAATGAAATTAAAGGCTGTAAATTTAGTGAATATCAAACGCGTTTTAGTCAGCACTATGCTGTGGTTAGTGATCGCTTGTGCGGTATTATTAGTTGCACCTCAGCACGTGCTTGAGACGCTTTCTTTGTCGGCTCTGGTGTCAGATTATGGCCATTTTATTGGCTTAGGGCTCATTGTTGGTGCCGCTTTTTTCTTAAGCCAATTATTCACCTTTGTGGTTGACGAGTCGATTGGGATTTTAAAAGAAAAACGCGCTGTTGAAACCATAGAAGCCAAAGTTAAGTTACTCGATCCCGCTGAGCGAGCGTTACTGCGAGAGTTCTTTTTACAGGGAGCGACAATTTTGGCGCTACCGCAAAACGAATTGGCAGTTAAAGGTCTAGTGGACAGTAATATTTTAGAGTTAGTGGGTAATGAGCGTCACTATGCGATTCAAGGACCGACTGCTGAGTATAAAATTTCAATGAAAGCGCGTTTGTATTTAAATCGTGAAGTATTGAGATTACCCGCAGGCGAGCCAAGTAAGGAAGAGCTTAATCACCTTATTAAAGCGCGACCACAGTTTGTAAATGGTCTAGTGCAATCTAGAAAGCATGCCGCGTAATCTAAAAATTAGGTTTAATAAACATAAAAATGGGGGCGAAAGCCCCCTAAAGAAACAAATAACAAATAACAAAAATTATAGAAGGAGGGTAGTAACTATTCCTTAGGAGCAGATTTCACAATAAACATCCACATCATGTAAGACATGATCCCCATGGTGCAGAAGATAACAATCATTGACAGCAATCCGATTGCGTTACCAAACATTAAATCTAACCAAAAAGCCATAATCATTATCCTTTCATTGTAAAACTAGCTTTAACATACTATTTTCATTTTTTAACATTTATGATCTTGATCAATAAAGTCAGTGCTTTTTAATGGGGAAGATTTATTAATGTCGATTAGCGCAAATTTACTCTACTTGAATGAGATTTAAGCTATTGAGATTGATTTGATCATTTTGCTTATGAAAGGGCTTGCCATTGTCATTGGCCTAGGTATAATTCCGTCACTCAATTGAGCCAAGCTTGATTGACTACAATATGATGCCAGCGTGATGAAATTGGTATACATGGGGGATTCAAAATATAACGTCTCTAGATGCCAATTGCTCATAAGTATATGAATTATCAGTAATAAAAATACCTTAGTGATGATTTTTATCTTGCAAAGGTTTGCAAAGAATTATAAACTTTGCAAGAAGAAATACAGCTACAATAGCTATGCCTGAGTGGTGGAATTGGTAGACACGTCGGATTCAAAATCCGATTTCGAAAGAAGTGACGGTTCAAGTCCGTCCTCAGGTACCATTATCAACAAAGCAACCTGCCATCGAGCAGGTTTTTTTATGCCTGAAATTTGGCTATGTTAGGCTTCCTCTAAGGTTTAGTGCCGCTTCTATAATCTTTGGTCATCCCTGCTAATGCTGATTGTTATTAAGAGTCTTCTTGTTCATTTTGCCAAATGGTCATCTGGTTAATTATCTATTATCAGCAGTCTCAATTACAACGTAGCAAATATACCATGACGATGGGCTAGGCTGATTAAATGAATGCGATTGCGGGCTCCCAGTAGATCGCGAGCTCTATCAATATGATAATTTACTCCTCTTTCAGTAATGTGAAGTTGTTTAGCTATTTCACGACTACTTGCACCGTCGGCTGTTAATTTTAGTATTTCAATACAAGGCTTAGATAGCACAGCATAATTCGTAATTGGATTAAGTGTGTCTATATGTTCTTGAGCCAGTTCTCGACAAAACTGTTTTAAGATTGGTTTGATCCAATGGGCATCATGTTGCAGCGTATCAGTTAATGCTATTTCACTCGACTTGGAAAACCCTTTAAAAAAGCCAGAATGATTATTGTGTAAATCAATTGTATAACTAAAGCTAGATTGTGCATTTAGGCGTTGCAACTGTTGCTTTACTGCTTGTTGGTAGCGAAGGTTTACGTTGTTTAATGGCCAAGTCAAGAGCTCACTTTCACTACACGGCTTTTGGTTAATAAAAGTACGGTCATGCGCGCTAAATCGTTCATGATATAGCTCCCTAAAACGAAGAACCTCGTTACTGCTGACTGCAAGCGTACGCATATTCTTAATGTTGCCTAACTTTTTAATTAATAGCTTTTCACGCAGGGCATTAGTTGGGACTAAAGAAAAGTAAAAGTGAGTCAATTGCAACGGCGCAACTTTATTTAAGAGCTCTTGGTTAAGCTCCGTCGGGATCATGATTGTCATACAAACCTAAATAGGGGGGAGATCCCCCCTCTAAGAAATAACTAAATACTATTTTAAAGCAGGGTCAACATGGCACGTTAAGCATGACTCAGGTTCTTTAAAGTTTGTGTACTGACCAGTGTAATCCTTACGATTACTGTAAGCGTCACCATGAAGCGATAATGTCTTAGCATGACAGAATCCACAAGTCATAACTTCGCCGTGACTATCTGGCGCACCGTTATTGCCGTGACATTCAGCACAACCCCAAGGGGTCATATCTTCTAGGATGTGACCGTTGCCAGATTCAACGTTATGGCAGCTTGTACAGTCAGGCTGTTGCCAACCAAAGTGGCTATCTGTTAATGGCTGTTTAGCTTTACTTATATCGATAACATTAGATAAGTCAATCATATCTTTTGCATCAACATCACAACCCGATTTAGCTGGTGTGCCGTAGCTAGGACTACCGAAAGCGGCACCAAGGTAATTGATGTATTCTACGTTATATAGAACCATAGCATCGCCTGTTAGATGTGGATCGTTACCGCCGAATGGAGCGTAACCTTGCATGTAAGCAAAGTTAGAACCATCAACTACATCCTCATGCTCTTCACCAAAGCCATAGCCTTTAGCTCTGAAGTAACACTCACCCTCAAACTCCATATCTACGCGATTTGAACACATTACGTAGTTATATAAGTTATGAGATTTATTGGTGTTGTTGTAGTGCTTACGTTCACCGGTATGATGAACAAAACCACAGGCGCCATTATTGGTATAACGTTGATTAATAATGGTGCCATTTGAGTCCACGCCATTAAACTCAATGGCAGTCGCGACATAACCTTGAACGTTGGCGCTGGTTGAAAGCTTAGGCCAGTAGCTCCACTGGATATTTAAACCTTTATCTTTCCAAGCATCTTGCAATGACAACCAAGCGTCAAGCTCTGTGATCACGCCCTCTTTGTACAGGTCTGTTCTCAGGTTGTACGGTTTAACTTCGATATTCTGAAACTCGGCTCTGATGCCTTTATTAAAGATACCATCAATAATTTGGCCTGGTTTAAAGTCAATGACGATTTCAGGGATAATTGTTTTACCGCCATTTTTAGCAAGACGGTCCATTTCAGTTTGATATTTGTTTTCGCGGATTTCCATTTCAGCAGGTTGTGCCTGAATGAAAAGCACGCTCATATCATTTTTGACCGGGAAGAGGTCGGCACGATGGTAAATTTCTTCTTCTTTATAGATGAAATCTACCGCATCACCAGTAACATTGCCGTCTTCATCTTTTTCAGGGCGGATTTCCCAGATATCCACACCCACGAGCATTTTGAAACCAGAATCATCGTTCTTATACTTTTCAGGCTGCAGCATTTCTGGCAGACCATCATACTTAACGCCGTCTTTAGTGATAGAGCGAACCCAGTGGGTTTCAAGCTTAGCATCCCATTCAGTTTCAACATCAAAACCATATTTTTCACCAGCGTAAAGCAGCAAGTCAACGAAAGATCCCCTACCTTCAGCAAACACATCATCACGTAAAGCGTTTAGCTTTACATCCTTCATGTTGATGTCCATTGGCTCGATAATCCATTTGAAATCATCTTCAAATAGCGAGCCATAAGTCGTGTCGTAAGCGCCTTTTGTTTGAGGCATGTTGGCACGATCAGCTTTTTCTTCAGCAGTCCAAGCACGCTCAGCGATAGCGAATCGAATGTTTGAGTAAACTTGCTTCTCTTCTTCAGCTGGAGCGCCGAAAACATTAGCAGGAAGTTGTTGCGACGGTGGGTTAATAGGTGGAGGCGTTGGGCTATCATTATTATCGCTACCACAACCACTGAGGGTGTAGGCTAGCGCCGTAGCACTAAGCCAGCAAAGTGAACGTTTCATCATTATTCCTTGTTATATCCCATTAATGAGACTTTCAGTCTAAGGATGATTGCAGTGGTAAACGCTGGGATATTTAACAGTAGATAATACCGCTGTGATCTATATTTTGTTCTAGAACACAAATCCTAGATTCTCGACATAACCGACACACGCTTGCCCGTCAAAACTTCTAACGGAGTTAAATAGCCAAGTGTTTTCCTCGGCCTCATATTGATTAGTAAGCTCACATCAGCTAAATGCTGCTCAGTAATATCACCAATGCTAGTTCGTTTGGGAAAGTAACGCCTTAATAGCCCATTGCTATTTTCATTTAACCCACGTTGCCAAGATTGATATGGCTTAGCAAAATACGTCTTACATTTTAAACGTTTTGCTATTAATTCATGGGAGGCAAATTCTCCGCCGTTATCAAAAGTAATAGTGTCACACATCTTCTTAAAAGGCTTGAGCAGCTTGATGATAGCCTTTGCAACTTCTGATTTTGTTTTACGCTGTACTCGTTTAAAAAGATAAATCTTAGTTTTTCGCTCTACTAACGAGACAAAGTAGCCATCTGTGGCATGGACGGTATCGGCTTCCCAATGACCTATAGCTTCCTTTAAATCTACTTCATCAGGCCGCTCATCGATATCTACGCGGTTAGGGATAAGCTTTGCACCAGCTTCGCTACCTTTGCGTTGTCGATATTTCTTACCGTGCCTTGGGAGCCTATTGCGCCAACCTTTAGTTCGAATAAGTCGGTAAATAGTATGCATGCTAACGCTATCAGCACGCTTTTCAAGCTTTGTTCTACCCGCTATTTGCTCTGGTGATAAGTCAATCGAGAGTGACGAGTCAACGGTATCAATAACCGACTGAGTTATCTTTGTAAACTTAGTTGCATTCGCACGCAGAGCTGATGCGTCCCGATGAGGGACTTCAGCATTATAATGACCCAATTTACACCTAATAATTTCAATGGAAATTGTCTTATTTGAACGGGTGAGCTTTATCGCTATCTTTCTTGCTGTAAATCCCATGTTCAGAAACGTTTCTATCTGGTATCGTTCCTTAAGAGTCAGCTGTTTGTATTGCTTCACTATGGTGGTAAGCCCCTAGAACAGTAGACACTTCATAGAGTTATAATGAACCAAAAATATGAGGTGTTACATGCGCGGAAAACGATATCCCGACGAGTTCAAAATCGAAGCAGTTAAACAGGTCACAGAGCGTGGTCACTAGATCGCCGATGTGGCAGAAAGATTAGGCGTCACTCCTAAAAGTTTGCACAACTGGATTAACAAGTTTGATAAGCCAGAAAAGCAACACATCACCATTGATAATCAGCAAGACGAAATACGTAAACTGAAAGCGGAGCTACGTCGGGTAACCGAAGAGAGAAATATCCTAAAGGAGGCCGCCGTGTACTTTGCAAGCGAGTCAAAGAAAAGTACACGTTCATAAAGTCCCGGCTCAAGCAATATCCTGTCAGAACCCTGTGTCGAATACTTGATGTTCACCACAGTGGCTTCTATGCCTGGTTAAAGGAGCCTTTGAGTAACCGAGAAGCTGAAGATAAAAGGTTGCTAGGTAAGATTAAGCAATTTTGGCTGGAAAGTGGCTGTGTGTATGGCTATCGAAATATTACATTGGACCTCAAGGATGACGGCGAATCCGTTGGTAAAAATCGAGTTCATCGTATTATGAAAGCAGCTCAGATTAAGGCTGTACGAGGCTATAAGCGTAATCCAAGCTTTGGTGGCGGTGATGTTAGTCATACAGCACCAAACACGCTAAATCGTGGCTTTGATGTCGCTAAGCCTAACAAAGTTTGGGTGACCGATTTTACTTATATTCGCACCCATGAAGGCTGGTTGTATCTAACTGTTGTGATCGACTTATTCTCACGACAAGTTGTCGGTTGGACGATGAAAAGCACACCTAAGGCTGACTTGGTTATTGACGCGCTATTGATGGCTATATGGCGACGGTCTCCGACCGAAAAGGTGCTGATACATTCCGATCAAGGTGTGCAATATACCTGTTCAGATTGGCGTAGCTTTCTTAAAGAACACAACCTTGAAGCTAGTATGAGCCGCAGAGGAAACTGTCATGATAACGCTGTTGCTGAGAGCTTTTTCTCACTCCTAAAGAAAGATAGAGTTAAGCGAAAAGTCTACAAAACCAGAGACGAAGCACGCTCTGAAATATTTAACTATATCGAATATTTCTATAATCCAGTGCGGCATCATGGTAGTAATAACGGACTGTCTCCGATGAAGTTCGAGAAGCAGTATTTCGAGAAACTAGAAAGTGTCTAGATAACTAGGGGCTTACCATAGCTCCATTTTTTTAACGCGGCCTCCAACTCTTTAAGTTTATAAGGTTTGTGTAAAATGTCATTCATGCCTGATTCAACGCACTCAGCGACTTCAGTGGATGTTGTGCCAGCCGTTAGTGCAATTATCGGTTTAGTATAACCCTGTTTACGTAAGTACTTTGTTGTTTGAAATCCATCTAAAATGGGCATACGGCAATCCATTAAAATGATATCAAATTCATTATTTTTTAAGACTTCAAGGGCTAGTTCTCCATTATCAGCGAACTGATAGTTAATGCTAAATTTATCTAGCATCATCCCTAAAATAACTTGATTGGTCTTGATGTCTTCTACGGCTAAAATGCGTAGATGATTGATACTGTGAGTATTCCTGTTTACCTCAATAACACTTTGGTTATTTTCTACGGCAAGTTCAAGGGGAAGCTTAACGGTAAACTCTGTCCCTTTATCAAGGGTACTGACGAAGCTGACCTCACCATTCATCAATTCAATCAACTGCTTACAAATGGATAGCCCTAAACCTGTTCCTTCAAACTTTCTTTGGCTAGAGTTATCGACTTGGGTGAAGGGCTCAAATAAGCTTGCTTGCTTATTTTGGGGGATGCCGCAGCCAGTGTCAGAGATAATAAAAATCAATGACGTGTCTTGCCATGATGTGTGTAGATGAATCGATCCTTGATTGGTAAATTTAACTGAATTGCCGATTAGGTTAATTAGGATTTGTTTAATCCTGTCTGCATCCCCAAGCAGGGTGGTAGGTATTGATTGGTCATTTTCGCAACTGAATGTCAGTCCCTTGGCTTTGATTTTCTCAGTAAAAATTTGTTCTATGGTATCAATTAGGGTTTGCGGGCTGAAAGTGGCTAATTTCAACTCAAGCATACCAGCGTTCATTTTGCTGATATCAAGTAAGTCATTAATAATAACTCGAAGCATTTCTCCCGCTTGATGTACGCTCATGAGTAATTTTTTTTGGTAGCTGGTAATAGAGGTGTCCTCCATGAGCTCCGCTGCCCCAAGTAAGCCATTTAAGGGGGTTCTTAATTCATGGTTAATCATTGCCACAAAGTCACGGGTCGACTTTTCAGAGTGTTCCGCTCTTATTTTTTCCTTAATGGTTTTGTTAAGTAATAATTGGCGCTGAAAAGAGGCACTTATCATATCGGCAATTAAACAGTACTGTTTTTCAATCACGCGATGCCAGCTTTCTTGAGGGCTGGTACGGAAAATAAAATGTAATCGGCCCACTTTTTTAGGTCCAAATTGCAGATATACTACTAGCTCGGTTTTATCTTGATTCCATTGGAAGTTATTTTTCGGGGTTGGAAACTCATCAAAGGTGGTTGCTTCACCGGATTGTAAGTGTTCATTTTCTAATATATCCAAGCTGGAAGACAGCCGGATTGCTTTAATACTGGCAGTATCCATCAGATCTTCAAGTAATTGTTGGATCACCTGCTCACTGGGAGGGACTTGTAATAACTGCGAGTTATAATGTGACAGGGTGGATTCTAATTTATTGATGAAGATCAGCAGTTGTTCATCTTGTTCAGCTTGTTTTTTTGCAACAACTAAAGAGTCTTCCACAAGTAATTTTGCGAAATACAGTTCGGTACTTTTTTCTTCCAATAGCGATTCAGCTGCTTTGCGAATTTTAGTTTCTCGTTGAATCTTTTTCTTAAGCAGTTCTATTGTTTTTTCACTATCCATTTATAAAGCCTAAACTTTGGTCAATGTAAAGCGAACCTGAGAACCGTCCGCTTGAATCGGTTTCATTTGGATATCAATTTTTTCATTATAATATTCAGCGCAGCCTTCAATGAGGCCAAAACAAACATGAGAAAAACAACGGGCAGAAATATAATCTAACACCATGTCATATTCACTGCTTGAAATAAGGTCAAACTTGGGTGGCTTTGCATCGCCGTAAAGCTTTTTAACTTCAAGATGAATATATTCTTCGACTTGGGTAATAAATTGAAAAGTCGAGCTCGAGTTAATTTTAAGCTCTGGCATACTGTCTAGTAAATTAGTGAATACTGATTTACCATATACAGCCTGTAATTCTTCAATACTGATACCTGTTATTTTACTCAAAGAGATAATCAGTTTTACTAAATCCTTATGATCGTAGGTGCCAGCGGAGGTATACACTCCTTCATCTGCATTTTCATCAAGTATTTCTTGGCATACTTCTAAACCAAATGTGCTTTCAACAAGTTCTAAAAACTCAGAAAAAATAATACCCTTCATAATCATCCTTAATTAATGTCTTTGTATTGAGTATAGGCATAAAATGACATTACTCTGCAGTTAATCGCAGTTTTTTAGATAAACAGGAATGTTGTAAAACTATTCTGATACTCGGGCGAACTGATTTCGTCAGCGATGAAACTTAGCAAGGTTAGTTATTATTGGGGTGATTGCTCAGACAAGCTCTGAGTCTTTAATCCTTTCAATCGTGACCTATGTGGAATGGATGCGATCGCGTAAATAAAGTTGAATAATAGTGTTCTTATTTTCAGCTAATGAAAAAGGATGCCAAGGCATCCTTATTTGTTTCATCGGCTATAGAGACTTTAAATTGGCGTTAAGCTTAGAACTTATAATCAATAGCCAAATACACTTGCTGTGTATCATTTAATGAGTAGCTGGCACTATTCGCCCCATTAGATGCGTTTACATCATAATCTTGTTTTAAATAGCGGTAACCCACTTCAGTAGACCAGCTGTTATTAATGTTATACATCAAACCTGTTTGACCGCCCCATACAAAGGTATTTTTAGAGTCAAAGCCACTGTCTTTAATCCCGTTATGCGTCATACCTGCAGTTGCACCAACAAACCAGTTCATTTTATTGCTGTCGCCTAAGGCAACAAGGTAATCATATGATAATAAGAAGGTTTGTTGTCTTGCTATATCATCAGAGTTATAGCCGTAGGTGGCGTATATACGGTTGTTATCATTGAGGTAGTTACCCACTCTAAATTGGTAGCTTATATCTTCTTCTATATTTCTCTGATTACTTTCTGCACTAGATTTCATTTTATAGGTATCTTGCTGATAACCTGCTGCGCCACCCACAAACCAATCTGATGCCATAGCAGGAACTGACATTACCGATGAGATTAAACCCGCTAGAACAAGATGCTTCGTTTTCATTTTTTACTCCAAGTGTAAATAATCACTATTAATAATTTCTCACAGTGTTTTTTTGCTGTTGAGGTCACCATAGTGCGAGCTAGCTGAATCGTTACTGAATAAAATCGTTGCTATTTTCATATCGCTTAGAAGAGTTATGTATTTTTTACCAGGGTAGAACTGGTTTTATCACTGGTTTTTTGCTGGCAATGTTTTGGCTTAAATAGGCTCTGGGAAGCTGCAATCGAATTAATTTTTGAATCGAGGTGCCATATCACATATGACTTAATTATTGGTAGATCACAAATATGAAAGATAGTTATGGGATTGTATGCGCTTTGTCACTTTATTGTTTTTTAGCCCACTTTTGAGGATGATTTTTCATGTATAACCTTGTATGTGGCTAAGTAAGAAAGATAACTAAAATTTAAGCTATAAATTCAGATAATTGAAACATATTTTGAAATTGTATCGATATGATTTTGTCGATAATTAACGCTGTTGTTGAGTTAGCTAATGGCTTAGTTGTCCCAAGTCAGGTTCGAAAACGATAGGGTTTTGCTAAGGAGATTGGCTAATGTTTTATGTTCACATGTTGTTATTGCTTGCAGTGATCTTTGTGGGGATCCGTCATGGCGGGGTCGCATTTGGGTTATTAGGAGGCTTAGGGGTTTCCGTATTAGCGTTTGCTTTCGGAGTCGCCCCCGGTTCACCGCCTGTCAGCGTGATGTTAATTATTTTAGCGGTTGTCGCGGCATCAGCGACGTTAGAAGCAACTGGTGGCCTGAAATTATTGGTTAAGTATGCTGAAAAACTATTAAGAAAACACCCCAATCAAATTACCTTTTTAGGACCATTATGTACTTATTCATTAACTGTGTTAGTGGGTACGGGTCATTCGGTTTATCCATTATTACCGGTTATTTATGACGTGGCCTATAAAAAAGGTATCCGCCCTGAGCGTCCTTTAGCAATGGCTACCGTGGCATCACAAATGGGCATTACAGCCAGCCCAATTGCCGCAGCCGCCGCAGTGGTTATGGCAACGGCAATGGATAATCATCTTGATATTAGCTTAATCAATGTTTTATCTGTCACTATCCCGGCGACTTTAGTGGGCGTATTAGCAGGTTGTGCTTGGAGCTTAAATCGCGGTAAAGATCTTGATAAAGATGAAGACTTTCAAGCGCGTTTAAAAGATGACGAGTTTAAAAACAACTTAATTGACCCAGAAATTGAAACGGATGACCAAGCCCATACTGATACCATAGCTAAAAGAGGTCTAATGCTGTTTTTAGGCGGTATTTTATCTGTGATCATGTTGGCAATGTTCAGCAAAGAATTACTGCCTGAAGGCGTAAAAATGTCGGTAGCCATTCAGTTTATGATGCTATCCGTTGGCGCCATTATTTTACTGGCAACAAAAGTCTCGCCGCAAAAAATCGTTAGCAGCAATGTGTTTACAGCCGGTATGACGGCGGTGGTGATTATCTTTGGTATCGCATGGTTAAGTGACACCATTATTGGCCACCATAAGAATTACTTAGTGAGCTCATTGAGTGATTTAGTTAGTGCTTACCCTTGGTCGTTTGCCATTGCGATGTTTATGGCATCAATATTCTTAAAAAGTCAGGCAGCCGTGCTAACCATTATGTTTCCGCTGGGCTTTGCATTAGGCATTCCTGCCCCTGTGCTGATTGGGGTTATTCCAGCCTGTTATGCTTATTTCTTTTTCCCGTTTTATCCAAGTGATTTAGCGGCAATCAGTTTTGACCGCTCTGGTACCACTAATATTGGTAAGTACGTCCTAAATCACAGCTTTATTGTGCCTGGATTTATTGGGGTGAGTACCGCAACAGTATTAGGCTACTTCCTATCAACAGTGGTGATAAACCATTAGTCTATCGCCAGATTAACTGACAAAAATGCCCAGCAATTGCTGGGCATTTTTGTATCGACAATTCAGTGCTTAAGGCTTAACACCGCGAACGATAGGATTTTGCAGGCTTATCAAGGTTTCTGTCGATTGAATTTCATCGATTGATTGAATGCGGTTAATTAACACGTGCTGTAAGCCATCGATTGATTGGCACATCACTTTGACAAAAACACTGTAATTACCCGTGGTGTAATAGGCTTCTACCACTTCTTCAAGGGCATTGAGTTTGGAGATCGCGGCAGGGTAATCGCCGGCACTTTTTAAGTTAATCCCAATAAAACAGCAAACGTCATAACCTAGAGCTTTGGGGTCTACTGTAATGCGCGCGCCAGTGATAATGCCGGCTTGCTTCATTTTTTCCACTCGTACATGAATGGTGCCGGCACTTACTGCAAAACGCTTTGCCAGCTCTGCAAATGGGGTTCTGGCCTCTTGCATTAATGCTTCTAGGATTTGGTTATCTAGCTGGTCACGCTGAAATGGAGTTTCCATAGTAAAATGCCTAATTAAATTATAATTAGACATTAATTTACGGATAAATGTGATAATTGGCTATCAAAAAGTTCTCATGATTAGTTTTTTACTAAGCACTTATCGTCAATTCTGACTGATATTATTGTGTATCTAAGGGCGTTATAAACGGCACTTCAGCATTAAAGGTTAATGGCGTTTGATGGTAAGGATGCTTTATGGTTAATTCAGCAGCGTGCAATAACAGCCTGTTTGATAGACTTTTGGCCCAAGGATCAGCATAAAAGCCATCACCTAAAATTGGGTGGCCAATTGCCATCATATGTACTCTAAGTTGATGGGACCGCCCTGTAATAGGCGTTAGCTTAACCAGTGTTGATTTTTTCCCATAGCTTACCACTTCAACATGGGTTAAAGACGGTTTCCCCACAAGGTGGTCGACTTTCTGTTTTGGTCTATTAGGCCAGTCACAAATTAAGGGATAATCAACTTGCTTAACGGCCGGACTGACATGGCCTGCGACTCTGGCATAGTATGTTTTGGCGGTTTCACGATCGCGAAATTGCCGTTTCAGTTCACGCTCAGCGTTACGCCTTAACGCCACTACAATGACCCCTGAGGTAGCCATATCAAGTCGATGGACAATGTGTGAATTAGGAAAGCGTTCAAGCACTCGGCTATAGATGCTGTCATGATATTGGGCTTGGCGGCCAGGAATAGACAGCAATCCAGATGGCTTATTCAAAACGATAATATCTTTATCTTCATGAATAATATCTAACCAAGGATCGGTTGGGGGAGTATAGATAAAGTCTGCCATGTGTTGCGCCTAGCCTTAATAGAGAATGCGCGGCAAAGATACCTATCCCTTGGCGTGAGTGCAAGTCATCTGAGCCTATTTAAGAGGGTTATAGCTTTTATACAAAACTTGAACTAATGGTTTATTAAAAAGCTTTTATGAAAATGCATTGCCGTTAACGTGCATGATGGTGAATGTCCACACCACAAAGGCTAGCGGAATATGGACTAAGGCATAAAAACCTTGATCTAAGCGCGATAACCCTTGGGCGTTCCAAATTAAAAACACATGACTGAACACCACTAGCGGAAATAACGCCATTAAAGGGTAAAGTGCAAATGGGCTCGCATCAGCAAAAATACTGTGGCTGAGTAAAGCCCAAAAAACCATAAAACTTGTGGTTAAAGGCGGTGTTGCTAATCGATATTGTTCTGGGTAAGGGAACATTTGTTAACCTTAAGTTTGATGTGTTGTAACCCTAGGTTAACCTTTTATTTCCTTTTTGCCATGTATTACTTTTCTATGAACCACTGAATAATGTCTTAAACCCGCAGGGCCATGGGATACGATGACAGATAATAGGATGATAAAAATAGTAATTTCAGGTTTCCAGTTGGCCATAGGGATAAACAGCAGTAATAGCAGTACTTTAAAAATAGTCAGTACTCCTTTTAGCTGGATAAGCCAGCGCCAATCTCTGATGACTTCCCATGACAATAATGCAAGTCCACTGACCATGGCTAAGATCCAGTAATTGAGCCAAAGTGGTTGCTCTAAGCCAAGAAGAATGCCACCGCCAGCGCCGACTACACCAACAATATGTAATGCTCTCAGGCTGGTTTTTCCTAGACGTTGAATCCAAAACTGAACTTCTGAAACTGCTTGCTGCTGCTTTTTTGACATGTCTATACACATATTCCTGTGAGTAATGTCTCAGCTTAACAAGAAGATCTAAAATGTTCAGCGATCTGTAGCAAAAACTCAATTATTGTTATGCTTTAACCAAACGCTCAATTGCACTGACATAGGTAAAGTCGGGCAATCCATTTTTAATGAGCCAAATAAACAACACAGGAGTTAAGGATGAGAATCGGGTTCTTTAGTGCTAAGCACTACGATATTCAGCATTTTGATGCCATGAATACAGGCTTTAACGCAGAGATTGAATATTTCGATTATCGACTTTGTATGCAAACAGTAAAACTGGCTGATGGTTTTGAAGTGGTTTGTGCTTTTGTCAATGACTCCCTATGTGAAGAGGTATTGGTTGAACTTGCCAATGGCGGTACTAAGATTATCGCCATGCGCTGTGCAGGCTTTAATAATGTTGATTTAGATGCCGCTAAGCGCTTAGGTATCACAGTGGTTAATGTGCCTGCCTATTCGCCAGAGTCTGTGGCTGAACATACCATTGCCTTAATGTTAACCCTAAACCGTAAAATTCATAAAGCTTACCAACGTACTAGAGACGCGAATTTTGCCTTAACTGGCCTGGTGGGCTTTAATATGCAAGGTAAGACCGTTGGAGTGATTGGCACCGGTAAAATTGGTCTTGCTACCATCAAAATATTGCAAGGCTTTGGCTGTAAAGTGGTGGCTTACGATCCGTACCCTAATCCTGCAGTTGAGGCATTAGGCGTTGAGTATATTGACTTAGAAGCACTCTATCCTCAATGTGATGTAATTAGTTTACATTGTCCATTAACACCTGAAAATCATCACCTCTTATCTGCTAAGACATTTGAAAAAATGAAGCCTGGGGTGATGGTGGTTAATACCAGTCGTGGTGGCTTGCTCAATGCCATTGATGCCATGGAAGCGTTAAAAACCGGTAAAATTGGTTCATTGGCGTTAGATGTTTATGAAAATGAAAAAGAGCTGTTTTTCCAAGATAACTCTAATGAAATTATTCAAGATGATGTCTTTAGAAGGCTTTCTGCTTGCCATAATGTTATTTTTACCGGACATCAGGCGTTCTTAACCGTTGAAGCGCTTAATGCGATTGCCCAAACGACCTTGCAAAATGTCACCGACTTGCTTGATGGTCAGCGCTGCGTAAATGAACTCACCAACTAGTGCCGTTGTCGCTCGAGTTTGTAAAGGATTGAGAAAAATCGACTTAACCCAAGCTTAGGTTACTTAACAAGGAATCAGCAATATGATCATTACCAAAGAAGTCCACGATATTGAAACCCCAACAGGTGATATGCGGACTTATGTATATCGCCCAGATGCCCCTGGGCAATTTGCCAGTATCATATTCTACTCTGAGATTTTTCAACAAACTGCGCCTATTGCCAGAAGTGCAGCCATCTTAGCCGGACATGGTTTTGTGGTGTTAGTGCCAGAAGTGTTTCATGAACTGAATCCGCTAGGCACTGTGCTTGAGTATGACGATGTGGGTAAAGATAAGGGCAATGCTGATAAATTTGCTAAGCCCTTAGAGCAACATGATAGCGATACTCAGGCGATTATCGACTTTGCCCGTAGCCAAGCATATTGCAGCTGTAAAGTGGGCGCGATGGGCGTGTGCATAGGTGGCCATTTGGCTTTTCGTGCAGCGTTAAACCCCGATATCAGCGGTGCTTTTTGCTTATATCCCACAGATATCCATTCAAATACCTTGCCCTGTGAGCCAGAGAACGATTCATTAACTCGCTGTGGTGATATTAATGGTGAGCTGGTATTAGTCTTTGGCAAGCAAGATCCTCATGTATCTAAAGCAGGCCGAAAAGCCATTTATCAAAAGTTAGAGCAGCTTGATACCAACTTTAGCTGGTTAGAGGTGAATGCTCAGCATGCCTTTATGCGTGATGAAGGCGAGCGTTATGATGCGGCATTAGCACTGCAAATGTATTTGCAAGCGGTGAGCTTTTTTCAGCGCACCTTAAAGTAAAACCTTGTTAGGATCAGTAAAAAATAAGCCCTGAGTGTTACTCAGGGCTTATTAATTCACGACATAATCGCAAATGAATTATGGCTTAAGCCGCTTGTTGATATTGCGCTAATTCAGCAAGGCTTACTTGAGCCACTAGCATGTCATCAAGATAAAAATCGATATGCTCTTCGCCTTTACTGCCAATCAACTCTTGCTTAGAGCCATCTTCATAAGCCAAGGTCATCACCAGAGTGCGCTCATCCTGTTGACTAATTTGTGCACTTGATAGTTTAACTGGCGCCGTTTTAAAGTCGTCGCTAACGTGCTTATTCATTTTAAAAATAGCATCAGTTGGTAAATCAACTACCGCTTCTTTATCTGTTAATGGGTTAGTCCCGGTCCAGAACTCAATGCTGTTAAATACAAAAAGATCAGCTGTAGCTGCTAAACCATAAACTGGCGACAATAATGCGAATAAACCCGCACGACCATAACGGTTGTCGACAGTATCTAAATTTAACTTAGTGACCATTTGGCTTGTGGCCATTTGTCCCATACAGCCAGATAGTTGGCTACAAGTTACGATCATTGCAGCAGTTGCTAAAAACTTCTTTTTCATTTCATCAATCTCTTATTTTTTTATCAGCTGCGGATTATAGGCATTTCTCCCTTGGAGTATGTGATGGCTGTCACGTCAGTGTGTTGGGTTATTTATGGCTAAGTATCTGAAATGTTGAACTAGTTTGTTTACTGTGTGCAGGTTGGCTAACTGTTGCTATTGCTTGGTTGTTTTTAACGATTGGTGAGCTAAATGTTGGGGTTTTAGGGGCAATAAAAACTGCTTAAAAGATCTATTTATGCGGTATAATTTCGCCGAATATCCTGCCTATAAACCATGAGAACTCCATGTCAGAGTACCAGCAGTTACACCATGTCAGTGACGATATCGGCCCCATCTATGTATTAGATGATGGCGATTTTCGCGTGTTATCTTTTGGTGACAATGACGAGCAGAGTAAAATACTGAAAGCGGCGCCCCATATCCCTCAGCATACCTATGTTCAGGCCATGCTAGCGGTACTGCTATTTAGCAAACCTAAAAGTGCCATCATATTTGGCCTTGGTGGCGGCGGGCTGGTGCATGCACTTAGACGTTTTGATGCCGGGATTAAGCTGACTGCAGTTGAGTTGCGCGCTGATGTGATTGAGATTGCTAAACGCTATTTTCAATTGCCTATTGGCAAAAAGCTTAAAATTGAACTTGATGATGGCGGCACATTTTTAGCCAGAGCTGAACACAAAAAAGTGGATATTATTTTTGCTGATATGTATATCGAGCAAGGGGTTGATGAAAAGCAATTAACCAGCGAGTTCATTGGCACTTGTCATAAAGGCCTTAAAGCGGAAGGTTTTTTAGTGCTTAACTGCTGGAAAGAGCACAGTAAAAGTGAGCTGCTAAAGCAAGTGTTATCAGCGCACTTTGCCAATGTTTATGCCACTTTAACAGGAGGGGGAAATTGGGTGGTTTACGCCAGTAAGCAGCCACATTCTTTTAGCTCAGCTTATAACAAACAGCAGTTGCAGCAATTATCGCAACAGCTTGATTACCCAGTAGGGCGTTCACTGACACGTTTCACTCAATGGGAATAGCTGTTAGCAAATGATAGTGGCACTTGCGGTGCTAGTACTAATAACTAACTAACTAACAAGCAACCGATTAATGACAGCCTTTGCCTCAACAGCCTGGCTATCCTGCTAATTGTTTATTTTTTGCTTTAATTAATAGCCATTGCTCACCTTTACACCAACGAATGCTCGCTTATCGAGCATTTCGATTGCCAAGGTTTATTTAGTGTTCACTTTCTAAAAAATCGATTAGGGTGATAGTTTTTACCCGTTATATTTAATTCTAACTTGTCGCTATTATCTATTCCATCAAACAGATACAGCTACACACTAAATTAGAATTTACTTTAAATATAACGGAGCACACCCATGACTCAATCAATTATTAATTCAACTATCAAGCCATTTTCTGCAACTGCTTTTCACAATGGTGACTTTGTTTCAGTAACTGAACAAGATTTACTGGGCAAATGGTCAGTAGTATTTTTCTATCCAGCTGATTTTACTTTTGTATGTCCTACTGAATTAGGCGACATGGCAGACCATTACGCTAAGTTACAAGAAATGGGTGTTGAAGTTTACTCAGTATCAACAGATACCCACTTCACTCATAAAGCATGGCACTCAAGTTCAGACACTATCGGTAAAATTAACTACCCAATGATTGGTGACCCAACTGGCGCAATTACTCGCAACTTCGGTGTGATGATTGAAGAAGACGGTTTAGCACTTCGTGGTACGTTCGTAATGAACCCGGAAGGCGAAGTCAAAGTTGCTGAAATTCATGACCTAGGTATTGGCCGTAGCGCAGCTGAATTAGTTCGTAAAATTCAAGCAGCACAATATGTTGCATCACATGACGGCGAAGTATGTCCAGCAGCATGGCAGCCAGGTGAAGACACATTAGCACCATCAATTGACCTAGTAGGTAAAATCTAAACCACTGGCGTTAATTCTCTCCAATAGCTGAGTCGCCTCATCCACGGTTCAGCTAAGTTTCATCACACTCCAATCTGCCTGGTTCTTTGTTAATGCTAAATGGGTTTAGCATTTATGAATTAGGCTTTTTTTTGGCTCAACTTCAATACTAGGAGCACACGTATGTTAGATGCGAATATTAAAAATCAACTGAAGACTTATCTGCAAAACCTTAAACGACCAGTTGAACTTGTCGTGTCAGCAGGCGATAGCCCGAAAGCAAAAGAATTGAGCTCTTTAGCCAATGATATTGTTGGCTTATCAAAACTTGTAAGCCTTAAAGAGCAGCAAGGGATCCGAACCCCATCAATGAGTATCATTAACCCAGAACTTGGTAGCAACATTAGCTTTGCTGGTTTACCTATGGGCCATGAATTTACCTCGTTAGTGTTGGCACTACTGCACTCAGGTGGCCACCCAATTAAATTAACCGATGAGGTTATTGGGCAAATTAAAGATCTGCCCGGTGAGTTTAAGTTTGAAACCTACGTATCACTAAGCTGTCAGACATGTCCTGAAGTGGTACAAGCACTGAATATGATGGCAGCGATTAACCCCAATATTACTAACGTGATGATTGATGGTGCATTATTCCAAGATGAGATTAATGACCGTAATATCATGTCAGTACCGACGGTATATATGAATGGCGAGCCATTTTCTGTTGGCGCCATTAGCGTAGTAGAAATTTTAAATAAGTTAGACGTCAATGCTGTAGCACGACAAGCAGAACAACTAAATAATAAACAAAGCTTTGATGTATTAGTGGTTGGTGGTGGCCCTGCAGGCGCATCTGCTGCCATTTACGCGGCGCGTAAAGGCCTGCGCACTGGCATAGTGGCTGATAAGTTTGGCGGTCAAGTGGCAGAAACTGTCGGCATTGAAAACTTTATCTCAGTGTCAAAAACCGAAGGGCCAAAATTAGTTGCCAATCTTGAAGCTCACGTGAAAGATTACGATGTTGATGTCATGGACAACCAACGGGCGCTATCCCTTAAATCGGGTGAGCGTTTTGAAATCGAACTTGAAAGCGGCGCGATTTTATCAAGTAAGACCATATTGTTAGCAACCGGCGCGCGCTGGCGTGAAATGAACGTCCCTGGTGAGCAAGAATACCGCGGCAGCGGCGTAGCCTATTGCCCACATTGTGATGGGCCGTTATTTAAAGGTAAGCGCGTCGCTGTGATTGGCGGCGGTAATTCTGGTATTGAAGCGGCTATCGATTTAGCGAATATCGTTGAGCACGTTACTGTACTTGAGTTTGATACTAGCCTTCGCGCTGATGAAGTTTTGCAGCGCAAAGCCAACTCAATGGGTAATATCACCATCATCACTGAAGCGATGACCACAGAAGTGCTAGGTGATGGCAAACGCGTTACCGGGCTCACTTATACCGATCGCAGTACTAACGAATCGCATAATGTCGCGCTTGAAGGGATTTTCGTTCAAATTGGTTTAGTGCCAAATACTGAATGGTTAAAAGACACTGTAGAGTTAACTAATCGTGGTGAAATTATTGTTGATGGCAAAGGCCAAACTTCCATACCAGGGGTATTTGCCGCAGGTGATGTCACTAACTCAGCCTATAAACAAATCATTATTGCCATGGGTAGCGGCGCGACTGCCTCACTCGGTGCCTTTGATTATCTGATTAGACACAGTGAAGCTGACATGTCAGCGGCTGAGCAAGTTGAGCTTGAGTCTGAAAAAACTGAGACAGAAGCGGCTTAATTAGTCGCAATGACAGTGTTGTAACGAAAACGAATCACTTTGTTCGTGCTCTTAATCGAAAAGCGCTGATAGAAAAGCGTTTATAAAGTGCTTAACGCATTATTGAATTTTGACAAAAAGCCAGCTTATTTAAATAAGCTGGCTTTTTTTGTGTTTAGCGCTGTTAAAAATAACGCACTGGAATGGTTATTAAAGGGGGCTCCTGAATCAGTGAAAAGGGGGGGAGCTGCTGACTAATAGTGAAATTTTATTTGGTTATATTCATTTTTAACGCCATCGCAAAGGTGGTTTTTTTATCTCTGAATCAGCTTATCCGCCTTAGCCTCGCATAAAACCTAAGTGATATCCCACAACTTCATGCTGGTAAAAACAATATACTGGCCGTTTGCTGCTTTGTTAGGCGAGTAAAGCAGCCTTTATCGGTTATTATTTCACGCTTTGTTATCAGCTAAATTGCTTCATTCAGCGCTTTGATTTAACTTATAGCTCATTAAAATAAATTCCCTAAAATCTTGTTTTTAGCCGTTGCGGAAAGTACGCAAAAGGATGCCAATGCCAAGCTTGATCAGAATAGTGTTAATTAATACTCACCTTCCTGGTGTGGTGGAACTGCAGCTAGATGGACACACCAACATTTGTGGTACCAATGCTTCAGGTAAAACCACACTGCAGCGATTAGTCCCAGTGTTTTATGGTGAGTACCCTAGCCGAGTCGTGCCTTCAACCCGTGATAGTTTTGAGCGTTGGTATCTTCCCCATGATTCAAGTTACATCATCTATGAATATCAAAAGAGTGACGGCCAGCTTTATCAAGCGCTAATGGCATCCGCCGGTGACGGTAAAGGGGTGAATTACCGCTTTATTGCCAAAGGTTTCGAGCTTGATGATTACGTTAAAAACCGTAATGGCGATACCATCATTTGTCATACCATGGCGGAGTTAGGCCGTGAAATGAAGCGCCAGTCGGTGCCGCATACTAACTTGCTGAATACCCGAGAATACCGCGCGATTATTCAACATGATCGCAGTTTATTGTCCACCGGCGGCAATAAAAGCGAGCTACGTAATTACGCCCATCAGTTCTCATTGTGTGATAGCGAATACTCGCTACGCCATATCGAAAAACTGGCCAAAGCGGTGCATTCTAAAGAAGGCAAAATGGAAACCGTTAAGTCGATGGTAGCCGCCATTTTAGAAGAAGATGGTGTTAACCCGCCAACCTCACGCTTAAACCCACAGCGAGTAGAAAGCTGGATCCGTGAAAGTCAGTTAGTCCAAGGCTTTGAGCAAATTCGCCCTGAATTTGAAAAGCTAGAACAAGAGTTTAATCAGTTACTGAGCGCCGAGCTTCGACTAGGCAGTTTAGCTAAAGGCTATCGCGCCGATGAAACCTTTGAAGCACAGCGCCAAGAGCGCAGTGAAAATCAGTCTAAAGAGACCAGTTTACAACTGCGCCTTCTGGACGAAGAATGGAAAGAAGCCCGCGATGAGATCAGCCAAGAATTGTCATTCGCCCAAGGTGATATCCGCAAATATGAAGCTGAGCTTGATGGCATTGAAGATCAATATGAAGGCTTTTTAAATGCCAATATTGAACAAGCTAAAGCCGACTTAGACAGTTTAGATAATTGGCGCAGTGATTTAGAAAACTTATCAGAGCGTCATAAGTTACAAACTGAAAAGCACCAAGACATTGAAGCGGCTTACAGTACCCGCCGTAGTAAAATTGCTGAGCAGTTACACCGAGAGCTTGAGTCACTGCATCAAGAGCAAGATAGCATTCGTGAAACCCGTGATGCCCAGCGTGAATCTGCTAACGATGATTTAACTCAACTCGATAGCTTATGGCGTGAAAAAACCGATGCCGGTAAAGCGCAGTTTGCTGAACAAGAATTTAAACTCAAGCTCAGCCAAGGTGAGCTGAAACATCAAATCGACGGTGTCAGCTACACCGAAGAAGAGAAAATGAGCTTAGCAGTGTTTGATGAGCGCATTAGCCGCGCTGATGAAGAACAAGAAAGCTGTAATCAAAAAGTCGATCGCTTATCAATAGAAGAAAGAAAACTGCGCGCCAAACGCGATCAAGTCTCTGAGGCACTTCGAATCGCCAGTGTGAGAGTGAATGAGCGCTTAGCTGATGTTGATGATGTCAAAGGGGTGTTATTTCCACAATCACACACTCTATTAGAGTTTTTGCGTAAAGAGTCCTCAGGTTGGGAGCAAAGCTTTGGTAAGGTTATTGCCCCTGAACTATTACACCGCACCGATCTCCATCCCCATGTTGCAGACAGTAATGGCGAGGTATTATTTGGTATTGGCTTAGATCTTAAAGCCATTGATGTGCCTGATTATGCTGCCTCAGAGCAAGATTTACGCCTGCGCTTAGCTAAAGCTGAAGAAGCCTTAGCTCAAGCTGAAGAGTTAAAGTCGGAAAACGAAGATCAACTGGTAGCCATTAACGATCAATTAGACACGCTTAATAAAGAGCTGACTTTTGCTCGCACTGCTTATAAAAATAGCCGTGAAGATGTGCGGCGTTTATTTGATGAAAAGCGCAGCTCACAAGAGCAAATCAATCAAGCGTTATCCGAGCGTAAAGCCCATGCCAGCAAGCGTCTGATTCAATTAGAAAACGAGCTCAAGCAGCAGCACAATAAGCACCTAGAGTGGCTTAGTGAGCAAAAAGAGCAAGCCCTTGAAGCCCGCATGGAAAAAAATGCCTATTGGCAAGATGTGGTCGGTGCGCTAGATAATCAGCTAGGGCAAATTAAAGCCAATATCGACACCCGTCGCGGTAATGCCAAGCAAGAGCAAAAAGCCTGTGAATCATGGTACAAAAACGAGCTTAAATCTCGCGGGGTTGATGAAGCGGCTATCGTGGCATTAAAAGGGCAAATTCGGGATCTTGAAACCCAAATCAGTAATGCGGAAAAGCGTCGCAGTGATGTATTGCGTTATGAACATTGGTATCAAAATGCCTGGCTAATTGCCAAGCCGAAATTGCAAACCGATTTATCCAAAGTTAAGCAAGCAGCCCTTGAGTTAGAACAGCAGCTTGCCAATAAAACCACTGACGTTAAGCAGCGTAAACAACACTTTGAAAGCTTGAAAAAAGCCTCGGATGCTGCGCAAGTTGAGGCTTCTGAAAACCTCACCAAGCTGCGGGCTGTGATGCGAAAACTGGCTGAGCTTAAATTGCCGCCAACTAAAGATGAAGCCGCTGGTGGCATTGGTGAGCGCTTAAGACAAGGTGAAGAATTATTACTACAGCGTGATTATTTACTGGGCTCAGTAAAACAATACGTTGAGCATTTTGATTCGGTTATTGCCAGTAAGTCAGGCTCGAGCTTAGCTGAGTTTTGGGAACGTGCCCGAGATGAATCAAGCTTTAGCAATGATAAAGGTATCCGCCTACTGGATTATCGCAAGTTGGTTCCACAACTTGAACAGTTATTGAATGTGATGGTGCCGCAATCCTTGATGGCCATTCGCGAGCAAGGGCGTATTTTTGGTATCGACTTAACCGCTTATTACGATGTATTAGCAGACATCGACAGACGTATCGCCTCCCAAAGCGCGCGTATTACTCGCGAAGTGGGTGAAGAGTTGTTTCTTGATGGGGTATCTGAATCCGCGGTTAAGATTCGTTCTCGCATTAGCGAACTTGAGTTTTGGCCTGAGCTTGAAGTGTTTGTTAAAGCCTTTAAACAGTGGAAAGCAGATGGCTTTAGTGAGCTGCCTGATGAGCATTACACCTCAAGTATGCGCCGCGCCTTAGATATTATTGGTCGCTCGGCGTTAAGTGGCGGCATTGCTAAACTGCTGGAAATTGAGCTGCGCTTAAAAGAAGGCAACAGCGACTTAATTATTCGCACCGATAGACAGCTTAATGAATCTTCAAGTCATGGTATGGCTTATCTGATTTTATGTAAGTTCTTACTGGCCTTTACTCGCCTATTACGGGGTAAAGCCGATGTCACTATTCATTGGCCTATTGATGAGTTGGGCACCTTGCACCACACCAACGTGAAGAAGATATTTGATGCCTGCGTTAATAACAATATCAGCGTATTAGGGGCGTTTCCTAACCCAGAATCTGAAGTGCTGAACTTGTTTGCTAATCGCTACATTATCAATAAGCAAACCCGTAAATTACAAGTGGTGAAACCTAAAGCCAACCCATTGGCTGCACGCTTAAGTCAACATGCCAATAAGGAGGCTATTTAATGTCTGAGGTTACGGCAAGTACCGAAACAACACTGGTTGGCACTGGCATGCTGATTGAGCAACTGCTTCGTGGTGAGTTTATTTGTCGCACCACCAATGAAGATGGCTGGCGCGCCCTGAAAAGCAGTGCCACCTTTGATAAAGTGGAGCAGTATTTAAATCAAATCAACCGCACGATTTCTTCTGCAGCAGAAGGTGATGTGTTCTTTTGCGGCTACCAGCAACTTGGCGAGCAAGAACGTAAAGTGATTTCTAGCCAGTTTAAAGATATTTGCTCGGCGCTTATTCCGCTGGTGGAATGGTTGGTGCTAGTACAAGAAAGTAGCGGCCAAGATGCGCCTTTAAGTGAAGGTGCGCCAATACGCTTAACTGAGCTGCAAGCGCGTATTGAAGATACGCCAGCGTTTATGGAGCAGCTCGCTAAGTTGAGCCAATATCGCTTATTTGGCTCAACCAGTAGCAATGCCGACAACCAAATTAAATTGGTGTTTAAGCGCTTAGTGGAGTTGGGGTATTTGGTAAAACCTAATAGCGAGAAACAAATTTATATTGCCACCGGCAAGCTTGATTATTTGTACGAAGTGATTCGCTTTATTGATGAAACTGAAGGGTTAAGCCTTGAAGCGCAAGCTGAAACGGCTACCCAAAAGGATTTATTATGAGCAATAATTTACATCAAGCGGGGGTTAAGCTACTAAAACAGCTGAGTCGCCATTCTGATGTGGTTATGGATGCCTATCTTGCTGGCTCAGTGAATGAGCAAACCCATGACGCAGCAGTGATTGAGAAACTCAGAAAAAGTGGCATTTTATGGCGCCCAGAGCCCGATGAAGAACTGCGCTTAAAACGCTCGGTACGGGCGTTACTTGAAGAAGCTTTAAGTGATGAGCGTAATCGGCAAATTGATGCCAATGTCGGCTCGGCGTTTAGCACCATTAAAACACTGGCTGATCATTACAAAGAAGCAAGGCACAATATTGATTATGGCGCAGCAGAGGCGTATTTAGCTGACTTAAACGAGCACGTTTACAGCTTTACCGACAGCCTGCGCTACTCCATTCGGGTATTGTGGGGCCGTATTAATAATGAGTTTGGTTATGTTGGTAGTATTAGTGCCAAAATTCGTGAAAATGAATTAGCCCAAAGTCAGGTGTCTGAATTACTCAACGGCTTAGAAATGTTCCAGTTTAGTGAGCTTAGTGATACCGCCGGTGATATTCGCGAGCTAAGACGCTTACTGGTGACCAATCTGCAAGAAACCTTAAGTCAGTGCATTCAAGAAATTAGTGCAGTGCAAGGGCGCTTGCTAGAGCTACTGGGGCGTTTTCGTCAAATTCAGGGGCGTACTCGATTATTAAAAGGCTTTTTACTGCACACAGATTTGCATCCTGATTATCAACCTGATGATCATGTGGCGCATAAGTTTGTGCCGAAATTGTTTAACTGCGCTGAAGCCATCATTAAGCCTGCCAGTGTCGACGTTAATAACGCCAGCCATGAGCTTATCTTGCTCGATACGGTGGCGAGAATTAAAACCATTAGCCGCGACTTATTGCCGGCAAAAGTGCGTGAGCACGATGTGTCCATGACCATGACTGCGGTGGAGGATTTTGATATTCCTGATAATCCACTAAAGCTAGCGGTAGATGAATACTTCTGCGCCGTGATTGATTCAGGAGTTCGTCAATCAGCACTGGAATACTTAGAAGAGCATAAGTTGCACTGGGCATCTGAGAATTGGCTTTATCAAGTGATTGGCGGCTACGAAGGTTTGCCCGATGAGCACAAAGCCTATTTTGAACTTGAGCCCATAGGCCATCCTGATCCTGTTTATAACGGTAACTTTATGATCCATGATGTGGAGTTATGGCTGGCTTAAACTTGATAAGTGAATCATCCCAGAACTGATTTACAAAAAAGCTGTTTGGTGCCAACCAAGCAGCTTTTTTATGTCATTTCATTAGCGCTACAGCCCGAGCTTCAAAGCTGCATTAACCGATAATAGAATAAGCTGTAATGTTGTGGTAATTAAGCGTCTTGTTTGCATTAATGTTATCTTTGTTGGGCACTGGTTAATGCTGCCAGCATGGGATAAATAGAAGCAAATGTTGCGCTTTTATAAAACGCTAGTTATTAGCTTAAATTGTCGTCAGAGTTGTAGTGTTCTCAACTCATTAGTACTCTTACGGTAGTGTATAATACTGTTAGTGTTGTGTTTTTTAGTCTTGAATCCTGCTAAAAATATTTATAATTCAACTGTTTTAGTTTAAGTTGTTTTAATTCAACAGTTTGGTGGTAGTTGTAAATGCTGCTGCTCAGTGGCCGCTCAAACTAATTGATCGATAGCATTGAATTAAATTGCTTCTTGTCCCAGTATCCTTGTCGTTAAAAATAATTAAAACAAATTTTCAGTCGAATTAACCTCAGTATTGAGCCTGTGTAAGTCGTTACAACAGCGAAATCAGCGTTAATTTGACTTTTATTAGGAACGTTCGCGATATGACCAAATCATTATCAAGCCGCATTTTTATCGGATTATTCTTTGGACTAATATTGGGCAGTATTGTCCAATTTGCCCTCAATGATGTCAGCTTCTTCTCAGGCACCTTAGTCAATGCTGCCAGCGGTATTGGTACCATGTTCGTTAATATGATCATGATGCTAGTGGTGCCACTGGTATTTGTCAGTATTGTTTGCGGCGTGTGTGAACTGCAAGATTTAAAGAGCTTTGGCCGTTTGGGCGGTAAAACCTTTAGCTTTTATATTATTAATACCTTGGTGGCTATCACAGCGGCATTTTTAGTCGCCATGTTACTGGAGCCAGGTAAAGGCGTTGATATGTCTAGCGATGGCGGCGTGAGCATTACTGCAACTGAGTTACCTAACTTAATGCAGCTGATTGTTAGCATAGTGCCTAATAACCCATTTGCCGCATTTACTTCAGGTAATATGCTGCAAGTTATTTTCATGGCCTTGCTGTTAGGCGGCGTGATTAAATCAATGGGTGAGAGCGTTAGCGGCGCAGTGCAAGGTTTTCAAACAGCCAATAAAATCATGATGCGCTTAATCACTGTGGTAATGAGCCTTGCGCCAATTGGTGTGTTTGCCTTGATGTTTAAATTAGCGGCAACCCTTGAGCCGGCTATTTTTGTCAGCGTGGTTGAATACCTGGTTATCATCTTAGCATTGCTGTTGTTATGGATTTTTGTGGTTTACCCTACAGCAGTGTCGATTTTCACCCCGGTATCAGCCTCGAGCTTTCGTGAAAAAACCAAAGAGCAGATTTTATTCTCGCTTTCTACCGCCAGTTCAAATGCGACCATCCCTGTGACCATGCGTACCTTAACCGATAAGTTAGCTGTTAGCCGCGCTGTCGCTGGATTCGGGGTGCCACTCGGGGCAACGATGAACATGGGCGGAGTGTCAATTTACATTACTATCGCGATTTTC
The DNA here is from genome assembly GCF_030548765.1 of Shewanella sp. 3_MG-2023. NCBI lineage: Bacteria > Pseudomonadati > Pseudomonadota > Gammaproteobacteria > Alteromonadales > Shewanellaceae > Shewanella > Shewanella sp. 3_MG-2023. The sequence goes on along the minus strand of NZ_JAUOSH010000005.1, from coordinate 98,792 downwards.
TTTGTGGCCAATGCTTTTGGTATGCCAATTACAGCAGAGCAAATTCCAGCATTGTTATTTAGTGTGTTTTTATTGTCAGTGGGCGCTGGTGGCGTACCCGGCGGCGGCATGGTGATGATTGGTGTGCTTATCTACCAATTAGGTTTACCAGTCGAAGCCTTTGCCATTGTGGCAGCACTTGATCGTATTATTGATATGGTACTGACATCTTGTAACGTAGTGGGTGATACTGCGGTATTAACTATAGTGGATCAAACGGAAAAACCACATCAGCTTAATGCTGAGGCATAAGCTCGCTATTTAATCGTAGCTAAAGCGCTAACATTACATAGCCTGCAATTGCAGGCCATGTTGTTTTTAAAACTTAGTTATCTATTAGCTCAATCATTACTAATCACTAATAGCTAGCAAGATCAAAAAAACCGCCAGCAGGCGGTTTTTTAATAGTAGCTAAAAGCGCAATTAATCAATTGTCGGCTCTTGGCTGTAATCAACATCATGGTAGCTTAAGCAAGTATCCACTTCGTTGGCGCTACCAAGAATAACAGCAACACGTTGATGGATAGCTGTTGGTTCGATATCTAGGATATCACCATAGCCTGTAGATGCTTTACCACCGGCTTGTTCAACCAATAAAGCCATAGGGTTGGCTTCATACATTAAACGCAGCTTGTACGGCTTTTCAGGGTTCTTATTATCGGTTGGGTAAGCAAAGATACCGCCACGACATAATACGCGGTGAACATCACCCACCATTGCAGCAATCCAGCGCATATTGAATGACTTTTCACGGGGCCCAATAGTGCCTAATACTAAGTCAGCAATGTAAGTTTGCATTGCTGCTTCCCAAAAGCGCTGATTGGACATATTGATCGCAAATTCAGCGGTATCTTTACTGATACTCACTTCTGCTGTGGTGAGCAGGAACTCGTTAGTGTCAGGATCTAAGGTATAAAGTTGAGTACCTTGACCTGTGGTGAGCGCCATCATGGTTGATGGGCCGTAAAGCACATAACCTGCGGCAACTTGTTTGCGGCCACTTTGTAAAAAGCTTTGCTCGTTAAACTCGCCTTCGCCAGCAGGTAGCACTGAGAAAATCGTCCCTACCAGTGAGTTGATATCGATATTTGATGAACCGTCTAGAGGATCAAAACAAACTAAGTATTCGCCGTCTTGATTGACTTCAACAACATAATCTTCTTCTTCAGATGCAAGACCGCGAACATTGCCTTCAGCTTTAAGTGCATCTTTGAGCATGTCATTGGTAATCACGTCGAGTTTCTTTTGGGTTTCGCCTTGAACATTTTCTTGTTCAGTAGCGCCCAAAACACCAGCTAATGCACCATGTTGCACTGCTTTACTAATTGCTTTTGAGCAATCGGCAAGGCTAAGTACTAATTGTGAAAGCGAAGCTGATACTGCTTGGTTGGTCAGGGTTTGTGTCAAAGTTTGCATGCTTGTTCCTAAGACAGTAGAGGTTAAGGTCGGTAACCAGTGGTTAATGTTTTATTTTATTATCAAGGATAATACCTCAGATTTGTCCATATTACAGCGTGAAAAAGATGAGCAATATATGACTTGCAGTAGATTTGTTATAAACTCGCTGGTAAATAATGCTTTCAGTTGATTTTTGGTTAAATTAATATTGGCAGCGAAAATAATAATAACGATAAATATAAATTTATGGCTTCCCAAGGATTGATAATGACTAAAAAATGGAAATCGACCGCGGCGTTGATGCTGTCGGCAATTCCGCTAGTGTTTACTGGCGCTCTTATTTCAGATCATGCAATGGCCTCTACCATGAAAATATCCGGCAATACCACTCCACTGACCATAGAAAGAATTCATGCATCACCAGCCTTGGCCGGCGCTAGCCCTCGGGGATTAAAACTGTCTCCCGATGGTAGCCGAGTGACGTATCTTGCTAGCCGTGAAGATAACCAGCATTTTTATGACTTATGGCAAATGGATATCAGCACTGCAAAGCGCAGTATGTTGCTTAATGCCGATAAGCTGGCTGGGGGCGAATTATCTGATGAAGAAAAAGCCCGCCGCGAACGTCAACGTATTTATGGTCAAGGGATCATGGAGTACTTTTGGGCTGATGATGGCCAAGCGTTATTAATTCCAGCTGCAGGCAAGCTGTATTTTTATACCTTGGCGGATCAAAAGGCGCAGGCATTAAATACCGGTGAAGGCTTTGTCACTGATGCGCGTTTGTCCCCTAAAGGCCGTTATGTGTCATTTGTGCGCGAGCAAAATATTTTTGTACTGGAGCTGGCAACAGAAAAGCTAACTCAGCTGACGTTTGATGGTAAAGGGCCGATTAAAAACGGCATGGCAGAGTTTGTCGCCCAAGAAGAAATGGGCCGAATGACAGGTTACTGGTGGTCGCCAGATGAATCAGCTATCGCCTTTACTCGTATTGATGAGTCAGGTGTTGAATTAGTCACCCGTAATGAGATTTATGCTGACGGTATAAAACTGACTGAGCAGCGTTATCCTTATGCGGGTAAAGCCAATGTTGAGATTGAACTTGGCGTGATTGAGCTGGCGAGTAAAGCAGTGCAGTGGATTGATTTAGGTAAAGAGAAGGATATGTATTTACCGCGAGTAAAATGGCTGCCAGATAGCAAGCAGTTATCATTTCAATGGCAAAGCCGCGATCAGCAGGCATTGGACTTACGCATCATTAACCTTGGTTCAAAACCTGGTTCAGACGTTAAAGCTAACACGGTTGTCAAAGAGCGCAGCCAAGCATGGGTAAACCTTAACGATGACTTACATTTCTTAAAGCAACAACAAGCGTTTATTTGGGCCTCAGAGCGTGATGGTTTTAAGCACCTTTATTTATTTGACCTGTCGGGTAAACAAATAAAGCAATTAACCACAGGGCTGTGGGCGGTTGATGATCTTGAGTTTGTGGATGAGCAGGCGGGCTGGGTGTATTTTTCAGGCCGAAAAGACACAGTTGTTGAACGCCATTTATATAGAGTGTCATTAACCAGTGACAAGATTGAAAAACTATCAACTAAAGCCGGGATGCACTCAGCAGTCTTTGCTGATAAAAAACCAATTTATTTAGATTACTTCAATAGTTTAATTCAGCCGCCACAGGTGAGTTTGCACAATGACACTGGCGAGCATTTAATGTGGGTAGAACAAAATGAAATTAACCAAACCCATCCTTTGTATGACGTTGCGGGTTTATGGCAAATACCAGATTTTGGCCAATTAAAGGCTGAAGATGGCCAAAATCTGCAGTACCGATTATTTAAACCCACTGATTTTGATGCCAGCAAAAAATACCCAGTAGTTGTTCGAGTATACGGTGGGCCACATGCGCAATTAGTGGTTAATAGCTGGAGTGAAGCGGATTACTTTACCCAATATCTATTACAACAAGGCTTTGCTGTATTTCAATTAGACAACCGCGGCTCAGCCCATCGTGGTACTAAGTTTGAATACGTTATTTACCAGAATATGGGTAATGCAGAAGTTAACGATCAAAAAGTGGGCGTAGATTACTTAAGAAGTCTGCCATTTATTGATGGCGATAATATCGCTATTTATGGTCATAGTTATGGCGGCTATATGGCGTTAATGAGCCAGTTTAAAGCCCCTGATTATTTCAAAGCGGCAATTTCAGGTGCGCCCGTGACCGATTGGCGTTTGTATGACACCCATTATACCGAGCGCTATATGGGTCACCCTGCTAAGAATAAACAAGGTTACGATGCCAGCAGCATTACCCCTTATGTGGAAAATTATCAGTCTGGTTTGCTGATGTATCACGGTATGGCTGACGATAATGTGTTGTTTGAAAATAGCACCCGCGTATATAAAGCGCTGCAAGATGAAGGCAAGTTATTTCAAATGATAGACTACCCTGGCTCAAAGCATTCTATGCGCGGTGAAAAGGTGAGGAATCATTTGTATAAATCCTTAGCTGCCTTTTTAGAACGCGAGCTTAAGTAGCGCTGTTTATAGCAAATGGGTAATAGGTAATGGGTTGGCAATAATAGCCCATTAGTTATAGATCACTTGTTATCGTCCATGAGGGATAGTTCATTTTTAATAGCCCATAAAAAAGCCAAGTCACTGACTTGGCTTTTATTTTCATTTGCTACCCAATGAGCTTAATCAAATAAGCACATTAATTGCAGACGAAATTAATCTTCTAAGTTACCACAAAAACGGTAACCTTCACCGTGGATAGTTGCGATGATTTCTGGCGTGTCTGGTAAACTTTCGAAGTGCTTACGGATACGACGGATAGTCACGTCAACAGTACGGTCATGTGGCTTAAGCTCACGGCCAGTCATTTTCATTAACAAGTCTGCACGAGTTAAGATTTTGCCTGGGTTTTCTACAAAGTGAAGCATCGCACGGAATTCACTGCGAGGTAATTTGTAAGACTCACCTTGTGGGCTAACTAAAGAACGGCTGTTGATTTCTAAGCTCCAACCGTTGAAACGGTAAAACTCAACTGAACCTTTTTCTTCGGTTTCAGCGCCAGCGCTGTTTACACGAGTTAATAGGTTACGAGCACGGATAGTTAATTCACGTGGGTTAAATGGCTTAGTGATGTAGTCATCAGCGCCAATTTCTAAACCAAGGATCTTATCAACTTCGTTATCACGGCCAGTAAGGAAAATAAGGCCAATGTTATTAATTTCACGAAGTTCACGGGCTAATAATAAACCGTTTTTACCAGGAAGGTTGATATCCATAACAACAAGATTAATCTTATTATCCTGCATGGCTTTATGCATTTCTGCGCCATCGTTTGCTTCAGTTACTACATACCCTTCGGCTTCAAAAATACTACGTAGAGTATTACGGGTTACAGCTTCATCTTCAACAATAAGAATGTGTGGGTTTTGCATGTCATTTACCTAAATTAAAAACAATTCGATTCTAGTCATGTTGCACTAGGGCTGTGGCGTTATATAGCTAAGAAAACGCCGATAATTTATAAATTCACGATAGGTGTTTATCTATGTCTGCCCTGAACAAAACACGCTTCATGACTAACTACATTATATAAACCAGTTTAAGGCACTAATATTTATCGCACTTCTATAAAAGAGTTATACGTGACGTAAATTTTGATCATAAAAAATCAATATTCAGATCGTATGCTGAGCTTGAGTAAGCTCACAACCTGTCAAAATATCTGTAAAACCGATGATTCATATAAACTAAGAGATTAAATTGCTGATTAAAGTTCCTTCGCAACCTAATTTTGTCCTACATTTATATTCAGTCTTTTAAAATGTAGAACACATTTTAAAAGCTTGAACACTTTACCAAGATTTAATTTCAGTAAATGTAGTCGCTTGTGTCACAACTTAGCGTTATGTAGCAAAATCTAGCTAGTGTGAGATATTGTACTCGTTTTAGGCATTTGTTAACAAATGAAATGTTAACAAATTTACGGGGAAGATTTGTTACAAAAATGCTTTTTGTGGTAAGTTTATGATTTTTAAGTCAAATATAATTATTGTTCTTGTGACTTACATCACACAGGGTGTTGGTCCAAGTCTTGGTTTGCTACACTGAATTGGTCTTAATTGAGAAAAATAAATGATGAATAATTCAATAGATAACCTTTGGTTTAAGTATCAAGGGACCCAATTTCTACTTACTCAGCGCCTTTCTTACGCTGTCCCCTTCGCCATTGTCACCGCCCATAATCCCTTAGGCAGCCAATTGAATCCGTGTCAAAACCGTTTGTTAGATAGGCGACTTCAACGGAAAATTCAGCAATTTAATAGCCCCTATCGTTGCTTAATTGGCGCGGCGCCAGACTTATCTCATATGGAAAAAAGTTGGGCAGTCTTTATAGAAAAAGACCAAGCGTTAGCGTTAGGCCGAGAGTTTAAACAGCTCGCTATTTACTATGTTGATAATGGGGTGTTGTCATTACTTGCCTGTGGTGAAGCACCTGACAAGGAAGTGTTAATTGGCGAGTTTGGCCCACGAACGGTTTTAGTTAATGAATTACCTGATTTGCACGATGAATAACATGATCGGCGATTAAGTGACATTTGTATCAGTTATCGAGGATGTTTAATATCAGTAACTCCTTCTATAGGTACTTAGTTAAGTGCCTTTTTTTATTGTTATTTTTATATTTTTATTAGGGCAATGGCTATTTATATACTGTTGAAACTTGATTGTTAATATTGAAGCTTAATTGTGCAGTTTAGTTGAAGGTTTTAACTCAATAACCTCGAATTTACATTGAGGTTATTACTTTTTATTTTTTAATCACTATTGTTTTATATCACTTTTTTGTTTCAAATTATAAATAACAGCTTACATGATACTATTTTGAGCTCAGTGTCTCTATTTACGTATTGTGTTATTTGACGATTTTATGGCATATCCCAATTGACTTGAGTTGTTATTTATTGGTATTTTCATGCTCTTCCTGTGGGAAGAAACAGAAGAGGAGCGTTAGCTAGGTAGTAAGTTCGAGGAAAACCAATTCCTATGACAGCTTATGAGGGAGATTAGCGCCGAGGTACTGGTATGTTTGGTTGGCATTCGGTATCGGTCGTTTAGGTTGAATCCTAGCGATTGTCACCTATTTTTTGGTGGAGAGCTTCTGGTGAAAGATTGCTGTTTCCCTTCTTTAAGGGTGCGTTATCACTGCACCAGGCTCTTCGAACGAAGTAAGTTCGGAGTGTAATCATGTTTTTACGTATTAAATTTCAAGTTGTTCCAATACTGTGTACGCAGTTTATGTCTACTCAGTCCATGTCTACTGAAAGTATGTTTAGTCAAAGTTTGTCTGCTAAAACTTTGTCTACTAAAACTTTGTCTAGTAAAAGTTCGTCTGCGAATGTCGTGGAGGTATCAGCATGAGTTTAGTTGTTGCTAAGTTCGGTGGCACCTCAGTTGCTGATTTTGACGCCATGAACCGCTGTGCGGACATTATTTTAGCCAATGCCAATACCCGCGTCGTTGTTGTTAGTGCTTCTAGCGGTGTCACTAATTTACTGGTTGAGTTAACTCAAGCCAATGTGAACGACCAACGCCGCTTAAGTTTAGTCACTCAAATTGCTAAAATTCAATATGACATTGTTGATAAGCTGGCGCGTCCACAAGATGTAGCTGCTACGATTGATAAGCTATTAAGCAGAATGGCAGTGCTTAGTGATAAGTTAGTGCTCGATAGAAGCAAAGCCATCATTGATGAGCTGTTATCCATGGGTGAGCAATGTTCATCATTATTGTTCTCTGCGGTTATTCGCCAAAAAGGCACGCCATCAAGTTCATTTGATGTGCGCCAAGTATTAAGAACCGATAGCCATTTTGGTAAAGCTGAGCCGCAAATTGAGCAAATTGCGCTCCTAGGCGCGGAGCATTTACAGCCGTTATTGGCTCAGCAAGTGATCGTGACTCAAGGTTTTATTGGCGCTGATGAAGCAGGCAACACCACCACCTTAGGCCGTGGCGGCAGTGATTATTCAGCTGCGTTATTAGCTGAAGCCTTAAAAGCAGATGCGGTAGAGATTTGGACTGATGTGGCCGGAATTTATACCACTGACCCACGTTTAGCGCCTAATGCGAGACCTATCGCTGAAATTAGCTTTAATGAAGCGGCTGAGATGGCTACCTTTGGCGCTAAAGTATTACACCCTGCGACGATTTTACCGGCCGTGCGTCAACAAATTCAGGTGTTTGTTGGTTCCAGTAAAGCACCTGAACAAGGTGGAACTTGGATCCGTCATCAAGTAGAAGATGCCCCGGTTTATCGAGCTGTGGCTCTAAGACGCGATCAAACTTTATTAAACCTGCATAGCTTACAAATGCTCCATGCTCAGGGCTTTTTAGCGCACACCTTTGCCACGCTTGCTAAGCATAAAATTTCAGTTGATTTGATTACCACCTCAGAAGTTAATGTGTCACTAACGCTTGATAAAACCGGTTCTGACTCCAGCGGGCAGGGGTTATTAAGCGAGTCATTACTGCAAGAACTATCACAAAATTGCCGTGTAAGAGTGGAAGATAAATTAGCTTTAGTGGCGATTATTGGTAATCAAATAGCGTCAACAGCAGGTATTTGCAGCCGAGTTTTTGGGGTACTTGAACAGCATAATGTGCGCATGATTTGCCAAGGGGCTAGCCCACATAACTTATGTGTTCTCGTCGCTGAATCTGAAGCCGCAGATGTGGTTAACTCTCTGCACCAAAACTTATTTGAATAATTGCTAACGTGGCAGGTATGACATCAGTGAATTCAATTACAGAACAGGCTAACGATTATTCAGCCACCATGTCTCGGGTTGAAGTGGGAGAGCTTGCCACAGGCCAAGCGTTAACGGCGCCACTGTTTAGCTTTAAAGGCTCAGATGACGCCGCGCCCAGTGTTTATATTCAGGCCAATGTTCATGGGGCTGAAGTGCAGGGTAATGCGGTGATACATCAGCTGATGACTTTACTGCAAGACTACACTGTATTAGGCGATATTCACTGCGTGCCATTAGCCAACCCTTTAGGCATTAATCAAAAAAGTGGCGAGTTTACCTTAGGGCGATTTGATCCTATCACTGGGGTGAATTGGAACCGAGAGTATTATGATCAGTCACTTGATATTGCGAGCTGGTTCACTGAGCATCAACACTTTGCCGACAAGGACTTGTTTAGTGCTTTTAGGCAAACCTTAGTCAATAATTGCCAGCAACGTTTAGCCAACCCTTGGGGTATTAGTACCGGGCATCGCTTAGCGGTGACATTACAACATATGGCCCATGGCGCTGATATCGTGCTTGATTTACATACCGGGCCTAAATCTGCAAAGCACCTTTATTGCCCTGAGTATGATGCAGCCGCAGCCGCGTTTTTCTCGATCCCCTTATCGTTAATTATCCCCAATGAATTTGGCGGCGCCATGGATGAAGCGGTTTTTTGTCCATGGTGGCAATTAACTGAATATGCAGCGTTAAAAGGGCGCATATTCGATGTGCCTGTGGCGGCTTTTACCTTAGAGCTAGCAAGCCAAGAACGTATTGATATGGCAGATGCTAAAAATGATGCCCTAGGTATTTTGGCCTATTTGAGCCATCGGGGAGTGATCAAAGAGCATGTTGCTCCTGCCAGCATGAAACGCTGGGGCTGTTACTTAAAGGATTATAAAAAGTTTCATGCCCCTAAAGCGGGTTTAGTGGAATACTGCGCAGCGGTTGGTGAGCCGTTAGCTGCTGGCGAGCCTTTAGTGACCTTATTAAGGTTAGATCAGTACGGCAATGATAATGCCGTCACTTCGGTGAGTTTGCCGATAGATTGCGTGCCAGTGCTGCATTTTGCTTCAGCTTCAGTCCATCAAGGCACTGAGCTGTATAAAGTCATGACTAAGGTATTTGAAATTCCATAAGCTAAATAGATAAGTTAATTTTTTTTCAGCAAGTTAAGCCCGTAGCTAGTTCTTACGGGCTTAGTTTTTACGGACTTAGTTCTCTCAGGCTTAGTTCTTGCTAGCTTAGTTGATGTTAAGCACTGCTATTTATTTGACTAGCTTCTTAATATTTCTAATGGCATCGACAGCATTTCATCGCCAGATGCAGCAAAATACCAAATAATAGCAATCAGTAAGCCAACCGTAATGAAGTACCACAAGGTCGAGAAGATTTGCCCATAACGGTCAAGGGGCAATAAATGACTTTGATGACGGCTTTTCCATTCAAATACAATCTCAAGACTGCCAATTAATAATAAGAAGCCCAGTAATGCCAGTCCAAGGCTGTAGCTAATGAATACCCCAGCGGCTGCGCCTGCGATACAGGCGATTAGACCCACCATGCTATTCATCGAAAAGGTGATACTTTTTAAAATATGACCACCATCTAAAGGCAGTATCGGCAATAAATTAAAGAGGTTTAATAGGGCGTTAAAGCTGGCCAGTCCGGCAAAAAAGATATTACCCGTCAGCCAATAAGCCAGCATACAGCCGATGGACATAAACAGGCCAAAAGTCGGCCCCATAATAGAGATCACCACGTTCTGCCAACGGGTATTAATACGCTCGTCACTAACAGCAAGGCCGCCCATAAATGGGATCAAATAAATCCCTTTGGTTTTCATGCCAAAGTGTTTCATTGCTTTGATATGACCATATTCATGGATAACCAAACAGGCAATCAAGGCTAATGCAAACTCAATTGAAAATAGCCAAGAGTAGGCCGCCACACTGGCTGCAGCGAGCATGGCTTTAATCACTTTGGCGCTTTTAAGTAACTTAAAACCTAGAGAGGCTAAGCCAACAAAACTGAATTTTTGTTGTTTAACTGGGGCCACTTCAGGGGTTTGTCGTTCTATGTCCTTGCTGTTACGCTGGCCATCGGCAATGGTGTTATTGTCCACCAAAACCGTATAGTTGATGATAAATGGTTGCCACTGCACATCAGACTCTAAGCGCACTTTCATGACTTGGCGGTTGGTTTGGGTGATGACATCATCATGACTGGGTTCTGCTAGTGAACTCGGTCTAGACAACTCAAATTCGTGGATAGTAAAGCTTTGATTATCAGCAGAAGCCGACTTTTGCGAAACCAGTTGATTATCCCAATAGAGCTGTTGCCAGCCAGCCATGGAGCCCTCTAATCGTAGGCGTTTTCCTAGGCATTCTATGTTTAACAGTTCCATGCTTGATACTCGTATTACGGGATAAAATGTGGAACAGCATTTTGCCTGAGTCGTGAGGCTGACTCAAGAAAATTCAGACTCAAGAAATTCAACCGTTTCAATTCCTTGTCTAATAGTACTGAAAATAAGCTTTGCGCTGCAGCAATGACCATTTAGCTGGGCATGTTGGCGTACATAATGAATGAAAGTCATTAAGTCGATAGCCTGAGTGCTTAATGCTAATTGAGGCAATGCGGCTACGGTTATAGGTTGGCTGGTATCTGTTGCTGAGTTGATGGAAATATCGAAAGTATTGCCTTCACTGTCGAGTAACTTATCGCAGGTACCTGCAATATGAGGAGTTAAGCAGCAAAACTCTAGCCAGTCTCTATCACTAGCTAGATAAATAAGCTCGTCACAGCTTTGCTGCTTGATGACTGCGGGCCAACAAATACTTTGCATGATAAAACCTGTAGGCGGTGACACTGAGTAACCATTGATAAACTCAATGATTTAAGGCCACACTATTGCCGCTTGAAGTATGTACCCGTTACATAGTGCAACTATCGGTTGCCATAATCAAAACTAATTTCATTTTGCTTATTCATGACGAGGCAAGGGCCGTGCTCCCGTTGGGTTGTATTTTTAGACGGGCCAATATTAATTTTAACGTTGGTAAAGATATGCTTTTTGGCCTGAATAAAATGCTTATTATAGTAGCCATCGGCATCTTGCTGTAATTGCTTGAACTGCGCTTCTAACTGCGCACGATTGCTGGCGAGTTGTTTCTTTTCATCCAGCATCATTTTTACTTGCTCTATCATGCCTGCATCGGTTTGCCATTCGCTTTTAGGTGGCAGCTTGCGTAATCTAGCTTCAATATCAAGGCCTGCAATGACAAGCTGTTTGATTTTATCATGGGTAGTTTTGACTTCTGCGCGAATTTGAGCTTGATCCATGGCGCAAAATAATGCGGTTTTAGTGCCTGCTGTAGCGCCAATTGCCACCGCATGAATGCCTTTGCTAGCGCTCGCCTTGCCACCAACCAGATCGCCTCGTCTGCCGCTAGGATCACTCACTGTGATGACACCGTTTGAACATGCGTGACTATGAAGTAATTGCTTGGTCACTAAGATATCATTGTCAGCATTAAGGCTTGAGTATTGCACGAATTGTGCGCAAATTTGTCCTTGGGCATTAATTGTGGTGCTAAGTTGATGCTCTTTAATTTGGCGACCAATGATGCCTTTACTGACAATGATATCGCCTTTGGCATCCAGTGTTGCTGAGTCCACAAACCCCATGACGGTAATATCGCCGCTACTTTTCACTTGCATGCCTTCATGGACATCACCGCTAATTAACACGCTGCCTTCAAAGTTCACATGGCCAAAATTGACATCAACGTCTTTAATTTGTAGTACATCATCCACTTGCATGCCAAGGCGGGTTTCAACTGGCTGACCTGAAACTGTCGCAATTAATAAGTTAGGATCATTGACGGCCAGTTGAGTGCCATTACCTGGCTGCATAATCATGTCTTTGCCGGGGATTTGCGGCAAAACATCATCATTGACGTTATAACCTGCAACACCATCTGTAGCAGGGGTTTTAATCATTAATACATCGTTTGGTTTTACCATGATCATGGCGCCCAAATCGCGCATATCCACCGATCCATCTTCTCGCTCTTGGGGTTGCAATAAGCGCTCGCGGGCTAATGGCACTTGCCTTGCTAGGCTGGCATTGGTGCCATTTTGGGGCTGTTTACCGTGGGCGATCAGCGAGCGACATTGCTCACCTGGCGGTAAGGTGTCTAATTGTTGTAGTAGCGATAGGATGTTGGGTTTGCTTAAGCCCATTTTAACCTTATGGAATTTAAGCGCATTTAAAATGGTTGGCAGTGTTGGGTCTTGGCCGCCATAGGCAGACACCAAGCTCATTGAGGCTGACATTTTATCTTCGCTGATCTCGATGATGACTTTACCATCAAGGCGCTCAGCAATAATAAAAAATAATTCGTGTTTACCGCTATCGACACTGCAGTGACTATTTACTTCAGCGGTCGCCTTAGCAATGTTTTGCTCTAAGGGCCGCAGCATGGCAAATTCAGGCTGATTAAGTAACTGGGTTATATCATCTTCAGTGATGGGGCCGTGACGGCTAGGCGTAACGCGAAGCTCAACTTGAGTTTGATCAACATTAAAAACCGCTAAATCTGATGCTAGCATAAAATCCCTTATTTTTACGTTCTACATTTGAGCTTATTAGGCTGCCCAATGGGTAGAACGATACGCCTTAGATGACGTTTATTATTAGCTAACAAAATGTAGCGTTTTTTAGGGATAAAAACTAGTCAGTAATTGGTTGTTTTATAACTAAATCAAATAATTTGTGAACTCCATAGCCGTGGAGCCATTTTTGTTATTTATTAAATTGATATAATTTATATTTATTGTTTTCTGCTGGCACATTTACTTGGCCAAATTCAGCGGCTATGGTGTCGGCATACGGCAAGTTTCGGTTAGCGACAATTTGCCAGACGCCGTCTTTGGCAAGGCTTGATGCACTTGATTTAACAAAGTCTTTGGCAATTTGGGTGGTTGCGGCTAAGCCATCATGAAATGGTGGGTTAGCAATGATGCCATTAAATTGACCGCTAATTTGGTTAAAGCCATCAGAGGGATACACTTTTGCTTGCATGCCATTTGCGGCAAGGGTGAGTTCACAGGCTTTTAAAGCCATGGCATTAATATCAATACACTCAACGGATAAACTTGGGTTTGCTTTTAGTAAGGCCGCGCTAATAACCCCAGCACCACAGCCAAAGTCCAATACGCGTTTTTCTAATGTCGGCAAATGCGATAGCAATAATTCTGTACCTTGATCGAGACGCTTTTCGCTAAACACGCCCACAAGATTACAAATGGTGATCTCCCCTTGAGGGGTTGATAATGAGTATTGGCTGACCCAATTATTAAGGTCAAATACAGGTGCTTGGGCGATTAACTCACTGACAAATAATAAACAATGGCGGGCATTATCGCGCTTACTTGGGGTTGAGAAATACTCAGGTAGTAACTTTGCTAACGATTTAACCCCACCTTTATTTTCGCCTACGACAATTAGGTGTCCGCCCTGCTTTAAATGCTTGGCGGCGAGGTTAAATAAATAAGGCGCTAGGGGCTTAGCTTTTGGGAAATAGATAATAGCGACATCAAAGCGTTTTTCTGCATCGGTAGTTGGCAGCTGATGACCAAAGTGACTGCTTAAGCCTTTTTGTTGTTTTTGCGGCAATAATAAATAATGGTTAAAGTCTAATGCTAAGCTCGTCACAGATGCAGCGCTGTTAAGCAACTCAGCCGCCAAGGTATCAGCTTCATGATTTAGAATTAAAACATCTTGGTTTTCAATGAATTCAGCATTTCTTAAAATGACTTGAGAAGCGTTAGTAAGCACGAGATTAACCTTTGAAAAAATAATCTGTCGATTATAGCAAATACCGGCAATAAAAAGGGTGACAAAATTGTCACCCTTTAAGCTTTCTTCATCAGTAATTAATTACTGATAATAACAGTTTGGCTTTGGGGTAATAAACTCATCATCTTAGTGGCAATATCAGTGTTGTTTTGATGGCCACTGAACAGTCTTTCTCCTGGACCTGCGGCAAAAACCTGCACGTCTAATCCAGTGTGACCCAGTGTGGTCCAGCCGGTATTAGTGCGGGCATCAATGATTGTTAATATAGTGGCAGTAAGCTGCTTTTCACCCTGCATACGGGCGTTACTTAATTGAGTCAATTCTTCTTGGCTGGCGTCAAAGCCAATCAGTTGATTAAACTTAGTTTGCCAGTCATCAGTAGCAATTAACTGCTGAGCAATATTCGTTGGTGAGGCATTGATGGCGTGAATGAGTTGTGGCTGCCACTCATACTCACCATTAGTACCAATAGAAAGTCCGCCGGTGTTGTGATCGGCGGTAACCACCATCAAGGTGTCTTTACGTTGACGAACAAATTGCTCAACCACTTCAATGGCATTGGCAAATTCATCCATTTCGCCCATCACTGAGGCGATATCATTATCATGTCCAGCCCAATCTATCAGGCTGCCTTCAACCAGTAACACAAAGCCTTGGTCGTTTTGAGCTAATAGCTCTAAGGCCTTTTTCGTTAAGCTGCTAAGTTTATGGCCTTGCTTATCATCAATGACCCATGGCAGTTGCACTGGGGCAAATAAACCCAGTACTTTTGGCTCAGTGATACTATCAAGTTGCTCAAACTCGGTAATGTGTTGATAGCCTTTGTCTTTAAATTGCAGCAACAGTTCAGCTGAAAAATACTGTTGGCCGCCGCCTAAAATGACATCAGCATCGGTGTTTAAATATGATTGTGCGATGGCTTTATAGTTTTTGCGGTGCTCATTGTGCGTTAAAAACGCCGCAGGAGTAGCGTGGTTCACCTGACTTGATACCGCGACACCCGTGGATAAGCCTGCCGCTTTGGCAAGTTCCATAATGGTGGTCAGTGGGCGTTTATTTTCATCGACTGAAATCGCGCCATTATAGGTTTTAAATCCTGTGGCTAACGCGGTTGCCGAGGCGGCAGAGTCAGTCACATAACCGCTACTGCGAGCAGGGTAGGTACTTGCCATGCCCACTAACAGCCGATCGAATACGGTTTGCTCGATTTCTTGGGTATTGGGGTTGTCTTTAAAGTAGCGGTAGGCGCTGGTGTAAGCTGGGCCCATGCCATCTCCCACCATGATGACCATGTTTTTAGGTTTAGCTGCTGTAGTTGAAGCTTTGTTAGTGCTTTTTAGTGCTGTAATTGGCGCGACGATTACGGGGTCATCAATTACAACCTGTTCAATTGCTGCTTTTTCCAAAATGGCTTCGGAAGTAACAGCAGCTTCAGCTTGAGTTTGGCTAGCAGTATCAGTATTAATGGCGGCTTCAGCGATAAGTTCATTGGCAACAGTGGTATTAGAAAACCACAGGGTTAAGCTAAGCAGTAAGCCTAGCGTACGTCTTAAATGCATGTGTAGTCCCAAATGTGTTCGACAATATCAGCAGCAATGATCTCCACTGCTGCTATCCTTTTGATTTATGCTTTTTTATTGATACGCGCTTCAATTGAGTCCATCAACATCCCAGTAATATCCACATCAAATGCGGCTTCAATTTCTTTGATACAAGTTGGGCTGGTGACGTTAATTTCAGTTAGCTTGTCGCCAATCACGTCAAGACCAACAAAGATAAGCCCACGCTTTTTAAGCTCAGGTCCGATAGTGTTAGCAATATGCCAATCAGATTCCGATAACGGCTGCGCCACACCACGGCCGCCAGCGGCTAAATTGCCACGGGTTTCGCCTTTTTGTGGAATGCGTGCCAGTGAGAAGGGCACTGGCTGGCCATCGACCACTAAAATGCGCTTATCACCAGAAGTAATATCTGGAATAAAGGCTTGTGCCATGGCGTATTGCTGACCTTCATTGGTTAAGGTTTCAATAATAACGCCTAAGTTAGGATCATCTTTCTTAACGCGGAAAATTGAACTGCCACCCATACCATCAAGTGGTTTTAAAATGATATCGCCTTTGGCTTTATGGAAAGCGCGTATGCGTTGCTCATCTCTGGTGACTATGGTTTCTGGGGTGAATTCTGAGAACCACGCAGTAAACAGCTTTTCATTGGCATCACGTAAACTTTGTGGCTTATTAACGATCAGTGTACCTTGCTCTTCAGCGCGCTCAAGCATATAAGTTGCATAGATAAACTCAGTATCAAATGGTGGGTCTTTACGCATTAAGATGACATCAAGGTCAGCCAGTGGCGTATCAATACTGTCGCCTAATTCAAACCATTTTTCAGAATTTGCTGCAACAGTCAATGAACGCATGGTGGCAGTAGCCTCGCCATTAACCATAGCAAGATCATTCATTTCCATATAAAACAACTGATAACCGCGAGCTTGCGCTGCCATTAACATGGCGAAACTAGAATCTTTTTTAATGTTAATCTCACTAATTGGATCCATTACTATGCCGAGCTTAATCATACTTTTATCCTTATATTCTCAATGCATGCATCATTGATTAACCAATATCACCAAACCTAAGTTGCAAGGCGGTGATAGCCGTTAGCGAAGCGGTTTCTGTTCGTAATACTCTTGGACCGAGCAATACATCGGTAAATTGTTGGGTTTCTGTCATGGCGATCTCTTCTTCTGATAAACCGCCTTCAGGACCAATTAGCAAACGAACTTTATGGCTATCTTTACTCTCATCCAATGACAGACCATTAATACCATGTGCCGCTCTTGGGTGTAGGTTCAACTTTAGCGCATCGGTTTGCTCAGCGCACCACTGACTTAAGGTCATGGCTGGGCGCACAACAGGGACCACACTTCGCCCTGATTGCTCGCAAGCACTAATGACAATTTTTTGCCATTGAGCGATTTTTTTATCGAGCCGTTCGCCATTAAGTTTGACTCCACAGCGATCTGAAAATAGCGGGGTTATGGTGCTGACACCCAATTCAACAGACTTTTGAATAGTAAAGTCCATGCGGTCACCACGAGAAATAACCTGGCCTAAATGTAAATCTAACGGTGACTCTGAATCATTTGCCGTTTTTGTAATGATTTCCACAGTGACATTCTTTTTATTGGCGCTGATGATATTGGCTAAATAGTCATAACCATCACCGCTGAATAAACTGATTTGCTCACCTTGTGTCATACGCAGCACTCGGCCAATGTGGGCTGCACCGTCTTCATCAAGCTTTACTTGTTGGTTGAGCGCTAGCTCATTGACGGGCTGATAAATTCTTGGAACTCGCATAAATAACAATCCTTAATCAATGAGGCTGAGGGTTTGGCATTGTTTTAAGACAATTTTATTATGGTTACCCTGTTTTTCTGCAATTAAACGATCCCGCAGGCATTCTGTTTCGTTGACAGGGTAATAGCTGTTCCAAACTTCAAACAAGCGTTGTTGGCTAGATGAAATCGACAACCCATAAGTGTCTTGCATGTAAAAATAGGTTCTGGCAATAGCGCCGCGGCTTTGCTCAGGTGGTTGCACCTTTCGGCCCTTAAAGTCGACTACCATATCACATTGGCCATATAGGGTAGACTTTGCATTCCACTGACTAAAACGGTAATTGCTTCTGTCGCCGTTGACTTCACCCACGGTTGGAGTGAGGTTGTGTAAGTCGGCTTCCATTTTCTTAAATTCTGGGCTAACTCTGCCGCAATTTTTTCTGCCACCATCTTGCCAGCATTGTTCCTGATGGCCAAACTCCCAAGCAGAAACTACATGTTCCCATTCAATTCTGTTAGCTCTAGGGATTTGTTTCCTAACCTGATAACCACAGCTTTCTAAATCGGGTTTCCACTGCTTACCGACCACCTTAATGTCGCAGCCACAATAAAAACTGCTCATGGGGAGCGAGCTACTATAAATCTGCTGAGCAATTTTTTTAGCACTTCGAAAACTTTTCGGGTGTTCAGCTGCGTGTAAATTTGATGACGTTAAAATGATAGCGGTGAAAAGCACTAACAGCCACAGAGGCTGTAAAATATGTTTTAAATACTGTTGCACAAAAGACCCTGATTTTTATATACGGCACAGGCGTTATACGGGTGGTATAGCCTGATATTTGCGAAGGATGGTAAGGGATTGAAACTGGGGATGCAATCAATTGTGTTATTTCAATGCTAACAATGGCAAATATCACTATAAGTGAATGATAAATATTAGGATAAAGTAAAATTATTTACGGCTATGTTTTGGCTGTTATTACCTGTGAACAGCGGATACAACGGTATTGAGTTTGATTGCGAGTGACTTTGTTGTGGCGGCGAATACTGAGCATGACCGGGCCGCACTGACAATGATACTGAAACTGTTTACCTGCAACGGATTTAGTGTCCAATTGATGGGTGGTGTCTGCAGGTATTTGATAAATGCCGTTCATTAACTGTTGCCACTCTTTACCGTGGGGCTTCACTTTGCCAAACAGTTGAAAGCACAATAAATGACTAACTTCATGGGGCACCACTTGGGTTACAAATGCATCGACATTCTCTTCTAGTAACACTGGGTTAAAGCGCAGTTTATTCAATTGTAGATGCGCAGTGCCAGCGCTTTTGCCTCTTAAGCTAAATAGAATGCTCGGACGGGGAAATTTTCGCTGCAGTTGCTGCTCGGCCAATTGATAGTCGGATTCTATTTTCAATAATACTTGCTGTTGGGCTTCGGTTTTCGGTAATGGAATACGAGCCTCTGAAGCAAGATGTTTAGTACAGGTATTTGCTATGGGGGTTGATGTTCGGCGTGCGAAAATAGATTTGAACATAATAAGCTAATCGTAAAGAGTTGTAAGTTGCTGTAGGCGAAATCGCCTGCTGATAAGGCTATAATAGCATTATCAGCAGGGCATAAAACTAATGCTAAAGCGAACCCGCAGCAAGTTTTACCATTTCGCGGATTTGCTGCACCATTTTCCATTCCATTTCTGCATCAAAACCTGCGACTCTGGGAGTATGAATATGGCCAACCGGTAAAGTACGGTTAAATTGTTGCTTTAATAAAATGCTGCGATATGAAATCTCATTAGATAAATAACCGCCGCCAGAGCCTTCTACCGATTGCTCGTTAGCCAGTTCGTAAATTGACTTAGCATCAAATTGACCTCTGCTAATGCTGGTCACTTGATGATTGTCATTGATGCTCCAGTCACCTTGGGCTTGCTTCATGGCAGAGACAGGCAGTGAAAACTCCACAAACTCGGGACCGTTTAAGTTACCGCCATTAAAAAGTGGAGCCATTGGGGTGGTTTTATTTGCACCAGTATAAACGTTCAAATTGTCAGGTGCTGCTGCGCTGCGACCTCTTGCGGGGAAGCGCTCTAAATCAAAATTATCACGCCCCATACTGACAGTAAAAATCATATCAACACTATTATCACGATACATAGGCGTTAATAGTGATTCGATCATGCCGTTATCAAAGTCGGCAAAACGCACCGGGATCATCACAGTTTCGATTTGAGCTTGTTTGCCATTAACATTAAAAGTGACGCCATCTAAAGCCAAGGCTGTTAATCCTGATGGGTTACTTTGATCAATATGCTTATCTAAAAAGAATGGGTCAAAACCTGTGACGAGAATTTTAATTTGGCTTTCGGGTAAAAACTGAATGTCGCTTAAGCCTCTTGAAGACTTCTCAAACGCTTTAATCAAGATGTCACGCTGCCAAGGGACAATATTATAACCCGCATGGGCGGTTTTTAAGGTCTCTCGCATAGCAAGGCGACTCCAATATAGGCCGCGATCATCGTGTTTGCCTGACTGAACATCGGCTACCGCTTGCTGCCATAGTTGGGTGCCTTGGGCTGCGACCATTTGGGTAATGACCAGCTCATCAGTTGAGTTAACCAGCTTGTTACCTAAGCTGCTATTAAAGTGTTCATATTGATTAACCACGGCAGGCATTGAGCTCAGGGCTGTGGGTAAACGTAACTCTTCAACGTCTCGTTGTATGCTGAAGCCTTGGGCAACAGTAGGGGCTGAAGTTAGCAATAAGGCAGTAAAAGCTGCCAAAGCAGTACGGTTAAATAAGGGGGCAAACAAGGGCTTGAACATGACTATTCCTTTAGGATGTTTTATTTTTATGAGTTTAATTTAACACGGCTTTAGCACTAATTCATTATTGATTGTAATGACTCTTGGCTACCATATCGTTTCGCGAAAAAATCTAAAAAGGCGCTAATATTACTGGCTAATTGCCGTCTACTTGAATACACCCCGTACACTTTGAAGGGTTCCATAGGCCACTCTTGCAGTAATGGCACTAAACTGCCTGCTGCCAGTTCTTGCTTACAGCTATTATTGGATAGCATGGCGATACCAAAATCATCTTGAGCGAGGCGTTTGACCATACTGGCACTATTGACCCTGACCTTGCGTTTAAAGGTGGCCATGGTTTTGCGATTGCCTTTACCTACCGGCCAAATAGGCGCCGACATGCTGGTGCCTAATAATATGCCACTGTGCTGGGCCAGCTCTTGAGGGGTTGCTGGTGTGCCTGATTTTTTGAGATATCCAGGGCTTGCAACTAATATAGGTTGGCGTTCAAACAATAACCGCGCCACTAAGTCAGAAGATTCTAATGGGCCATATTTTATGGCAATATCATAACCTTCGCCGACTAAGCCAACATTACTGTCGGTGAATTGAACGTCGAGCTCGATGTTGGGATAAAGGCGCATGAAGCTACTGCAAAGGGTGGCAATGACGTCTTGAGAGAATGACACCGGAATGGCAATCCGCAATGAACCGGAGATATCGCTATGGGTATTTTCGATAATGGCTTTGGCGGCTTCAATTTCTTGGCGGATAGAATCACAATGTTGATAAAACAAAGCACCAATTTGAGTCAGACTTAAATTACGGGTATCACGTTGCAGCAAGCGTACACCAAGTTGCTCTTCTAGCTGAGCGACTTTACGACTTATGGTTGATTTTGGCTGGCCAATATCTCTGGCCGCTTGGGAGAAACCTTTTGCTCTAACTACTGCTGCAAACAGCATCATACCGTTTAAATCAGGCACCTTAGCCTCACTGTCTCAAAAATGGAACAAAGCGTCCCCAATAGTTTAATGGTAATTGTACAGGGAACAAAGTTATATTTACCGACTAAAAATTTTAGAGGCTATATAAGCAGAGGATCTAAGGATGACTAGCAAAAAGCAGCCCGTACACAAGACATCGGCACAATCGGCTGACCCGCTCTTTCTTAAAGCGGAGCATTTAGCTAAAGATTTTTCATTATTTCCAGCTCACAGTAAGCAAACTTTAGCTGAAGAAATCAAAGGATTGTTATCTGAAGATGCGATCCAAGCAAATTTAAAAGAACTGTCGACCTTAGATGTCGATAGTTATGTGGCTAAAGTTATTCAACCGACTTTAGATAAAAACCGCCCAAGTGCAAAACGTGTTATCGCTGATCTAAAAGGTAAGTTGATCACTGAGTTTCACTTAGGTTCTTTTTACAGTGCTGAAATTGAATTAAATTTCGGTTCACGTACTCGCCGCATTGGTTTTATCGCCCAAGAAAGAACCTCGGCAAACGGTGCGTGGATGCCTGAGCATCATTTAGCTGCATGTAAAGCGATCCGTCACTTTGCTGAGTTATCAATGCCAATCGTTTACTTAATTGATACTCCTGGCGCCGATGCGGGGGAAGTGGCTAACAGCCAAAACCAAGCCCATACCATTTCAAAAGCCATTGCAGAAAGTGCCAATGTTGACGTCCCAACTGTCGGTATCGTGATCGGCGCAGGTTACTCTGGTGGCGCGATTCCATTAGCGGCGGCAAACATCTTATTGTCATTACGTGACGGTATTTTTAACACTATTCAACCGCAAGGCTTACAAAGCATTGCCCGCAAGTACAACTTGTCATGGCAAGAATGTGCTAAGTCTGTGGGGGTATCACCAGAAGAGTTGCTTTCTGCTGGTTGTATTGACGGTATAGTTGATTTTTCTCCTTATGATAAAGACGAGCGTCAGCATAACCTGCGCCGCGCGATTATCAGTGGTATTGAAGCGGTAGAAAATGCAGCCATCACTTTTGTACGTGAATCTGACGATTTACGAGAGCATTATGATCGTAGTTTAGCGCGCTATTTAGACCCCTCTAAAAACCTTTCAGCCTTAGAAAATAACCAAGGCTTAGCTGTGGCGAACAGTCCAACCATGCACCACAATGTGTTTGGTAGTGCCTATCGTTATTTGCGTTATCTCACTGTGCGCAGTCGTATTCATTCAATTTCGGTTGAACAGTATGGCCGTTTGTCGAAAGTGAGTGTACCTGAAGGTGATTTACTGGCGCGTATTCAGCAAGAGCAAGACAGTGTATTTCAATCTTGGTTAGCGACGCCTGATAAATTAGTTTACGACGAAGAGTTGAATAAGCTTTGGGGCACTTTTGATGCCAAACGTAGCGAGATTTCAGCTGAACGTAACGTGATCACTCGTTTCATATTAGGTGAGCCGAAAGAGAACTATAAGAAAGCCCGTAAGGCATTGCTCTTTAACATCGGCTGGTCTTTGTATCATCGCTGGAAAGGTAACTCAGCTAACAACTTCAAAGGCTTAATTAAGCACCTTGAATCATTGCCATCATCTACTACTCAAGCGCCTTGGCCTGAGCTGAATCAACTGACTGTACTTGATATTGTGGTCAATGATGAGTTGCGTGAAGACTTCATTTGGCAATGTCATAACGTATTAATCTTTAATGCACTATATGACAATGTGGTGGTTAACTTAGCGTCGATTTCCAAAGAAGCGATGATGTCTAAGAGCTTGTCACGTGAATCAGTTGATAAGTTATTGCATAACGCCATCGATACTGCGTTATCAAATAATGATGAAGCCAACGATAAGAGCAAGTTCTATAAATGGCTTAAATTCTTCATGGCGCAATCTAACCGTGCAGAACTGTTAACCCGTGTAGAGCAATGGAAGAGTGTCGGTTTCCCGCAATTAAACGACAGTTTATTTGTTATCTTAACCTACTTCTTTGAGCGTTTATTGCCAGAGTATTTCGACAGTGAAGAAGATCAATCTAAGTACACAGGTGCTATCAACCCTGTGCGTATTGGTCGTCGTAAAGATTTCTGGAACCGCCTCACCATGGGCTACCAAGATCTACTGATCCAAAAAGTCCTTCGTGATGAAAAGCGCCAAGGGAAAATGGGTTGGGAAAATATTATTGGTAAGTTCTTCACCGAATTTGAAGAGCTTAATGGCGATAAGATGTCTGCCAACTTGCTCAACTTCCCAGGTTTCCGTTTATCTATTGAAGATGCATTAGACAAAGGCATTCGCCCATGTGGTTTAATTACCGGTTTAGCTGACTTTGATAATAACGGTCAAACACTGCGTGTCGGTGTTGCGGTATCAAACATTGCCTTCCAGGCTGGTGCGTTTGATATGGCCAGTGCTGAGAAGTTCAGCGCGCTATTAATTGAATGTGCTAAGCGTAAATTGCCAGTGGTTTGTTTTATCAGTTCTGGTGGTATGCAAACCAAAGAAGGTGCAGCGGCACTATTCTCAATGGCTGTGGTTAATGACCGTATCACCCGTTTTGTACGTGATAATGAATTACCGGTATTGATGTTTGGTTTTGGTGATTGTACCGGTGGCGCACAGGCAAGTTTTGTGACCCATCCGTTAGTGCAAACTTATTACCTATCAGGCACTAATATGCCATTTGCTGGTCAAATGGTGGTGCCTGCATACTTGCCATCAACAGCAACGCTATCTAACTACTTATCTAAAGTACCGGGTGCGATGACGGGCTTAGTGCATAACCCATTCACCGATACTCTTGATAGCCAATTATCAAGTATTGATCCGTTAATGCCACTGCCAACATTGCATGCCCAAGAGATCATTGCTAAAGCGGTATCAACCTTAGTGCCTGAAGTTAAAGCCATTGAAGAGAAGATTGTTCAAGACGATCCTCGTGCGTTAATGAAGCCGATTGATAAAGTGCTTATCCATGCACGTGGTTGTACTGCGGTTAAGTTGATCCGTAAAGCCCATGACAACAAAATTAATGTTGTTTTGGTGGCATCAGATCCTGATATGACCTCAGTGCCTGCAGACATGCTTAAAGTGAACGATAAGCTGGTTTGTATTGGTGGTAACACCTCTGATGAGAGTTACTTAAATGCCTACTCTGTCCTGAAAGTGGCAGATTACGAAAACGTTGATGCGCTTCACCCTGGTATTGGCTTCTTGTCAGAAAGCCCGCAATTTGCTGCTTTATGTGTTAACAATGGCGTAAACTTTGTTGGCCCAAGCGTGCATTCGATGACGACTATGGGTAACAAATCAAACGCGATTAAAACCTCACAAGGCCAAAACGTGCCTGTTGTGCCGGGTAGCCACGGTATTTTGACCAACGCCGAGCAAGCGGTAAACGTAGCGCTTGAAATTGGTTACCCTGTATTGCTTAAAGCGGTACAAGGTGGTGGTGGTAAAGGCATCCAAGTGGTAACTAAAGCTGAGGACATGATTGGTTTGTTCCAAAAGACTTCAACTGAAGCGGCTGCAGCATTTGGTAACGGTGACCTTTACCTTGAGAAATACGTCACCTCATTGCGTCATATCGAAGTTCAGTTACTGCGTGATAAGTTTGGTAACACCAAAGTGTTGGGTATTCGTGACTGTTCAGTGCAACGTAATAACCAAAAAGTGATTGAAGAATCGGGTTCAACCATGTTGCCTGAAGAGCTTAAGCAACGGGTACTTGAATACACTCGTGCATTAGGTGACGCCACTGATTACATGGGTGCGGGTACGGTTGAGTTTATCTACAACCTTGATGCTAACGAAGTGTACTTCATGGAAATGAATACCCGTCTGCAAGTTGAGCATCCAGTGACTGAAGCAACCTCAGGAATCGATATTGTTAGTGCCCAGTTTGATATTGCTGCGGGTCGCTCAATTGAAGATCTAGAGCCAGTTGAACAAGGTTACGCCATGGAAGTGCGTATTACTGCTGAAAAAGCAGCCCTTGATAGTGATGGTGTACTGCAGTTGTTGCCAAACCCTGGCAAGATCAGTGAGTGCTTCATGCCTGAAAGAGACGATGTTGAAATCATCTCAATTGCTGAAACGGGTAAAGAAGTATCGCCATATTACGACAGCTTAATCGCGCAAATTATTATTCGCGGTGAGTCTCGTGAAGATGTGATCACTAAGATGTCTGCTTACTTAGATGAAGCTTACATCAAAGGTATTGCCACTAACATTCCATTATTGAAGCTTATCCTTAAGGATGCGACCTTCAATCAAGGTGTTTACGATACTAACTATCTACCACGCTTGATGGCTGAGTTAGATGTACCTGCCTTGATTGCTGAAATGGAAGCGGCGGCCGAAACTGTTGGTTTAGATACCGAGTCTTTACGGGTTGCTGAAAGTAACGAGCTTAAAGTGTTAGCCCAAGGCGCTGGTATTTTCTATACCTCACCAGCACCGGGTGAGCCTGACTTTGTTAAAGAAGGTGACATAGTCACAGTAGAGCAAACATTAGCGCTAACTGAAGCGATGAAGATGTTCTCTCAAGTAAGCTTAGCCGGCTTTAACCGTCAAAATGCAGTGCTGTACCCTGAAGATAAAAAGTATCGCATTGAGCGCATTCTAAACGGTAATGGTCAGCAAGTTTCTCAAGGTGACTTACTGTTTGTGATTTTGCCCCTTGATGGCGAATAAGCTTAACGCTTGATTGCTTGATGACACAAAAATCCCTAAAGCTTTTTTAGGGATTTTTTTATGTCCGACAGCGAATTAAATACTTTTGCATCAGTCGACGAAGAACAACTTAAATTCACCTAAATGAAGGCTATTAAGTCAATATTAACCTTGTTGTAGTAACCTAAGGTCAATTTAAACAGCTTAGAAGTAAAAAAACACTATTGTTCGAAAAATAAACGATAAGTTTTATTTCTCTGTTTTATATAAGAAATGTGTATTTTTATCGAATTTATTTACGTAAAATGCGATAAAAATTGCAAGTCCTATTTGCGCTATTGCAGGTTCCAACTTACAATATGCGCCTTAAATAACCTGATGTGCGGTGTGTCTAAGTTTTTACACGCTCCGTCTACCTCTTAACTAATCATTAAAGTTGAATCATGACCGAATTATCCAAATACAGAAACATTGGTATCTTCGCTCACGTTGACGCGGGTAAAACCACGACCACCGAGCGTATCCTAAAGCTAACCGGTAAGATCCATAAGATCGGTGAAGTTCATGATGGTGAATCTACTACTGACTTCATGGAACAGGAAGCTGAGCGCGGTATTACTATTCAGTCAGCAGCAGTAAGCTGTTTCTGGAATGACCACCGTTTTAACGTTATTGACACTCCTGGTCACGTTGACTTCACTGTTGAAGTTTATCGTTCACTAAAAGTGCTTGATGGCGGTGTTGGTGTATTCTGTGGATCTGGTGGTGTTGAGCCTCAGTCAGAAACTAACTGGCGTTATGCTAACGAATCAGAAGTTGCTCGTATCATCTTCGTAAACAAATTAGACCGTATGGGTGCTGATTTCTTACGTGTTGTTAAGCAAACTAAAGATGTTCTAGCTGCTAACCCACTAGTTATGGTTCTTCCTATTGGTATCGAAGATGAGTTTAGTGGTGTTGTTGACCTACTAACTCGTAAAGCTTGGGTATGGGACGAAACTGGCGAAGCTGAGAACTACAAAATCGAAGACGTTCCAGCTGACATGGTAGACATGGTAGAAGAATACCGTGAAATGCTAATCGAAACTGCTGTAGAGCAAGACGATGACCTAATGGAAGCTTACATGGAAGGCGAAGAGCCATCTATGGAAGAAATCAAGCGTTGTATCCGTCAGGGTACCCGTGATATGTCATTCTTCCCTACATACTGTGGTTCTGCGTTCAAGAACAAAGGTATGCAGCTTCTTCTTGATGCTGTTGTTGACTACCTACCTAACCCAGTTGAAGTTGACCCACAACCTCTTACTGATGAAGAAGGTAACGAAACTGGCGAACACGCTTTAGTTTCAGTTGACGAGCCATTCAAAGCGTTAGCATTCAAAATCATGGATGACCGTTTTGGTGCACTAACCTTCGTACGTATCTACTCTGGTAAGATCAACAAAGGTGACACCATCCTTAACTCGTTTACAGGTAAAACTGAGCGTGTTGGTCGTATGGTTGAAATGCAAGCTGATGAGCGTAACGAATTAGATTCAGCGCAAGCTGGTGACATTATCGCTATCGTTGGTATGAAGAATGTTCAAACTGGTCACACTTTATGTGATGTTAAACATCCTTGTACTCTTGAAGCAATGGTATTCCCAGAGCCAGTTATCTCTATCGCTGTAGCGCCAAAAGATAAAGGCGGCAGTGAGAAAATGGGTATCGCTATCGGTAAAATGATTGCAGAAGATCCATCTTTCCGCGTAGAAACTGACGAAGACTCAGGTGAAACCATCCTTAAAGGTATGGGTGAGCTTCACTTAGACATTAAAGTAGACATCCTTAAGCGTACTTACGGTGTTGACTTAATCGTTGGTGAACCTCAAGTTGCTTACCGTGAAACTATCACTAAGGTTACAGAAGATAGCTACACGCATAAGAAACAGTCTGGTGGTTCTGGTCAGTTTGGTAAAATTGACTATGTTATCCGTCCTGGCGAGCAAAATACTGGCTTTACTTTCAAGTCTTCAGTTGTTGGTGGTAACGTTCCTAAGGAATTCTGGCCTGCAGTTGAGAAGGGCTTTGCTAGCATGATGAATACCGGTACTGTTGCTGGTTTCCCTGTGTTAGACGTTGAACTAGAACTTACAGATGGTGCTTTCCACGCAGTTGATTCGTCAGCTATCGCGTTCGAAATCGCTGCTAAAGGCGCATTCCGTCAATCTATGCCTAAAGCTGGCGCACAACTTCTTGAGCCTATCATGAACGTTGACGTATTCAGCCCAGATGACAACGTTGGTGATGTTATTGGTGACCTTAACCGTCGTCGTGGCATGATTAAAGACCAAATGGCTGGTGTTACTGGCGTTCGTATTAAAGCTGACGTACCGTTATCAGAAATGTTCGGTTACATCGGTTCACTACGTACTATGACATCAGGTCGTGGCCAATTCTCTATGGAATTCGCTCACTACAACCCATGTCCTAACAGTGTTGCTGAAAAAGTAATTGCTGACGTTAAAGAACGTGAAGCTGCTGCTAAGAAGTAATTCTAGCGTTTAAGCTTTAATAAAAACCGCTGCAAGCTAATGCTTACAGCGGTTTTTTTATGCTTTAAATTTGAGGATAAAAAATAAAAATTATTAATAAATATAAAACTAATAGCGCTAGCGCTTGGTTAAATAAGCAGCTAACTTTACTCCTAGGATAACGAATTAAGTATTTAATCGTGTTTAAAAGGAGCTTATATGAAACCGCTTTATCTGCTTGCCGCGGCTTTTTCTGTCGCGGTGTGTTTTAATAGTGTCGCCGCTACTCAATCTAAACCTGCTACTGAACATACTCAAAAAGCCAATGCCGCAGTGCTAAAGGCGCTTCCCTTTAACGACAAGCAAGATTTTGACAATGCTAAACGGGGTTTTATTGCTAAGCCTGATGTGGTGACCATTAAAGATGCCAATGGCAATGTGGTATGGGATTTAGAGCAATACAAAACTTATATTAGTGATGACAAAGCCTCCCCAGATACGGTCAACCCCAGTTTATGGCGTAATAGCCAATTGGTACTTCATCATGGTTTATTTGAAGTGACTGATAATATTTACCAAGTACGTGGATTTGACTTAAGTAACATCACTTTCATTAAAGGCGACAAGGGCTGGATTGTATTTGACCCATTAATCTCCCCTGAAACAGCTAAAGCCTCATTAGACTTAATTAATAAGCATATTGGAGAGCGTCCAGTGGTGGCGATTGTTTATAGTCATAGCCATATTGACCATTATGGCGGTGCAACCGGCTTAGCCACAGCTGAAGATGTCGCCAGCGGTAAAGTGCAGGTGATAGCGCCGGAGCATTTCACTGAGCATGCGGTGTCAGAAAATGTCATTGCCGGTAATGCCATGGGTCGCCGTGCGGTATTTATGTACGGCGCATTACTGCCTAGAAATGCCCAGGGCGGTGTAAATGGCGGTCTAGGTATGACAGTATCGACCGGGCTTGCGGGTTTATTAGTGCCTAATAAGGAAATCAAACAGACGGGGACTAAATTAACTATTGATGGTGTTGAAATGGAGTTTCAGTTAACCCCCGGCACTGAAGCACCAGCTGAGATGAACACTTGGTTTCCACAATATAAAGCCTTGTGGATGGCGGAAAACACGACTAATACCATGCATAACATCTTAACCCTTCGTGGGGCGCAAGTGCGAGATGCGCTGATTTGGGCCAGTTTCCTTGACGAGACTATTAGCCTGTGGGGCCAAGAAGCAAAAGTTAAGTTCCAAAGTCATCATTGGCCTTTATGGGGTAGTGACAACATTATTCCTTATTTCAAAAAGCAGCGTGATATCTACAAATTCACCCATGACCAATCAGTAAGACTGATGAACCAAGGTTACACAGGCGAAGAGATTTCTGAAATGATCACACTGCCACCTGAATTAGAGCAGAACTGGGCTACCAGAGGCTATTACGGTACGCTGAAACATAATAGCCGCGCAGTGTACCAACGTTATATGGGCTGGTATAACGGTAATCCATCTAACCTTGATAATCTGCCGCCAGAAGTGGTTGCTAAAAAGTATATGCAGTACATGGGTGGCGAAGCTGAAGTGGTTAAAAAAGCCAAAAACTCTTTCGCTGATGGTGAATATCGCTGGGTTGCTGAGGTGATGAAACATGCTGTTTTTGCTAACCCTCAATCTACTGAGGCTAAAGAGTTATTGGCCGATGCCTTTGAGCAATTAGGTTATCAAGCTGAGTCAGGGCCTTGGCGTTCAGTATATTTACAAGGTGCTTATGAGCTGCGAAATGGTATTCCGTCGGCAGGGGGAACTCAAACCGCAACACCTGATACTATTCGCGCGATGACACCTGAATTGCTGTTTGATTATTTAGCGGTAAGATTGGATTCTGCCAAAGCGGCGGGTAAACAGTTTGATATCAATATTGATTTCACTGATCTTAAAAAGGGTTACAGCTTAACAGTTGAGAATGCGGTATTACACCACAGCTCAAATCAAGTTGAAGACCCGGATGTCGGCTTAGTTATGAGCATGGAAACCATGAATAGCATCCAGCTAAAAGAGATAACCTTTGATGAGGCCATTAAAAAAGGCGATGTAAAAATTAGTGGCGATGAAAGCTTATTCACTGCGTTTTTAGGCATGCTTGATGAATATAACTTCTGGTTTAATATTGTGACGCCGTAAAGGCTTTAGACTTTGAGCCTTAGCTAATGTTGTCATGTTAGCGACAAACTAAAATGCCACTGAGATCCAGTGGCATTTTTATTTTACATCGATATCAAGCTGGATGTAGAAGCTTAGTTTGTGTGGTAATTCTCAACTAATGCTTCTTTATTATCTGCTTGTGCAACATGGCACTGAACACAAAAATAATATTTATCGTCAAATTTTCCATCGGCTTTTACGTGTGACTTGTCGATTGGCGTGGCTTTCATGCGCGCTGCCTTTTCAGTACTGTGACACGTTAAACAACCATTCTTTTTCATAGTGATAGGATAACTATCTCTATGGGGGATCATAGGTGGTTGATGCACAAATGTTCTTTCAATCGCAGTTCCGCGGCTTGGGTAAGTCGCTTTTGCATCTGCAGGAATGGTGTCAGTAATCTGTACATCACCAGCTAGTGATTTTACATTTACTGGTGCAGCAGTTTCTGCTGCTTGTTGACCTGAGCATGCGCTAAGACTGAGCACTATCGCAGCAAGGCTAAGTAATTTCTTCATGGTTTACACTCCTTCATATCCATTATTTTTTGATTAAATGGATAGAGATAAATAGTGATTCAGTGATGCTAAATTTGTTTTCAGCATCACTGTAAGTCAAATTAGGCTTTAACAATCTTCACTGGACACTTCTTGAAATCTGTTTCTTTCGATAACGGATCAGTAGCATCAAGTAATAATTTGTTGACCAGCTGTCTAGCATCAAAGAATGGCATAAACACCACGCCGACAGGTGGCTTGTTACGGCCTTTAGTTTCAACACGCGTTTTCACTTCACCACGTGGAGAAATCACTTTCACTTCATCACCATTTTTCAGGCCACGACTACTCGCGTCTTTAGGGTGCATGAATACCTGTGCATCAGGGTATGATTTATGCAGCTCAGGTACACGAGCTGTCATACTTGCAGTATGCCAATGCTCAAGTACGCGACCTGTAGACATCCATAAGTCAAACTCTTCATTTGGCTCTTCAGCAGCGGGCTCAAATGGCAGTGCAAAAATCACTGCGCGTCCGTCAGGCTTACCGTAGAAGTTATAACCTTCACCAGCTTTAACGTAAGGGTCGCTTCCTTCAACGAAACGACGAACCGTCTCGGTACCATTGACTACAGGCCAACGTTTACCGCGGTTTTCATGATAGTTGTCAAATGCATCTAAATCATGACCGTGTCCACGACCAAATTGAGCATACTCTTCAAATAACCCTTTTTGCAGGTAGAAGCCGAATGCATCGTTTTCATCGTTGTAGTCACCTTTACACTCTGATGACGGGAATTTATCAACGACACCGTTAGCAAATAAGATGTCATATAAGGTTTTTTCTGCATACTCAGGCTTTTTAGCAATTAACTCTGCAGGCCAAACTTCAGAAACTTTGAAGCGCTTAGAGAACTCAACAAGCTGCCATAAGTCAGACTTAGCGCCTTCAGGGGCTTTAACTTGTTGATGCCACATATGAGTACGGCGCTCAGCGTTACCGTAAGCACCTTCTTTTTCTACCCACATCGCAGTAGGAAGAATCAAGTCAGCAGCTGTTGCTGTCACTGTTGGGTATGGGTCTGATACCACAATGAAGTTTTCTGGGTTGCGGAAACCTGGGTAAATTTCATCGTTAATGTTTGGACCTGCTTGCATGTTATTGGTGCACATAGTCCAGTAACAGTTTAGTTTGCCATCTTTCAGCATACGGCTTTGAAGTACAGCATGGTAGCCAGGTTTTGGCGGAATCGTGCCTTCAGGTAGCTGCCATAACTTTTCAGTGATTGCGCGATGTTTAGGGTTTGCTACAACCATGTCTGCAGGCAAACGATGCGAGAAAGTACCCACTTCACGTGCTGTACCACAAGCTGAAGGTTGACCTGTTAATGAGAACGGGCTGTTACCTGGCGTGGCAATTTTACCTGTTAACAAGTGAATGTTATAAAGCATGTTGTTTGCCCACACACCACGAGTATGTTGGTTAATACCCATAGTCCATAAGCTCATGATCTTGATGTTAGGATCAGCATACGCTTTTGCCATTTCGATAAGGTTTTCAACTGGTACGCCACTCATTTCAGATGCGTATTCAGCAGTATAAGTACTGACAAATTTTGCGTATTCTTCAAAAGAGATAGGCTTAGATTTGCCGTTACCTGGGTTTTTCGCTTTCTGCTCTAGAGGATGCTCAGGGCGAAGACCGTAACCGATATCAGTCACACCTTCTGCGAAGTTAGTATGCTTGCTGACGAAGTCTTTATTAACCGCATCGTTTTGGATGATATAATTGGCAATGAAGTTCAAGATAACTAAGTCAGATTGCGGCTTAAATACCATAGGGTTGTCGGCAAGTTCGAAGCTGCGGTTTTCAAATGTCGATAACACATGGACTTTACTGCCTTCATGGCTTAAACGACGGTCAGTTAAGCGTGACCATAGAATAGGGTGCATTTCTGCCATATTGGCGCCCCAAAGCACGAAGTGATCTGCAGCTTCGAAGTCATCATAGCTACCCATTGGCTCATCAATACCAAAGGTACGCATGAATCCAGCTACCGCAGATGCCATACAGTGACGGGCATTAGGATCGATGTTGTTGGTAAGGAAGCCCGCTTTGTGTAATTTAGATGCCGCGTAGCCTTCCCAGATAGTCCATTGGCCCGAGCCAAACATACCTACCGATGTAGGGCCTTTTTTGGCAATACTGGCTTTCCACTTGTCAGCCATGGTATCAAGGGCAACATCCCAGCTTACTGGGGTAAATTCACCTTCTTTGTCATACTTGCCATCTTTCATTCTTAATAATGGCGACGTAAGGCGGTCTTTGCCGTACATAATTTTAGAGAGGAAGTAGCCCTTAACACAGTT
Organism: Shewanella sp. 3_MG-2023; assembly: GCF_030548765.1. Classification (NCBI taxonomy): domain Bacteria; kingdom Pseudomonadati; phylum Pseudomonadota; class Gammaproteobacteria; order Alteromonadales; family Shewanellaceae; genus Shewanella; species Shewanella sp. 3_MG-2023. Next base: position 65,293 of record NZ_JAUOSH010000005.1, on the reverse strand, counting down.
AAGACCTTTGTTGACTGGGCTTTCTGGGTCGCCCTGAGTCGCAACAACTTTGCCACCTTTGGTACCCACTAAAACACTACAACCCACACCACAGAAACGACAAGGGGCTTTGTCCCATTTTATTTCTGCAGACTGCTCTTCTGCTTGAACCATTTTTATTGGTAAAGCAAGTCCAACTGCCGAAGCGGCTGCGGTAGCTGCATTGGCTTTTAGAAACTCGCGACGGCTTATGCTCATGGTGTTTCCTCACTCTTAAATGTATGTAGACAGTATTTTTAAAACTATCTTTGTTTTTATTTACCAAGGTTTTTATTAACAAAAAACTTAACTATCATTGAGTCTAAACCGCGCATTTTTCATGGGTATACCCCAGACTGAGTATACGGGCTGTTTATTGCTGTAGATCACACTAGTAAGTGTGATCTAAAGCACATTTTTCAATTTGCTCAATTACTTAATTAGCAAATGTAAATTTAATTCTTACGGATTATTGATAGTTAATGGTAAAAGTATAGGACAGATATAGATAAATCCGTCCTATAGAAGTAGCAGCTTCTATAGGCTTTAAAAAGCGAGGAAGAGGCAAAATTAACTTTGAACATCAATGGTGCTAATAGCCCGTTAGCTCCATATATCCATTACCAGAATGACTGCCTGATACGCTGATCGGGCCTTCCCAATAAGAGATTGTCAGTGGCATATCACTGTTGGGGTTAAGTGCTTTAACGGTGACATCAATATCTTCGCTAGTAATGCTAACCTGCCAACTAATTGGATAGCGACCACTGTCAGTTTGTTGCCAGCTAAGCGGGGTAACTTTTATGTCGTTTGGGTGTGACTTACTATTAATATTTCTGCCGTTACCGTCGAAAAACATTCTGCGGGCACTAAAAAAGGCCTCACTATTACTGTTTCTTAGTTGAAAAAGCATTAGCGCAGAGCCATCATCTAAGCGAATAGAAAACCAGTCCCAGCCTTGCTGGCTTTTAGTAAGGAATTGCGAGCTCCACTCCCTATCAAGCCAAGCCTTTCCTGTGACTATTTCAGTTTTACCATCACGGTTAATAGAACCTGTTAAATCAATAAAAGGCTGGCTGTAATAGTAAGAAGCAACTTCGCCGTTAGGGCTTTTAATACTGTAGCCGTTATCGCCTTGTAGGTTCATTGGCGCGTTACTGGTTAATGATAATTGGTAGCCAAATTTTTCAGTGTTAACCGTTAAATTTGCCGGAAATAACGCATTTGTTTCACTGCGCCACTGCCAGTCATCTAACACGATGGTGAGAGGGTTAGAGCTAACATGAGCCAGTTGTGGATGGGCGCGAGACCATTTCTCTTTGGCTTGATGCTTGGATGCTGAGGTTAATGCAGCGTGTGACATAAACATTTGATTAGTAGCCCAGTTGTTTGGCGCGGCAGTATCAGCAGCAGACAACGCAATTCTGAATTGAGTCCATTGAAGCCCTAGCTCTTCACCCGCCTCAGTGGTCATATTGGCCGTTAAATACCACCACTCTTGCCTAAATTTATCATGGCTTAAATGATCTTGCGGGAAATTGAGTTGATGATCTGGCAGTACTTTGGCGTATTGCTCAAGGCTGTCAGCGTCTTGCGTTAATAGGCTGCCCATACTGGCTTTGTTATCTGACTCTGCTGTTGAATTAGGCTGACAACCCATTTGGCTCAGACAAGCTAACAGTAACCATATTGCGATAAAAGCTGACTGTCGTAGCTTTAGCACTGGGTCAATCTGTCGCTTTTTGATGGCGCTGGTTATCGGGGCGTTATACATTATAAAGCCTCTTGCTGAAGGTTATGAATAAGTGATTTACGGGTTTGCCAGTAAAGTGGGATCGCGATGGCAACGGCGCTGGTAGACAGCGCAATTAACACCACTCGGGCATAAGCTTGCCAATCCCATAGCATGGCAATACTCCAACCAAAGGCTTGTAAAGTGACTTTGTTGATCAGTAAGTAACCCAGTACAGCACCTGTTGGCAGCGCCACTAAACAGGTGAGTAATACAATAAACTGCATTTGAATGAACATCATAAAGCGCAAGCGTGCTTTGCTCACCCCAAGGGCATATAGTTTGGCTAGTGGTGCTTGTCTGGCTTGGGTTAGCATTAAGCATGCACTGAATAATCCAATGGCAGCCACCATTAAGGTGAGGCTATTGAGCACCATGGTGATAGAAAAGGTTTGCTTAAACATGGCTATGGCTTGCTGCTTAATTTTGGCTTGGTTATACATTTGCGCTGTTGAAATTAGCTTGCTATTAACGAGTGATTGTTCAAGCTCGTTTATATCGCCATCATAGCTGGCAGCGATACTTTTAGCTTGCTTGGGCAATTGTAATTGTTGCCATAGTGTATTACCAATTACGACCTGACCCTTAGGGTTACCATAATCAAAGAAGATAGCGCCAATGGTCACGGGGTGTTGATTCGTTTTTGCTGACATGATTGGCAATGTAAAGCTATCGCCAATTTGTAACTTGTATTTAATCGCAATGGGCTCACTTATCATCAACTGATTACCCTGAGTAAATTCAGCCCAGAAGTCATCTGATTGCTGTTTTAGCGAACTGACAATCTTAGTTGAATACAAATCGCGACTCACAAGTTCAACGGGCATATTTTGATAACTGCTATTTACTGTCCACTGTGAATATATACCAGTGACCTTAGGCTGCTTCTCTAAGAAAGACGCAATATCAGTGATGTTTTCGCTTGACGGGCGCATGTATAAATCTGCATGAAGGCGGCTTTCAAGCCAGGTTTTTAAGGTGACTTCAAAACTGCCCACTAGGGTATTCATCGAAATGTTCGCGGTTAGCGCCAATAGCATCGCCATCATGGCTAACGATAACGGCCCGATTAACTCTTTGGTTTCTGCCATCATGTATTGCCATAATCCTGCCGGAAAATACTTAGCCAAACTACTACTGACATAATGCAGTGTTAATGGCAGCAATAGTGGGATAGCGACAATAACAATCCCCATCAGTGCGAGGCTAAATTGATATTGCTCAGTAAACGGAAACAGTGCAGCGCAAATGGTTAATGCCACTATCGCGATGGCAAACAACCAGCGTTGGGTGACCAGCAAACTGCTTGCTTGATTATGTTTGGTGCCAGCTCGGGCGAGGGGTTGTTGCGTTAATTGTCGATACAGTGGTAGGCAGGCGAGTAAACCGGCAAACAAGGTTAACACTATGGCTTGGGCAAACCACTGCCATTGCCAGTTGCCGGGCATTAGCCGAGCGCCATAAAGCTGCTCTAGTGTCATGGCGACCATAGGTTGTAGCCAGACGCTGAGTTGCAGCCCCAGAATAAAGCCTAAGCTTGCACCAATGATCACCAGCACAATGAGCTCAGCGACCAGTGCTAGCATCACATTATGCTTATTAATCCCTAATTGCAGTAATTGTACTAATAATTTTTGCCGCTTCATCAAACTGTAGCGCACGCCGTTATAAGCGATAAATAGCCCTACCACAAAAGCCAGCATACTCATGGCGTTAAGGTTTAAGTGAAAACTACGGGTAAGCTCTTGTAGCGCCTGGCCTTGATCTTGTTCTGTAATACTCGCCTGTTGCTGTAATAGATTTTGACTATTGATTTGCTCAATCAGTGGCTCAGCAGGATCAAACAAAGCAATATAAGACAGCTTATTGGGTTGGTCTAATAGGATTTGCGCTAAAGAGATATCAGCGACAATGGCATTACCTAAGCCATAATCATCATCGACACTGATCACTTCGAGCTTGATAGTGTTAGCGGCTTTATCTTGTGGGTTTTGTAAATAAAACCACCCGTCTTTTGCTATGTTATCCGCTAGGGATTGGCTCATTAACAACACATTGCTGCCTGCTAATAGCTTATCCAGTGGAATATTAATGGGCGTTTTGCTGTTGGTATTCGTTTGAGCTTCAGATGAATGGTTTTGTAAGTTAACTGCAGCAAATAAATCGCTGCCTTGAATTTGCCAGCGCCGCCCTTTATCGTCGACTGCAAGGCCATTAATCACAGCTAAAGCATTACTGATCCCGCTTTGACGCAATCGGAAATAGACCTGCTCATTAATGAGTTGTTGCCCTGCGGCTGGGGTGATCAACAAGCTTGCCCGTTGACTTAATAGTTCGGTGGCTTCGCTGTAACTTCTTACTGCATTTTCATTGGTAGACTTGACGCCTATTAGCAAGGTGACTGCGAGGAGGATACCGAGAAGAATGGCACCAGCTTGTAATGGCGAATGGCGGTAGTGGGCAAAGAAGATTTTTAGTGACAACAGCCATTGTTTGACAGTGATGTCTTGAGCCTGATTACTCATGAATATGGCCTTTTTCTAAATGCCACCTGCGTTTCATATAGCCCGCACAGGTTTCACTGTGGGTTACCATCAACACCGTGGTATTTGCAGCCATGGTAAGCTGGCACATTAGCTCCATTACTTGCTGACCTGCAGCTTCATCTAAATTACCGGTTGGCTCGTCTGCTAGTAATAATGCCGGTTTGTGGATTAACGCTCTGGCAATGGCAACGCGTTGCTGCTGACCACCCGATAAGGTTTCAACAGGTCTTGTAAAAATGTCACTAATCCCAAGCTGCGTAATAAGCTCATCGCCCCAATCACTCCACTTTTGATTATTAAGCTGTAATACAAAACGGATATTATCGATAACATTAAGCGGGGTGAGTAAGTTGAATTGTTGGAAGACAATACCAAGTTGGGCGCGCCTAAACTGGCTCCATTGACTATCTTGCCACTGCGCTGCTTGTTGGTTCATGAGTTGTAACTGACCAGAATCAATTTTCTCAAAACCGGCAATGATATTAAGTAGGGTGCTTTTGCCCGTGCCGCTGGGGCCGGTTAGCGCAATGGTATCACCACGATGCAGGGATAAATCGACACAGTTAAGCACCTGATGGAGTCTATCGCCATCGTTAAAGCCTTTGGATACTTGCGATAGTTGGGTGATCACTGCTGTCATTAGCGTCTCTGGTATTACTTGTAATTACATCATCATACGACAAATAAAATTACTTAGATCGACTTTTCATTGAAATAACCCGTTTATATGTTGATTTTGAAATAATAAAAAAGGCTGAAGAATGAGAAGTAACCTCATCCATCAGCCTTTATTTAATGTTACGGTTAGCAGCCTTTGTTGGCTTTAACCCATATAACCGTTTAAGTTAATCTTCTAACGAATAAGGTAGCGGCTTCACCACTAGCTCACTTTGGTTGTCATTTTTTACTCTTAGTTTTGCATCATTTGGCGTATCGTTAGCCAATACTGCGGTTAATAGCACTTGGCCATTAAATTCAACCGCTTCGATAACTTTACCCGCTCGAAGAAAGCCATCTTCTGAGGCAATTTCAATTTGAGTTTCACTGCTGACAGTTTCAGAGGCACTACCGGATAGAATATACAGGGCGCGTTTATTACCACCGCGGTACTTCATTCTGGCAATGGTTTCTTGGCCCATGTAGCAGCCTTTTTCAAAACTAATACCGTTTACCGCCTGTATATTACACATTTGTGGTACAAACTCACTGCTGTGGTTGTCGTCAATATTGGCGTAACCGGCTTGAATTTCTAATGCTTGCCAAGCTTGGTGGCTAGATAGTGGTTGATTTGAAGCTGTGACTAATTGCTGCGCTTTTTCAGCTGATGTAATCACTATGAAGCGCTCAGCATCTTTTAAAATAATAGCGCCTTCAGCGTGAGTAACTTCATGTTCAATCCGTCCAAATTGCTGCTCAATAAACTCTGCAGCCTTCGTACCAGCAAAGCCTAAAATAACTTGCTTAGCAGTGACATCAGTTAATTCCGCTTTACTGAACACCGCATATTTCTGCCATGAGGCCAAACTTAGCGGTAATACTGATGCTGGCATTAAAATAAAAAGGCTTTCAGCAATTGTGTAGGTTCTAAAGCTAGCAATCATCTTACCCTTAGGATCGCAATGTGCGCCCCAGCGCCACTGAGTTTCTGTCAGCGATACGATATCGGTAGTGACTTGGCCGTGAATAAAGGTTTTACCTTGCTCACCGGTCACTTCAATTAAACCTAAGTGGCTTAAGTTTGAAACCAGTAAGTCGGGCGTTGAAGTTAAGTAATCCCAGTTTGGCTGTGTGGTTGCGAGTGTCATAAAATGATCCCTAAGGTGAGCAACAAAGATAAGCTTTGAGTGTAACGGAATTCAGTGAGGCTCAAAAGAAAAAGCTATCTTCAATTAATTGAAGATAGCTTTAATTCACAATTTAACTGCGTGATAAGCCTAAGGTTAAATCGTTCACCGACTTAGCTTGAATTAAAACAATACGCGGGTACGAATAGTACCTTCAATTGCTTTTAACTCGCCCAGCGCTTGTTCGGCTTGGTTTGAATTGACTTCCATGACCACGTAACCAATATCTGCAGTCGTTTGTAGATATTGCGCAGCAATGTTAATGCCTTTTTCTGAAAACGCTTGGTTAATTTTAATCAACACACCTGGACGGTTGTGGTGAACATGCAATAAGCGCGAGGTGCCTTTATGTTGTGGCAATGACACTTCAGGGAAGTTAACCGCAGACACAGTTGAGCCATTATCAGAATATTTAGCCAGCTTACCCGCGACTTCAATACCGATATTTTCTTGAGCTTCAGCAGTACTACCACCAATATGCGGGGTAATAATGACGTTATCTTGTCCACGTAGTGGGCTAATAAATTCGTCATCATTTGACTTAGGCTCAACTGGGAATACATCAATTGCAGCGCCTGCAATATGGCCTGACTTTAGGGCATCAGAAAGCGCATCAATATCAACCACAGTGCCCCGTGATGCATTGATAAAAAAGCTTTTTGAACGCATTTGTTCAAACTCTGTCGCACCAATCATATTTTTAGTTTGCGCAGTTTCTGGTACATGCAAGCTGATAACGTCTGCTTCATTCAATAGTGTTTCCATTGAATGGATTTGGCTGGCATTACCCAGTGGCAACTTGTCTTCAATATCGAAAAATACCACCCGCATACCGAGGGTTTCAGCCAAAATACCCAGCTGAGTACCTATATGGCCGTAACCAATGACCCCTAAGGTTTTACCGCGCACTTCATAGCTACCATTGGCACTTTTTAACCAACCGCCACGGTGGGCAAGGGCGTTACGCTGAGGAATACCGCGCATCAGCATGATGATCTCACCTAACACTAGCTCAGCAACACTGCGAGTGTTTGAGAATGGCGCATTAAAAACGGGTACGCCTAACTTCTCAGCAGCGGCAATATCAACTTGGTTAGTACCAATACAGAAACAGCCAATCGCGACTAGTTTTTCAGCATGGTTCAACACTTCAGCGGTTAATTGGGTGCGCGAGCGCAGGCCGACAAAGTGAGCATCTTTAATTGAGCGCAGCAACTGGTCTTCAGGAAGGGAAGCTTTGTGATATTCAATATTGGTATAACCTGCACGCTTAAGTACATCGACTGCAGTTTGGTGGACGCCCTCCAACAGCAGGATTTTAATCTTATCCTTGTCAAGCGAGTGTTTTGCCATGGTGTGGGTACCCTCTTATCAATAGTTATGCTTATGTTATGCTGACATTAATGCGCAACCAAAATAGCATTATTTATTGCCATTGTAGAGGGCTAGATGGCTAAAGACTGTGATCTTGGTTTAGAACAATATCATCTAAAGGGAATGTATAGTGAATAAGAAAGTTATATGGGTGGTTATTTTTGCTGTCGTGCTCGTTTGGTCGGTGAGTTCACCTAAAGATATGTTTACTTGGTGGTTAGAAGCACTGCCAGCATTAATCGCCTTACCCATCTTATTTTTTACCCGTAATAAATTCCCCCTAACACCCTTAGCTTACTTATTGATTTTGTTACATTGCTGCGTGCTCATGGTCGGAGCTAAATATACCTATGCCGAAGTACCACTGTTTGATTGGTTGGCTGATGTGATGGGTAGCGAACGTAATAATTATGACAAAATCGGCCATCTTGCTCAGGGGTTTATTCCGGTCATACTGGCAAGAGAGGTGATGCTAAGAAATCACGTCTTACAACCGGGCTATTGGTGTCAGTTTCTATCAGTTTGTTTTGTATTGGCATTTTCTGCTTTTTACGAACTTATTGAGTGGTGGGTTGCAGCTGCAACAGGTGAGAATGCGGAGGCGTTTTTAGGCACTCAAGGCTATGTGTGGGATACACAGTCAGATATGTTTATGGCACTTATAGGTGGTATTAGTGCATTAGTCTTGCTCACAAAGGTACATAATAAGCAGTTAGCATCACTTTAATCAGCTACATTTATAGATCTTGTGACTGTTAAGTTTATTTTTACTTGTTTTATTTTTGGTAACGGCTTGGTTTGCGAGCACTTAATCTATTAATGAGTACTTAAGTATTGCAGAAATACTTTATAGACTAGTTAAAATGCCTTATGGGCTAGTTAAAATGTACTATTATTGCATTATGTTGTTATTATGTTATCAATGTTTCAGGAAGAAACTCGTATAGCCGAGAGATACAGAATACTTTTCAGGGAGAAAAGTGATGAATTCGAATATTGATGAATTAGTCTTCTTACACCAGGTTGCAGCGCCTTGCAACTTGGCTATTTTAGCTGAGTCGATAGGGTTAAAAACCAGGGTAGTGAAACACCCTAGTGAACTTGAAGTAGAACATAATACTAATTGTTTCTATTTGATCGCCCAAAAGGGGGCCGCGCTGGATAGCAAAGGCATTCCGCTGTTGGTATCACGGCTAGTTAATCATGTCCCTGTCGCTTTATATCAAGTTGAACGGGGCTCGTTAGATCAGGAGTCTGCACTATTGTTAGGTGTAAGAGGCTTACTTTATGCCGACCAACGTATGGATTTAATGTTGACCGGGTTACGTAAAATGGTAGCTGATGAGCTTTGGTATGATCGACCGCTAATTAGCAAAATTTTCCGCCGACTAGTACAAAAACTTGATGCTAATACAGAAATCCCCCCAGATACTATCGCAATGCTGCAAATGCTCACTAATCGTGAAAGAACCATTATTCAGCTAGTTTCAAGCGGTGCAAGGAATAAAGAAATAGCCCACAGGCTTTGCATTAGTGAGCACACGGTAAAGGCACATATCTCTTCCATCTTTAGGAAAACCCAATCTCGCAATCGGGTCGAGTTACTGCGTTGGGCACAAACTTATCAAGCCCATTTTGAGTTCGCTTAACTTAGGTTATTTACCCGTTTTAAAATAATTTAGAGATGTTATTAAGCCAGTTGCTAGTTGTAACTGGTTTTTTTGTTTGTTTCGGCAATTATTTCATCGTGTAAAATTAATTTATGAGCTTATGTCATAAAATTGCACAGAATTAGCTTAACGTAATGAAAACAATAAGCTTTGCCAGTGGAGGAGATATTAAAGTAAATATATAGGGAGCAATGTGCTCCCTATATTCAGTAAGAAAATTTTCTATAAATTAATTCTGGTAAATTGCTGCAGAATTAAAGTTTCCGGTTTGGACTACAGTGGCAATATCATTAGTGCCAATTTGCATGCCTGTAACCGTATTATCATTACCAATTTGGGTTACATTTAATGTATTCATAGTACCATCAATTGCAAAGTAACCATCATCTCCACCAACCCAGTTACCGTCGCCTAGCTGAGAAACGGTAATTGAGTGGTCATCACCAAAGGCGACTATATCAGTTAAGTTAAAATCACCTTCTTGGCTGATATCAACAGTCTGATTTGAACCGACATTTGAAATAACGGCTTCGTTATCATTGCCTGTTTGGCTCATATCAACTGTATTGTTATCTCCAACGGTTTCTGAATATGCAAAGTTAAGTTCACCTGAGGAAGTGATAGTGACCTCATTATAGAAGCCATCAGCTACAAAAGCAGTGTAGTTATCTGCACCACTTTGATCTACAGATATAACATTCTCATCACCATAAACAATAAACTCAGTTAAATTGGCATCACCAGTTTGTACGACTTCAATATCGTTAAGCGAGCCATTTAAAATAGCAATATTAGCGCCGCCCACTTGGTTACCAAAACCATCTTGACTAATAGTAACGTCATTATCGTCTCCAAAAGAAAACTCTATTGTTGCGCCGTTATTAATGCCAGTTTGGTCGATAGTAATATCATTTAAAGAGCCTGATAAGCTTGCTACTACAGCAGTGTTATCATCGCCTGTTTGGCTAAAATCGAATGTATTATTATCACCAAATACACCTAAAGCAGCACCAAAGTTGTTATCACCAAGTTGGTTTACAAATAGTTCATTACCATCGCCAGCATTTAGGCTGCCTGAGTCGGAAACGATACCTGCTTGGTTATTTACACCATCTTGCATTATGGTTGCACTATTACTATTACCTTCAACAGCGAATACCGCTAAGTTAATCGCACCGTACTGGGTTACTTCTGCAGCGTTTTCATTACCAATAACTTCGATGATACTTTCGTTTTGAGCTCCATCTTGAATAACATCAGCAGTGTTACTATTACCCGTTAGCGATACGTCACTAGTGTTATAAAAGTCAGCCTGCTGAATAGTAACTTGGTTTTGGTCACCTATGATGCCAACGTTTGAAATATGCCAATCATCAACCTGGTTAGTAATGACAGAGTTTCCATTACCTTCAGAGCTAATATAAGATTCTTGCCAGTCCCCTTGCTGGGTTACCTCGGCAAACTGTAAATCACCAATTTGTGTCACGGTTGAAATATGACGCGTGCCAGTTTGGCTTACTGTGGCATCCTGCTCCATGCCCGTTTGAGTTACTGTTGCGTTAGTATTCGAAGCGAATGCCGATTTCTCTGCAGCTGTCACCTCTGGTAATGAAAGCCCTGCTGCTGAAACGGGTAATGCTAAGCTTGCTGCAATAGCAAGTGATACTAACGATAATTTCTTTTGCGATTTCATTCTACGCTCCCTGTTTAAATATAGATTTATCTGATGATTAGAAAATAATCGTTTGATAAAGTATTTCGCTTCCTAGTTAACTCATTGTGTCGCCAAAGTGCATAATTTAGCTTTAGGTAACTGAGTACTAATATGCGATCAAGAAGTAACTTCAGCGTGAACTTTTAAAGATCTAACAGTATTTGAAGCACTATAAACCCTCAATAAACACCAATAACTTAAGAGCAGGGTTTGCTTTTAAGTTTATGATTATTAACCCTAAAACTGTTTGGTTTTAGGTTGGTAGAATTTCAAATGATTCTGCTGATGCAGCGCGTTACAAGATTAACTTACGGTGCCCATTGATTTTTCTCAATCGTATAAAAGGTTAGTTTTTTTAGGGGGTTAAGATTAAACCTTTAGTGCTACAAAGGTTTAAGTTACTGAATATCATGCTTATATTTTGCTGTTTTCGCTTACCACTAATATTGACTAGTCGAATAAGCCTAGTAGTTACTTACTAATTAAAGTTTCAGTCCTTTTATTGTTATACAGCTTGTGGCAACAATTTGATGGCAACAACAAATTCCGGGTTTCACTTCGTGGAAAATCAACTCGCTTTTAAAAATAGCTAATGGAAAAGCTACAGGTGCTGCATTACCGGTTCCGGGAATTATTAATGGAAGATAGGAAGCCACATCATGATTAACAAAATGTCCCCAATTGCATTAGCAGTAACATCTCTATTTGCGTTAAACGCAAGCCCTGTTATTGCTCAAGAAAGTGTAAAGTATAAAAAAGATGAAATTCTCGTTGTTTATAAAGAAAATGTGTCAATCTTTGAACGGTTGTCAGCGCAAAATCTAGTCGCAGGAACAGTCACAGATAAAAATGCTGATGGTATAGATGATAAGTTTAAATACCTATTATCTGGAAGATTGGCTAAGTTATCACTTAAAAGCGGTAGTAATGTTGAAAGTGCAATTAAGTTAATTAGTAAGCATCCAGCAGTAAAATATGCCGAACCTAATTATACTTATACGGCAATTGGTATGCCAGACGATCCAAATTTCGTGGAGTTATGGGGCTTAAATAATACCGGTCAAACTGGTGGTGTTTCTGGTGCTGATATCGATGCCGTTACCGCTTGGGACACTACTACAGGTAGTGAAAATGTGGTTATTGGTGTAATTGATACTGGTGTTGATTATAATCATCCAGATCTAGTTGCAAACCTTTGGGTTAACCCTAATGAAATACCCGGAAATGGCATTGATGATGATAACAATGGTGTCATTGATGATGTTAATGGCTTTAACGCTATTACCGGAACTGGTGATCCAATGGATGGCAATGGTCATGGTACCCATGTCTCAGGAACTATTGGCGCACAAGGTAATGATGGCGTAGGTGTTGTTGGGGTTAACTGGGATGTCACTATCATTGGTTGTAAATTTTTAAGTGATAGTGGAACAGGCTCTACAGAAGCTGCGATAGCTTGTATTGATTATTTCACTAATTTAAAAGTGAACCATGGTGTTGATGTTAAAGCGACCAATAATTCTTGGGGCGGCGGCGGATTTAGCCAAGCATTAAAAGATTCTATTGAATCGGCTGGTGATGAAGGAATTTTATTTGTTGCAGCAGCAGGTAATAGCGCTGTTGATAATGATGCAAATCCACACTATCCATCAAGTTATGACTCTGATGTTGTTTTGTCGATTGCCAGTACCGATCACAATGACGATATGTCTAGTTTTTCTCAATGGGGATTAACAAGTGTCGATATGGGCGCGCCTGGTTCTGCGATTTTATCAACCCTTCCTGGAAATAGTTATGGTACCTATTCAGGTACTTCAATGGCTACACCACATATCACCGGCGCTGCAGCACTTGTGTGGTCAATAGCACCTGATATTGACCCTGTCACTATGAAGCAGTTACTAATGGATTCTGGTGATGCTAATGCAGCATTGACTGGCCTAACAGTGGCTGGAACACGTTTAAATGTCGCAAACGCACTGGCAGATGCAGATCCAGATCCATCATTTGCGTTAAGTGTCACGCCATCTTCACAATCAGTTGAAGCTGGCAGTGCCGTTAGTTATGACTTTAGTCTGGGCAGTATTGCTGGTTGGGATGATCAAGTCGCGCTGTCATTTGATGTATCACCAGCATTAGAAGGCATTAGTCTTTCTGCTAACACTGCAGTAGTCGGTGACAGTTTTACGCTTGATGTTGCGACGCTTGAGTCTGCTATTTGGGGAGATTATGTCATTACCGTTCATGCTGATGACGGCATCACTTCGAAAAGTAAAGCTGTTAGCCTAGAAGTCTATCCTGCGGGATTGAATGATTTTGGTTATAGCAATGATACTCCTGTGGATATTTCGGATAATACTACTATCACCAGCACCATTGAAATCGGGGATGAATTACAAATCTTTGGCCTTGATGTGAATGTTGATATTACCCATACATGGATAGGAGATTTAGTCGTAACACTAACATCACCAAATGGCACAGAAGCTATGTTGCACAATCAAACTGGTGGCAGTGCTGATGATATTGTACAGACATGGGCAACTGAGCAATTCAATGGTGAAATAGCATTGGGTACTTGGACATTAACGGTTAGTGATTTAGCGGGTGGAGATAGTGGCTCATTAAATCATTGGGGCTTACTTTTATCGGCTCTGGGGGATGCGAGTCCTACAGCACCAGTGGCAGGCTTTGAATATGCTATTGATGGCTTAACGGTTGATTTTACCGACTTAAGTTCAGACGTTAATGATGACATTGTTAGCTATGAATGGAGCTTTGGTGACGGTTCTACCTCTTCAGATATGAATCCTACATACGCTTATGCGGCAGGTGGAATTTACTCTGTGACATTGGTGGTAACAGACAGTGAAGGTTTAACTGATACAACTGCTATGGATATCGAAGTATTTGATTACAGCATAGACGCTGCAGTTACACGTACTATGGTTTCACGTCGTGGTAGTGCGGCGGTGGACTTATCATGGAGCGGTGCAAACGGTGAAAGTGTTAATATTTACCGTGATGATGTAATGGTATCAACAACGTCGAATGATGGCCGTTACCGAGATCGTTTCACTAATGCACCAGCAGAGGTGACTTATAAAATCTGTGAAACAGACACAACATTATGTTCAGACCCAATCGTAGCTATTTTTTAGTAGTGTTAACCTAAAAAATTAAAACGAAGTTTAAAAAGGGATGGCAGCTGCCATCCCTTTTTTATGGAAATCCTTTAAAGTTAAATAGCTTGGCAGTAGACTGAATTAATTACGTATTACTGGAAGTTGATAAATGAGTATTTGGTTTAGAGAAGTCACCCTTGAAGATTGCGCTAAAATGGATAGTGGGCTCCATGGGAAGGGCACATTAATGAAAACCCTTGGTATTAAAATCACTGAAATTGGCGCAGATTATATGGTGGCGACTATGCCAGCTAACCCTTCAGTACATAACCCTTTAGGCATAGTTCATGGCGGCGCGAATGTGGCACTGGCCGAAACCGTTGCCAGTTATGCGGCTAACTTTGTGGTCGACTTTAAGCATTTTTATTGTGTTGGCCAAGAAATTAATGCCAATCACTTAAAAGCGTCACGAAATGGTGAGTTAATTGCGACGGCAAGAGCAGTGCATATCGGTAAACGTAGCTCAGTATGGGAAGTGCTAATCAATAATTCTGCAGGTGAGTTATGTTGTATTTCTCGGATGACTGCGGCTGTAGTAGCTAGAAAAGTCAGCGCTTAATAGGCAATTATTAACTACACTGAATAAAGTCAAACCCCTTAAAAGGAATCATAAATGGAAGCTGCAACAGTATGGGAATGGGTGGGTTATTTAGCCTCTGCCGTGGTGGCTATTTCATTGATGATGGCTAATATAAAAAAATTACGCTGGTGGAACCTTATTGGTGCAGCGCTTTTTGTCGCTTATGGTTTGGCGATAGGTGCCATCCCAGTGGCATTAGTGAATTTTTTTATTGTATTGATTGATATTTATTATTTAATAAAACTGTATAAAGAACCTGAAACTAGATCAGAATAAACCCTTTAAGTTTGTCGTTTTATCTACGTATATAGTTGCCTTCTAGTTGCACAGGTAATCAGCTTGTAAACTATTGATGCAATATTTACACTTAATTTGGTGTGAGATCAGTAATGACTCAATTGTATTTAAATATCATTAAATGGTGAGGCGAATGCTTCGCCATTTTTTTTTGCTAGTGAATCGTAAAAATAGATTGTAGCAATTCATCTTAATCGTTTTAACTTTATTTTCGCTGCGGTTATTATGATTTCAATGAAACACAGCCAGGAGCAATATCGTGGCGACAGTATTTGATTTAATTGAGCAGTGGCTAGATGCCGCAAATCAGGAGTAACAAATGGATAATAGCAATTACTTAACTAGCCAAAATGGTGCCCCAATAGCTGACGACCAAAATTCATTATCAGCAGGTGAGCGTGGTCCATTATTATTACAAGATTGGCACTTAATTGAAAAATTAGCCCACTTTAACCGTGAGCGTATTCCTGAGCGAGTCGTACATGCAAAAGGTACCGGTGTTTATGGTACTTTTACCTTAACTAAAGACCTAAGTGATTTCACCTTGGCTGATCACTTTAATGGTGTGGGCAAGCAAACTGAGACCTTTATTCGCTTCTCAACTGTTGGCGGCGAGATGGGTAGCGCCGATGCAGAGCGTGATCCTCGTGGTTTTGGTTTACGTTTTTATACTGCCCGCGGTAATCATGACATTGTGGGGAATAACACCCCGACATTCTTCTTACGTGACGGCATTAAATTCCCTGACTTTATTCATACCCAAAAGCGTAACCCGCAGACTAATTTGAAAGATCCGCAAGCAATGTGGGATTTCTGGTCATTAAACCCAGAAGCCATGCATCAAGTGACTATTTTAATGTCAGATCGCGGTATCCCAGCTAATTACCGTCAAATGCACGGCTATGGTTCACATACTTTCTCATTATGGAATGCCAAAGGTGAGCGTTACTGGGTGAAGTTCCACTTTAAATCACAGCAAGGTGTGGTGAACTTAACCGCAGAGCAAGCTGATATTTTAAAAGGTATTGATCCGGACTCGTCACAACGTGACATGGTGGCGGCTATCGCCGATGGTAATTTCCCTAAGTGGGCTGTAAAAGTGCAGATAATGCCTGAAGCAGACGCCAATGATTATGCAATAAACCCATTCGATTTAACCAAAGTATGGCCACATGCAGATTATCCATTAATTGAAATTGGCGAACTTGAGTTAAATCGTATGCCAGACAACTACTTTGCTGAAGTTGAGCAAGTTGCATTAGCACCAAGTAACTTGGTTCCTGGTGTCGGCGCTTCACCTGATAAAATGTTGCAAGCGCGTTTGTTCTCTTATGCAGATGCTCAGCGTTACCGTATTGGGACTAATTACAACCAATTACCGGTAAATTGTCCTCATGCCGCTAAAGCTAACCATCATCAACGTGCAGGGGCTATGGCAGGGACACAATGCCCATATAACGGCAGTCAAACTGGTGCAGATTCAAGTGCTAATTACGGCCCAGGCACTGCAACGGCAGCACTTCAAGAGCCGTCTCAATTTATTGAGCCGCCACTAAGACTGGATGGCGAGGCAGCAAGATATAGCCGTTATGACCAAGATGACTATACTCAGGCGGGTAATTTGTACCGCATCTTTAGTGAAGAAGAAAAGCAGCGTTTAGTTGAAACCATTGCAGGTACATTGAGCCAAGCAAGTGAAGATGTGCAATTGAGAATGGTTGAGCATTTCTTAAAAGCTGATAGCGATTATGGTCAACGCATCAAAACACTTTTGGAAGCATAATGCTGGTAATTTGATTGTTAAGGTATTAGATAAGTAAATACCTGTTGTTAACTATGTAAAAGGAAGACTTAGGTCTTCCTTTTTTATTTATCTTGTTCTGGTTTACCTGCATAGTCAGTTTACTCATCATTTCATTTGTTGATGGGTAGTTTTATATGTGATTACTCAATTAATATCGCTCTTCAAATTGTTTGCTAGCCTCAAAACCCTCTTGTATGGCTGTAATGCTACACCATTGCAAAATCCTTGCGTTAAAGTAATTATCAATATGTTGCGTAATTGTTTATTAACGCGCGTGTAGGCCTTTAAATGCCTAAGTCTCTTGCTAGTGATAATCTCCTTCTGCTACTGTCGAAATCGACCATATCAATAAGACTTGGTAAAACGACCAATAAATAAAAACCATACGGGACTCATGTTTTGAACTTAAAAATACTTGGCTCAATCGCCATTGTTGCAGGAACTGCTATTGGTGGGGGGATGTTAGCTTTACCACTTGCTACCGCAGCGCTAGGTATTATGCCTGCGATTTTATTGCTGGTAGTTATCTGGGGATTATCAGCTTATACCTCTTTATTAATGTTAGAAATTAACTTACGTACTGGTGTGGGTGATAACGTCCACGCCATTACAGGCAAAACCTTAGGCAAGGTTGGTCAACTTATTCAAGGCGGATCGTTTTTAAGTTTGTTATTTGCCCTGACCATGGTGTATCTAATGGGCGGATCATCGCTACTTGAATCTCGCTTAGAGCCATTATTAGGTGTCGATTTAAATAACCAAGTGTCAGTACTGCTATTTACGTTAGTATTTGGTGGCCTAATTGCCGTTGGCGTGAAGTGGATTGATAAAGTATCTCGGGTGTTATTTACCGCGATGATCGTGTTATTGGTTCTAGTGGTGGCATTTTTGCTACCTGAAGTAAACCTTGTGGCATCATTAAGTAATTTTTCAGCCAATGTCGCCGAAGGCGATAAGCTTGACCATTTATGGTTAGCGGCTATTCCTGTGGTATTTACCTCATTTGGTTTCCATGTGTGTATTGCGACCATTGTTCGTTACTTAGACGGTGATGCCGTTTCGTTAAGAAAAGTGCTATTGATTGGCTCTACTATCCCGCTAGTTTGCTATATCTTATGGATTTTGGTCACTTTAGGTACCTTAGGCGGTGAAACGGTAAATGGTTTTGCAGGGTCATTACCTGCGCTAGTTAATGCATTACAAGCTGTAGCTAACTCAGCGGTTGTCAGTCAGTTTATTGATTTATTTGCCAATCTTGCACTCGTGACTTCTTTCTTAGGCGTTACCATGAGCTTGTTTGACTATGTTGCCGAGTTAACCCGAGCAAAAGATGATAAAGCAGGCCGTGCTAAAACTTGGTTAGTCACTTTCGTGCCGCCACTATTATGTGCTTTATATTACCCTGATGGCTTTTTCCAAGTGCTCGGCTTTGCGGCCATACCGTTAGTGGTTATGATTATCTTCTTGCCGATAGTCATGGCATTAAAACTGCGTAAGCAACAATTAGGTGGCTATGAAGTGTGTGGTGGCAAGCTTGCCTTAGCTATCGCAGGTCTATTAGGTTTGTTGATTGTGGTTGCTCAGTTGATGGTGGCTTTAAGCTAAAAAAGCCAATAAATGAAGCTGTGTTGTCGATAAGCTTTGTAACGGCATTTTTCAAAGACTATTTCTTTGTAGAAACAATATGATAAAGTCAGGCTATCCGCCTGACTTTTTTATGCCTTAAATCTGAACATTGTTGCTTCAATATGACATTGTGACCGCATTAAAATACAGGCAATTTGGGGCTCTTTTATTAAAAATGGAATAATAATGAAAACATGGTTATTAAGCGCTGCAATTTTGGCAACATTTGCCAGCCAAGCAGACGAAGGAATGTGGCAGCCTTATCAGCTACCTGCAATGGCTGATGAGCTTAAAGCAAAAGGATTGGAGATTGATGCCAAATCGATTTCAAAATTAACCGAATTTCCAATGAATGCCGTGATTAGCCTAGGTGGCTGCACAGCATCATTTGTGTCGCCTAAAGGCTTGGTTGTTACTAATCATCATTGTGCTTATGGCGCTATTCAGTACAACTCAACCCCAGAGAACAACCTGTTACAAGATGGTTTTTTAGCTAAAACTTATGCAGAAGAATTACCTGCTACACCGGGTTCACGTATTTATGTTACTGAAGCTGTTACTGATGTCACCGCTAAAATAAAAGACGGTGAAATGAGCAAAACTGGTAATGACTTTTACAAAGGCATTGAGCAAAAAGAGAAATCATTAGTCGCAGAGTGTGAAGCGCAAGATGGTTACCGCTGTAAGGTTTATAGTTTTCATGGTGGTCTTGAGTATTACTTAGTTAAACAGATGGAAATCCGCGATGTTCGCCTAACTTATAATCCTGCAGCCAGTGTGGGTAAATATGGCGGCGATATCGATAACTGGATGTGGCCACGTCACACTGGCGATTTTTCATTCTACCGTGCTTACGTCGGTAAAGATGGTAAGCCTGCCGATTTCAGTAAAGATAATGTCCCATACGAGCCTAAAAGCTTTCTTAAAGTGTCTGCAAAAGGCGTAAGCGAAGGGGACTTTGTTATGGTGGCAGGTTACCCCGGCCGTACTAACCGTTATCGCATCGCGAATGAAGTCGAAAACCAATTTGAGTGGGCTTATCCGCAAGGTAAAGTGTTGCGTGAACGTTTAATTGAAATCATCAAAGACACAGCCCCAGAAGGCAGTGATGAGCGAATTAAATATGAAAGCTCAATTGCAGGATTAGCCAATTACGCTAAAAACTTTACTTCGATGATTGAGTTTTACGGTAAATCTACCATGTTAGATGAGCGTAAAAGTTTAGAGCAAAAATTAGCTAAGTGGATTAGCAAAGATAGCAAGCGTCAGGCGAAATATGGTGAAACATTAGCTCAGTTAGATAAGTTAATTGCCTTAGACCAACAAGGCCAAGAACGTGACTTACTGCTGAGTTACATGGGTTATTCAACCATGAAGAACACCGCTGAGCGCCTATATCGTTTAGCTCATGAAAAAGCGTTACCGGATATGCAGCGTGAGCCTGGCTATCAAGAACGCGACATGACTCAGTTTACCTCAAGTATGGAGCGTATTGACCGTCGTTATGCTGCCAGCGTTGATAAAGCCATGTTAGCAGACTTACTCAAGCGTTATGCCGCTTTGCCAACCTCTGAGCGTTTAGCTGATTTTGATAAGGCTTTCTCGATTGGTAAAAACTTCGATGAAGCCAAGCTAATGAAAACCCTTGATAGCATGTATGCCAATACCACACTGTCAGATAAAGACGTCCGCTTAGCTTGGATGAATAAGTCGGTAGCTGAGTTTAATCAGTCTAAAGATCCGTTTATTCAATATGCGGTGATGACCTTTGATGAAAAAATGCAACGCGAACAAGCGCAAAAACAACTTGCTGGAGACTTAATGAAAGTGCGTCCACAGTATATGGATGCGGTCATTGCCTATAATCGTGAGCTAGGTAAACCGGTTTACGCTGATGCTAACTCAAGCTTACGAGTCACGATTGGTAACGTAAAAGGATACTCGCCCCAAGATGGTTTAGTGGCGGCGCCGTTTACTCGTCTTGAAGGTATTGTTGCGAAAGATACTGGTGCAGCTCCATTTGATGCACCGACTAAGCAACTTGAGCTTATTAAGCAAAAGCAGTACGGCGATTTCTACATGAAATCAATCGATTCTGTACCGGTTAACTTCTTATCGACTTTAGATACCACTGGTGGTAACTCAGGTTCTCCAACTTTGAATGGCCGCGCTGAATTAGTGGGTTTACTGTTTGATGGCGTTTACGAAAGCATCATTGGTGACTGGGGTTATGATCCTCAAACTAACCGCTCAATCCAAGTGGATAGCCGTTACATGCTGTGGGTGATGAAGTATTTAGATAATGCTGACAACTTACTTGAAGAAATGGACATCGTAAAATAATTGATAAGCAGCTACAACTTAAGTAGCTGCTGCAGTGTGACTAATTCTGCGGCCTCTAGGGGCCGCATTTTTGTTTCTGGCAACTGAGCAAGCTGACAATTCATCATGCTCACTCTTAGCAAATCAACAACGTGATAGCCCAGCGCTTGGGACATTCTGCGAATTTGTCGATTAAGCCCTTGGGTTAACGTTATCTCAAATTGGCACTCGCCAATGATAGAGACCTTACAAGGTTTAGTGGTCACATCTCGATAGCAGACTCCTGCACTCATTAGCGTGGCAAAATCATTTTTAAGTGGTTTATTTACCGTGACTTGATAGACTTTTTCATGGCCAAAATCAGGATGCATCAGTCGATGAGTTAGCGCGCCATCATTTGTCAGTAGTAATAATCCGCGCGAGTCCTTATCTAATCTTCCTGCAGGGTACAGCCGGGGTGAAGCGGGTAAGTGATGGATTAAACTGGAGGCTAACTCAGGTAATAAGCGGCAATCAATGCCCACGGGTTTGTGATATAGCCAGTATTGTTTGCTTTCTAGCGGCGCGATAGCTGCACCATCGAGCAAAATATTGGGGTTTACCACATTGGGGCTGACGCGATCTAACGCTGAGGCGATTTGGCCATTAAAGCACACTCTACCTGCGGCAATAAGCCTTTGGGCTTGGCGCCTTGAGCAGACTCCGCAGTGAGCTAAATACTGCTCTAAGCGCATATTATTGGTCAAAATTAGTTTCCTACAAGCGATAAGTTGGCAAGGTGATGTTGCTGCTTAATACGGTTTTTCATATCAATGGCTAACACCATACACCACAAAATATTGGTTTGAGTTAGTACCCACATCACCAAGGACATCCAACAAATGTCACTGGTAGCATGGCTACATGGATCAAAATCTAATGTCGACCAGTTAAGCAAAGACATCAATATTATTGAAAATATTAACCCAATAATATTTAGAGCGAATAATGGACTGGTTAAAGCGCTACGCTTGCGAAAGTATTCCATAAAGCAAAAACAATGCAGCAAAAAGGTGCAAATGAGATAACCGGTTGAAAACAGACGGTGTTGCTCTAAAAAGTTAATTGGAAAGATACCAATGAGTACAATTAATACGCCTAAGGTAGCGCCAGTGACGGTAATACCTCGGCTGTAGCCATCTTCAAAGACAAAGTAGCGCGCTGACATAGCCAGTATTAAACACATTCCAGCAATGACTAATGACATATTGTAAACAATGGCTAACGGTGAACTCATATAGTCACCTAAGGTATCAGCTCTAATGCTCAGTGGGTTAATACCCAAACGAGACACTTCAGCAATTAACGCCGCCCCAATGCCAAGGCCACTAATTACAGCAGTCGCTAAAGACATGAAAATAATCATTAAATATAAATCGTAATGTTTATTAAACTGAATTGATTGGCTCATGGGTTGTTTGATATGCAAATGTTAACTTTAGACTAACACTTTTAAACCGCTCTTTTATATAAAATAAAACCTGAGTTCAACCATCATTAAGTCGGTTGTTCTCAGGTTTTATGTCGTTGGTTTGACAGTGAATTAAGCGCGTTTACGCAATATCACAATTGAAATAGCAACCACAGCTAAAATCATACAATACCAAGCGTGTGAAATAGCAGCTAATGGGCTAATGGCAAAGGTTGATGCTATCAATAGTGCTTGAGCGCCATGGGGAATTAACCCTTGAATGATACAAGCAAAGATATCTAAAACACTCGCCGCGCGCTTAGGTGCAACGCCATGCTTGCTGGCTAAGTCTTTGGCAATGTCACCGACAACCACAATCGATACCGTATTGTTAGCGACACACACATTGGTTGCTGCAACCATACCTGCCATACCTAGTTCAGCAGCGCGGGGTGATGCGTCACCTTTGGCTTTAGAGAAGCGGGCAATCAAAGATTCAATCTTCTGGCTTACAAAGGTTAAACCGCCTTGTTGTGTCATCAGCGCAGCTAAACCGCCAACAAGCATAGATAGAATGAAGATTTCTTGCATGTTGGTGAAACCAGCATAGATATCTTGACCAAATTGGACCGCACTATAATCCATAGTGAACAGGCCTGTAGCGCCAGCTAGCAGTATGCCTACGGTTAGTACCACAAACACATTAACCCCTGATACTGCTAAAAATAATATCGTTAGGTAAGGAATAACGTTAATGAAGTCAATTTCTTGGGCGGCAATGTCAGCTTGTCCCTGACCCGCAATAGCAAATAACACTAAGGCAATTGCTGATGCTGGCAGCGAGAAAATTAAGTTCTCACGGAACTTGTCTTTCATTTCACAGCCCTGAGTACGGGTTGAGGCAATGGTGGTATCAGAAATAATAGATAAGTTATCACCAAATAATGCACCAGATAATACTGCGCCAGCCATTAATGCATAATCAATTTGCGCTTGATCAGCAACGCCTAATGCAATCGGCGCTACCGCTGCAATGGTACCCATTGAGGTGCCCATCGCGGTAGCAATGAAGGCAGCAATAACAAAAAAGCCGGGTAATAATAAGTTCGATGGGATCATTGATAAGCCCAGCGCAACCGTAGCATCAACACCACCAGTCGCTTTAGCGACAGAGGCAAAGGCGCCTGCCAATAGATAAATCAGACACATAGCAATAATATTGCTGTGACCAATACCGGCAATGAAAGTATCAATGGATTGATTTAATTTTTGCTTAGACAGTAATAACGCCAAGATAATCGCCGGTAAAATCGCGATAACACTAGGTAACTGATAAAAAGCAAAGTCTACACCTTGGCTTTGAAAGTAAACCCCAGCGCCAATAAATAAGGCTAAAAAAGCAAATAGTGGCAGTAAAGCAACAAAGGAGGCTGGGCTGGTGGCCGATTTTTGTGTTTGTGTGGTCAAGTGAGTCTCTCTTATTATCTTATTCAATTCATTGATGGTTATTGGTGCTGCACCAATAGGCTGCGAGTTACTTTAGCAATCCATGTTATTTCAGTTTCAATGATGATAGCTTGTGCAATGATAGTCAGCATAGGAGATCTACAAATTAGTGTCAATCTAGACGTCTAGACTTCTTTGCTTCTAGGGTTGGTTTTACTTTAATGGCACATGCTAACTGTATTTTCAGCACAATAAAGTATACATCTCATTAACCTTGAGGCGGTTTGGTGGCTGTATTTTGACCTTTAACAGCCGCTGCAATATTATCGGCGTTCATTGATGCAAGAGCCCCTTGATGATGAAACCAGATAGAATGACTGCAATGCAGCAACTTATAAACCAAGTTAAAGATACCTTTCCCTTAGATGATCCTGCTTTAGCCGTATGTGGTTTTAATAGTAGCTGTATTGGCTGTCCCAAAAAACTGCTTGAAATTGTTGATAGTGAAGTGAGTTATTGGCAATCATCGCTGGACAATAATGCCACCCCGAGCTTTGGCGATTTAGAAAAATTTGCCAAGTTATGTAAAAACGTTCATCGAGGTTTAAAGCGCAACGGTTTGTTTGATAGTCAATAGTGCGAATATTGCCTGTGAGGGCTTGATGGTTATTAGGATTGTTATCAAGCTGCCTTTTACTACCTCACTTTCCTGCCTCAAACTCCCATATCCGCTGTAATTTTAGATTTCATTTTTTCCCTTAAGATGGTTAGCATTGCCTAAGCTATGTTGATAACCGATAACTGACTAGCGAAATTGATAAAGCGTACTGTTGTGGCACAAAGCAATAGGCTATCTTAGCGAGGTAGCCTCACTATAGGAATAATAATGGCACTGACACTTTCGCAAATTGAAGCTTTTTGTTTGGTCGCAGAGCTGGGCTCTGTGTCAGAAGCGGCGAGACAAACAGAACAGAATCGCACCAAAATGACCATGGCGATTAAAGCGATGGAAAAAGATCTCGATACCGCATTATTTGATCGCACCGGTAACCAAGTCACATTGTCCGAAGCAGGTAAGGCTATTTATAAAGATTGCCAAAGTATGCTGACAGCGGCGCAGCGGATCCGCCAAACCTGTCGTCAAGTTAAAGGTGAGTTTGCTGCAGAAGTATGGATTGCCCGTGACGACTCTTTACCTGACGATATTTGGTTAGAGTTGACTCATCAGCTTAATAATCACTTTCCAGCAACCTCATTTAATATTGTGCTGGCCTCCACCGGCGATCTGGCCAATTTAGTTGAAACTGAGCAAGTTAATTTTGCTTTTGGAATTGACTATGAAAGCACTGATAGTGCCATGGTGACATCACATCCTTTAGGTAAAATTCGCATGATGTCAGTGTGCCGTCATGACCACCCCTTGGCAGCAAAACGCCGAGTGTCAGATGAAGACTTGCGCAGCGCCATGCAAGCATCAATGGTATATTTAAATGAAAAGTCCAATCCTGAATTACAGCCTTTTTCCCGTAACTATATTGGTTTTTCAAGTTTTGATTACATTCTTAGCTCCATTCAAACTGAAGATGCTTGGGGTGTAATGCCTGAGCCCTTGATTAAACATTTATTGAGGCAGCAATCCATTGCGGTGATTAAGCATACTTACGGTTTATTGCAGGAAGACTATTGCATGTTTGCAGCAAGTGGCCTTAATGAGCATCCCGCGACAAACTGGTTAGCCGATCAGTTAAATGACTATCTATTTGCTTTTTAATCTTGTGTTCATGATAAGCCCATCCTCGATGGGTCATTAAATCAAACTGTTCAACTGGTCCATTTCAATAACCAGCTATCACCTTTGTATTAGCTTATTCGTGTTATTTCGGATTCATGCCAAGCACTCACTGTCAATATAATTGACAGATGGTTGCTAAACTAAGTCATTGAATAGCCTTGCTATAATAATATTACTATCAAAATAACCTCACAGACGTTGAGTTTGTCATTGCTGATTTAATACAGAATGCCAAACTGTACTCAATTACCTATACGGGTAAATGATTAATTTTATGAGGAATTCATATGTGTGTGCCATCTCAAGCAATAGAGCAAAAAGTGTTGATACTGTCTTCAGTATTTGCGCTGATGTTTGCTGTAGGCGGCTTGGCGGTTGGGCTGATATTGGGTTCCTTAGTCATAGCCTTTGATGGTTTGTACTCGTTAATTAGTTTGCTGTTAACTATTTTGTCACTGCTCGCTGCTAAGCTTATCCATTCCCCGAAAGATAAGCGTTTTCCCAATGGTAAGGCGATGTTTGAACCTATTGTTATTGCGATCAAAGGTTTAGTGATTATGAGTCTAGTGATTTATTCACTGTTTGGGGCAATCGATAGTTTAATACAAGGTGTCAAGCCGTTAGACATTGGTGTCGCGAGTGTTTTCGGGCTGGTAAATACCCTTGGTTGTGGTTTTGCTTGGTGGAAAATAACCCAAATGAGCCGCGAGTCGCACTCAGGGTTAATTGAAGCAGAAACTAAGCAGTGGCAGATGGATACTTTGCTCAGCATGGCTATTACGCTGGGGTTTGTTATCGCATGGGGCTTAACGCAAACTTCGCTGGCTCAATATGCAGGTTATGCCGATCCACTCATGATGATATTAATTTCAGCTTACTTTTTGAAAGTTCCTTTTTCTATGGTGAGTCAAGCGGTCAAAGAGTTATTGCAAATGGCACCACAACAAGAACTGATTGCAGAAGTATCCAAAGGCATGAAAGAAGTTGATAGCCAAGAAACCCTGCATTTAGGCAGTGTCGTCAAAGTGGGAAATGAGCTTAGAATTGATATCAATGTCGTACCTAGTGAAGAGTCAATTATAAAGACCGGTGATATCAAAGTATTTCAGCAAAATCTCAAGCAAAAGTTATCAGCGCTGCCATACAAGTTAGAGCTTAAAATGAATATTGCCATTTAACCATTTAGCCATCAAGCTATTGCTAGTCACTACAATAACCATATTCGATTATTGGTACCATTTGAGTCTTAACGAAGACTCACTTATCCGCCGCAACAACCACTAACTTGCTCATTACGCTTCATTTAGCGAGACAAACTTGATGCTAAATACGGCCTTTCAATAATGGCTTTTTTGCGCTATCTAGGTGCAGCTTGCACTACTTACAACCATTTTCAAAAAATCTAATTAGATTAGGGTGTTGATTTATAAGTATTTATCAACCTTGGTATGAAGTTGGCTTATTAGCAGTCAACTACATAACTATAGGGAATGCACTATGTCATATATCGAGCCAAAGGAGTTTGCTACCAAGATGGTAGATGCTGGGGAGCAAAAAATCTTCATGTCGACACGAGATACATTAGTTAGGGCATTTATGGCTGGCGCGATACTGGGACTTGCCGCTTTTTTTGCCATTACCGTTATCGTGAAAACAGGTAGCTTGTTAGTCGGATCATTATTATTCCCGGTTGGGTTTATTATGTTGTATCTGATGAAGTTTGATTTGCTGACAGGTGTATTTACCTTAGTGCCTTTAGCTGTCCTTAACAAGCGACCGGGATGTACCTGGGAGCAACTTTTTAGGAATTGGGGGTTAGTGTTTGTGGGGAATTTTGCCGGCGCGTTAACCGTGGCATTTTTTGCATCCTATATCCTGACTTATGGTTACAACACTGACGGTGGAGTATTAGCGGCTAAAGTGAGCTCAATTGGTGAGTCACGTACGTTAGGGTATCAAGAGCATGGCGTGGCAGGCTGGTTTACTATTTTTATTCGCGGCATGTTGTGTAACTGGATGGTGTCTATGGGAGTGGTAGGCGCTATGATCTCAACCTCAGTGAGCGGCAAAATGGCTGCAATGTGGATGCCTGTGATGCTGTTCTTCTTTATGGGTTTTGAGCATTCAATCGTTAATATGTTCCTATTTCCATTTTCAATGATCATGGGCGGTGACTTTACTGTTAGCGACTACCTATTGTGGAATGAAATCCCAACGGCATTAGGTAATTTAGTCGGCGGCTTTTTACTCGTGGGCTTACCTTTGTACTTAACCCATGTTAAGACAAGCCCTGAGCGTAAAACTGCTGCTGAAAAAGAAAGCTTAGCTTTATAAGCAGTGCTAAGGCCTATCCTTGTCTCGATTGGGCTTTGTTATGGCGATTCAAGTGATACCTGCTTACTTAATGGTAAGCCGTTGATGGTTTTATCGGTAAATACTATTAGCTTGAACACTATTAACCTAAATAAAATAGCTTGAACAAAAAATGCCCGCAGCTGCGGGCATTTTTATGGTTTCAAACCTGCTAATTATTAGTCTTCAGCATCACCAAGGGACAATAACGTCGCGTTACCGCCAATGGCAGTAATATTGTTGGTGCGGGTTTTTTCAGTAATAAAACGAGTAAGGTAGTGTGGTCCGCCTGCTTTGGGGCCAGTACCTGATAAACCTTGACCGCCAAAAGGCTGTACACCCACTACTGCGCCAATTTGGTTACGATTAATATAGACGTTACCCACATCAACCTTGTCTGCAAGATTTAACGCATGGCCTTCATTGCGGCTATGAATTCCTAAAGTAAGACCAAAGCCGGTGCTGTTTATCTCGTCAATAACCGCGGCTAAATTAGCGGCTTTATAACGAATAACGTGCAAAATTGGCCCGAAATGTTCTTTCTCAAGCACTTTAATTGAATCAATTTCTACCGCTGTTGGCGACACAAAGTGGCCATTATCAGTGCCTGCGGGTAAGTCGATTTTCTTAATTAACTTACCAACTTGCGAGATATGATCAATATGGGCATTTAGGTTCGCTTTTGCAGTGGCATCAATCACAGGGCCAACGTCAGTTTGAACAAAGCTTGGGTTACCAATACTGAGTTCTTCCATTGCGCCTTGCATTACATCTAACACGCGATCGGCAATATCTTCTTGTAAGAACAGCACTCGCAATGCCGAGCAGCGCTGGCCTGCACTGGTAAACGACGATGAAACCACATCTGCAACCACTTGTTCTGCTTGTGAGGTCGAGTCAACTATCATCGCATTTTGACCGCCAGTTTCAGCGATGAGCGGAATGATAGCACCTTCACGATTAGCTAATGTGCGGTTAATCAATTTAGCAGTGCCGGTTGAACCAGTAAAGCACACACCGCCAATACGTTCATCAGCGGTGATCGCTGCGCCAACAGTAGCGCCAGTGCCTGGTAAGAACTGCAGTACATCGACAGGAATGCCTGCTTCATGAGCTAATTGCACTGCGCGGTAACCTACTAATGAAGTTTGCTCAGCGGGTTTGGCAATCACGGTATTACCAGCAGCTAGCGCCGCAGTAACTTGGCCCAAGAAAATCGCTAATGGGAAGTTCCAAGGGCTAATACAAACAAAGATGCCGCGGCCTTGAATGAATAGTTCATTTAATTCACCCGTCGGCCCAGGAAGCAAAGTTGGCGCCGCCATCATTTTCTTGGCTTGAATAGCATAGTAGCGACAAAAATCTACTGCTTCACGGACTTCATCAATGCCATCTTGTAAGCTTTTACCTGCTTCACGAGTACAAAGGGCAATCAGCTCTTCGCGGTTCTCTTCAAGTAAGTCAGCCAGTTTTTGCAGTGCAGATGCACGCTGCTCAACGGGGGTATGACTCCAACGATGAAAAGCGCCATGGGCAGAACTTAATGCAGCTTCAATTGCCTGATTATTGGCAAAAGCTACTTGTCCCACCGTTTTAGTGGTGTCAAATGGGCTGAGTACATTTTTGGTTTCGCCGCTTAAGGTCTCGCCATTGACTAATGGCCCAGCAGTCCATTGGGTATCGTTAAATTGGTCAACGCCGGCAAAAAATGGCGCAGACTCAGAAATGATGTTCATGTTTAATCCTTTAGAGTTTTTACGTTCTATACCAAAAATATCTTCCGGCAGAACAATTTTATTATTAGCTAAAGTTTTATAAGCTTTTAAAGTGGTTAATGGATGCACCACTAAGCTTTCGATAGGGGTTTTCGGGTCCACTAATTTGTGAACAAACGAGGTGTTAGCGCCGTTTTCTAATAGGCGCCTTACCAGATAAGGCAGTAGATCTTTATGGGCACCAATAGGCGCGTAGATACGCACGGATTTTGCGCCACTTTCAGCCAGCATAGTGTCGTAGAGCTCTTCACCCATGCCATGTAGGCGCTGGAACTCATAGTGACGATTCGCGCCCATCGCACTGATACTGGCAACTGTTTGGGCATTATGGGTGGCAAATTGCGGGTATATGGCGCCTGTAGTGGCGTCAGAGAGTAAATAACGAGCACAGGCTAAATATGATACGTCCGTGCCGGCTTTGCGAGTGTAAAGTGGGTAGCCACCGTCGCCAGCTTGCTGAGCCCATTTTAACTCACTGTCCCAATAAGCGCCTTTTACTAGTCTCACTGGAATTTCATCGCCTTGCTCGCGGGATAACTTAGTTAACCAACATAATACCGGCAGGGCACGTTTTGAGTAGGCTTGAACCACAATCCCCAGTAAGCCCCAACCTTGAGTTTCGTTGGCGTTATATAGCTTCTGGAATAACTTGAGTGATAATTCAAGGCGATCCATTTCTTCGGCATCGATTGAAATACCGATGTTGAGCTCGCGCGCTTGCACGATGAGTTTAATGACAGTGTCATATAATTCACTGAGTACACGTGATTCATTGGCGACTTCATAGCGTGGATGCAGCGCCGATAATTTGATTGAGATTGTGGGGCGAGGAGCGCTTGATAGATCGTATTCTTGTGCGCCTAATTCAGCAATCGCATGGCTATATTCAGTGTAATACTTATGTGCATCTTTAGCGGTTAACGCGGCTTCACCGAGCATATCATAGCTGTGGGTGTAACCTTGCTGGCGCTTAGCAACACTGTTTTTAAGGGCCTCTTTAACCGTTTGTCCCAACACAAACTGTTTACCCATAATCTTCATCGCGGCATTCATTGCTTGACGAATAACAGGCTCACCAACACGATTAACTAAACGGTTTAGCAAGTTACTAGGTTTGCCGTCGATGTTTTTATCTAACTTAACGATTTTACCTGTGAGCATTAAGCCCCAAGTGGATGCGTTAACTAACACTGAATCACTTTTACTTAAGTGCGCATCCCACTTAGCGCCAGAGAGCTTATCTTCGATTAAGGCATCTGCAGTAGCGGCATCAGGGATACGCAATAATGCTTCAGCAAGACACATCAAGATAATGCCTTCTTGAGTTTCTAAGCTGTATTGCTGCAAGAAAGCATCAATGCCAATCATTAGGCCTTTCTTTTCAAATTGGCGCACTTTCAAGACCAGTTGATGGGCTTTATCAGTGATTTGCTTAATTTCAGTATCAGACGATGGCACTAATTTAATAAGCTCAGATAAATACAGTTCTTCATCAACGATGTAATTATTAGTTATGGCTGAGAATAGCTCATCTAAGCTAGCATTATTGTAATGACCGTTTAGGACTTCACTGGCATTGAACATAATTTTCATTCCGTCTTGAGCTGTTTACTAACTTTGTAAACAAGATGTTTATTATGATGTTTTTTATTTTGTATACAATGTACGAAATCGAGGCGAGTATACGATTAAAATGTGATGTTGAGCAAGATTTAGTGTCAGTTGTGATGATGAAATATAGCCTAGGTGTTTTTTATACCTCTTGCAGGCAAAATAACGACTTTTTTGAGGGGGTAAATGTTGTGCTTTTGTTGCCAGCGTAAGCTCAAAAAGCAGAAACAAAAAAGCCAATGCAATGGCATTGGCTTTTCAGGTAAGATAAGTCGCGTAATTGAGCTAGGACTACATCCAGCGGCTGTTCTTCTTACGTTGTGGTCTTGGTAGATAGACTAGGAAAATACCGATTAAGGCGCCTAATCCAGCAATTAATGCGCCTTGTTGCCACATTCTTGATTGAGCATTATCTTGAATCGCATTCAATTCTTTAATCGCATGGTCGCGCTGTTGAGATGCGCTAGCAAGCTCTGATTCTAGAGATAAAATCTGTTGGTTAGCTGCTGTTAGCTGTTGGGTTACAGACTCAGAGCTTTGATCTAGCTGCGCTAAAGTTTGCTTGGCTTTAGCGAGTTCTGCTTCAACAATTGGCAAACGGTTTCTAAGGCCGGTGCCTTTTTTAACTAACTCAGAAATCACCCAACCTTCACGGTTTTTATGATCACGAATTTTACTGTAATCGTTTTGGCTTTCGTTTAATAAGGTAACTGATTGGCCTGCTTCGATGGTGCCTAAAATACGGTATTGAGTCCCTGGACCACTATGCATGTAAATATCGACATCATCGGTAATGAAATGCGTCGCTTGTTGCGCCATTAAGCCATTTGAGAGCAGTAGTAATACTACCATTGTGAACATTCTTAACACGTTATTTTTCCATACCATTAGAACTACCCGTCATGCTATTTATTTAGCGACTTGATTGCAAGGAAGAACGCAAAAGTCTTATTCAAATAAGCGATATTACTGATTAATCTAATGGGATTATGCGTAAAACGTTATGCTTTGGCTAAATGAAGCGAATAATTAGCCCGCTGATTAACGAAAGTTTGCTATTTGAAACAAAAAAGCCGGACATTAATATGACCGGCTTTTGCGTGGTTAGCTTAATAACTGACGAGTTATTAGCTAAATATCCCTTTGATGGTGAAGAAGAACAGGATAGATAATGCCGCACCCGCAGGTAAGGTAACAACCCAAGAAACAACGATGTTACGTACTACACCGATATTAATTGCGGCAATACCACGAGCCATACCCACACCTAATACCGCACCAACTAGTGTTTGAGTTGTCGAGATAGGTAAACCGGTACCTGATGCAATAACAACTGTTGATGCTGCAGCAAGTTCAGCAGCAAAACCACGGCTTGGGGTTAAGTGAGTGATGTTTTTACCAATGGTTTGCATTACACGCTTACCAAAGATAGCTAGACCCATCACAATACCAACCGCACCTAATGGTAAAATCCACCAAGCTAAAGCCGCTTTAGAGCCAATTTCACCGCCGCTGTTAACAACTGAAACTACAGCTGCTAATGGGCCAATGGCGTTAGCAACGTCATTTGAACCGTGAGCAAATGCCATACAACAAGCGGTAACTACCATTAAGATAGCAAATACTTTTTCTACATTTGCATATTCAGTTTGGCGATTAACGTCGGTGCTCATGTTTAAGCGGCCGATCATAATCTTACCAAAGATACCAATAACAACGGCAACAATAGCGGCTAAGCCATAGGCTTCAGCAGTTGAGAAGTGCAATCCAACATGCTTCAAACCTTTAGTAATAGTCACAAGTGACATCACAAAGCCTGCAAAAGCCATGTAGAAAGGTACATAACGCTTAGCGTTGGCTAACGGATCATCAGTGTTAAAAATGAGTTTTTGAACACTTTGGAAGATCATAAAGGCGATGAAACCGGATATCGCAGGAGTCACAACCCAAGAGCCGACAATGCCAACAACCTTGCCCCATTCAACAGAATCTACGCTAACACCTACTGCAGCAAAGCCAACAATAGCGCCAATAATAGAGTGAGTCGTAGATACAGGCCAACCTAGCGCTGAGGCTAGGATCAGCCAAATACCTGCAGCAAGTAGAGAACCTATCATGCCGTAAACCAGTAATTCAGGTGAATCGACGAAATAACTCGCGTCAATAATCCCTTTACGAATTGTGCTGGTCACTTCGCCACCCGCAAGGTATGCACCTGCGAATTCGAAGATCATTGCAATGATAATAGCTTGTTTAATAGTGATAGCATTAGAACCCACAGAGGTTCCCATAGCATTAGCGACATCGTTTGCGCCAATACCCCATGCCATCAAAAATCCAAATACAGCCGCAATACCAATAAGCATTGGGCCATTGGTGACTAATACATCAACCATGTTGTTTCCTTGATAACCTTTTTAGTTATGAACTGCGAGCTAACATTAGCTCTAGGCGAGAGCCTACACGCTCGGCTAAATCTGCCAAGCCTCCAACCCATTCGATAATCTTGTACATAAACATGACATCGATAGGATTCAAATCTGCTTCCAAGCTTAGTAGTAAGCGACGTACTTGGATTTGCAAATCATCTGAATCAGCTTCAATACGATCTAATTCATTGATCATTTTGGCGACTAATTCGACTTCACGTCCTCTAAAACCTGTTTCGAGAAGGTCATCGAGTTCGTTAATTGCTTGCTTAGCAAGAGAGACAGCATCTAAACAACGTTTGAGGTAAGCTTTAAACGGTGCTTGCACTTGTTGAGGGAAAACTAATTGGCGACCAATAATACGGCCGGAGATGTCTTTTGCCTTGTTAGCGATTTTGTCTTGTTGAGTTAATAACTCAAGCAAGTCAGTACGCTCTACTGGCATAAACAACCCACTAGGAAGGGTAAGGCGGATCTCACGCTTTAGCGTATCTGCCTCATTTTCAAGTAAGCTTATTTGCTTACGGACTTTGACCGCTTCATCCCAGTCACCTGAG
Source organism: Shewanella sp. 3_MG-2023 (assembly GCF_030548765.1). NCBI lineage: Bacteria > Pseudomonadati > Pseudomonadota > Gammaproteobacteria > Alteromonadales > Shewanellaceae > Shewanella > Shewanella sp. 3_MG-2023. Next base: position 31,109 of record NZ_JAUOSH010000005.1, on the reverse strand, counting down.
GTCGTTGCGTCAAAGAATGGTACAAGTAGTACTGCACATTCATGAACTTTGTCGATATGCTGTTCTAAGGGCTTAAGGGGTGATTTTGCAAACACTCCTAAAATAGAGTTTACTGGCATTGCGGTTAACCTATTTAATGATTCCAATTTTGGAAAAGCGGGCGCATGTTACCTTAAGCGTCCACATAATGAAACTGTGTTTTTAATTTAATCTACAGTTGATATTAGTCAGTATATAGAACTGAGTAACGCTATCCTAAGGGATTTTTATTACACTAATGTGACATTATGAACTAATTATGACGCATTAATGAAGATTTAATGACAAGGTGAAAAAGAAGTCAATGGACTCTGAGATAGAACTTAAGCTGTTTATACAGCCACAATACCATGATTTATTGGTAAAATTACTGAATGAATTGGACGGCGCTACCCCTCAAGAAACTTGTCAGTTATCAAACAAATACTTTGATACACCTCAATTACAATTAAGACAACATTTGATGGGGCTTAGGGTACGCCAAACTGAAAAGTATACCGAGCAAACCATTAAAACTGCGGGCAAAGTTATTGGCGGTATTCACTCTCGGCCCGAATATAATGTGGCTATTGAGCAAGATTTCCCCGAACTGGCATTATTTCCTGACACCATTTGGCCGCAAGAAATGCTGGTTAGTGAGCTGCAAGCTGAAATCAGCTGTATTTTTGAAACTAATTTTTGCCGTCAATCATGGCATGTTTATATTGGCGATAGTTTAGTTGAGATTGCATTTGATACCGGTAATGTCCTGGCTAACGGCAAAGCCGATCCCATTTGTGAAGTGGAGTTTGAACTGTTAGCTGGTGACACGTCAGCGCTATTGCAGTTGGCTATTGACGTTGCTCGTCATGTTCCGGTGAGATTAGGTAAAGCGAGTAAAGCCCAGCGCGGCTATTTACTTTCAGGTCACTCACAAGCGCAATCATTAAAGAGCATCGATTATATTCGCTTACCCAGCGATAAAAGTTTATCAAAAACCTTGGAAGTATTATTAGAGTCGGGCATCGAACGCTGGCAGATCATTGAATCAATCTTGCTTGATAGTGATGAAATTTCTCAGCAAGCACAATTATGGATGCAACTGCGGGCTTGTATTCGATTGTTGCGACTGACTCTAAGCCAATTTGGATTATTGAATTCACAAGTGCTCAGTTACTTCGACACGTTAGAGCAACAACTACAATTTATTGAGCCGCTGCAAAGCCTCAGTTTAATTATTGATGAGCGTCAAAACTTATTCGGTAAATCCATTAATAAAGCGCCGCTAAAGGCATTAGCTAAAGCCAGTGCGGCTAAGCTTGTTGCTGATAATAATCTCGAGGCTTTTTGGCTTAAACCTGAATACGGTCAATTACAGCTTGAATTAGTGGATTTATTATTAAAAACTGCCAATGGTTCCCACCGCTTAGTGGATTATCCTGAATTGGGTGTGTTTGCTAATCGTTTACAACAAGATTCATGGCAGCGGATTGTAGATGTAATGCCAATGAGCGCGGCAATGGATAGCCTTGATTATCAAAAAGTGGCCCATTGCTTAGATGAAAGTATCTTGGTGGGGTTTGCTTATGGTGAATTGTATCAAGCAGAAGACCGCGAAGCATTCAGAGCGCCTTGGCAAGATTTAGCCTTAGGTATTCAAACCTTAGGTTGTTATCAATTGTTGGCTAAACTGACTGCAGAGACCGACGTGGATATTGGCCGTTGGCTTGAAGATAAAGAGGCTAGTTTGCTGTTTGCCATGGAGCATTCTCGTAAAAGTGCCTTAAAAAACCAGCCATACTGGTAAGCTAAACATTTAAACATAAGGCCTATCAGTTGATAGGCCTTATTTTTTTATAGATGAAATACTCCGAATGTGGTGAGTGCTGGTTAATTCTTGTCTATAAGCTGCTGTTTTAAAATGGCTATTTCATCAAGCATTTGACGCTGGTTTTTTTCCATTTGTTGCTGGTTTTGCTCCATACGCTCCAATGCTTGCTCTAATGCAGATTTGATATCCTGTTTATTAGTTTCTTCACGCTCTTCACGTTCATTGCTGTCTGGCGCGACAAAAACCGATGCCATGTAACCAGAAATCACCCCAAAAAAACTCACGCCACTAATAATTACAATCGCGCCAATGATATGGCCAATTGTGCTAACTGGATAAAAATCACCATAACCCACGGTTGATATGGTCACTAATGCCCACCAAATGGCTTGCTCGGCAGTTTGAATGTTGGCGCCTTCAACCCCAGTTTCAACTAATAAAATTAGCACGGAAGCTGCACCCAAAATAAACACCATTGCCACTAATAACCCGGCTAAGGTGGTTTGTTTGCTTTGTCTTAATAGCGGAATGATTAGTGTGCGTGTGGCACGAATTAATCTGATCACCCGTAATATTTGGAAAACACGGGCGATACGCAGTGCTTCAATTGCAGGGATGCTGGCAACAAAATCAATCCAGTGATGTTTTAAATAAAACTTCTTACTTGGGGCTTTAAAAAGTTCATAAAAAAAGCGCGACATAAACAAGAGGCAGATACTGGTATCAATAAACAATAATACCCGTCTGGTTTCAGGATCTATTTTGCTGAAAGTCAGCATAATCACAATAAAGACTGAAAAAAGCGATAACACCATCATCGCCAGTTCGAAAGGGCTGGGACCATTTAAGGTTTTTAATGACCAGCGTTTTTTATCTATCATCGATACAAATCCGTTTTGCAAAAGCAGTGCAGTGATGCTACCAATCATGGGGTATGGCGTAAACCTTAATTGCAGCCAAAAAAAACACGCCTTAAACAAGGCGTGTTTTTTAAAATCCAAACATCAGCTATTCGTCTACAAATTGCACTAAATCATCTAAAACGCGCTTTTTAATTTCAAGTTGTGCATCTGAATTTAACCCGTATCGCTGGGCTAGTAAGACGTAATCATCTTGGCTTAACGATACGGTTAATCTGGGCCTTTTTGGGCGCTTAGTGACGCTTAAACCAAGTATTGAGCGAATTTGATCTGAAGGGCTGACCCCTGCATCAAGGGCGGCTTTTCGGATCTGGTACTGAAACTTTTCATCTAAATCAAACGCGACTTGGGTTGCCTTGGCCGCTTGCTGATTTTTTATCCAGGTTTCTGGTAACGATTTACCTTTACTCATGGTTGGTTTAACTCCCTAAAACCGCTTTAACTTAGCTTGCCGGCCAAAACTCGCGAATATCCGTTAATGGACGATATAGCGTCAACATGACTTCAGTATCACCACCTTCATAAACTTCGATATCCACAGCGTGGCTTTCATCACTATCAACTAATGAGTAGCTTTCAAAGCCATCACCTCGTTGTTGGTTATTCTCATCTTGTGGTGGCTTTTGGCCACGGTAATCTTGACGATGGAAATAACCAAAAGTGGCAAATTCAACTTGATGATAAGCATCACTTAACCAGCGTGCGTATTCACTGTCTAATTCATTTGAAAGCGGTAGTGTTTTGAGCTCAGCATTACCGGGCTCTTCAAATAACTGTGAGAATTCATCGAGATCAAAAATTTGCTCAACGATAGAGCGATTTACTTTGACAGAGAAACTTAAGTAAGCTTCATCTTCTTCAATGTAAGACATGAAAATAGCGGTGCCACTGTGACCGCGAAGTAACCACTCACATTGTTGTGAACGTTCATATTCATAAGTATGAATCGCTTCAACTTTAAGTTGCTGCCCACGTAGTTGCTCAGGTAAGGCAAAACTATCATCAAGGGAGATCATATCTCCCTTGAGTAGCTTGTTCACATGGTCAAGCTGACGTTTAGGGGCTTCTTTCTTGCCAAATAGGCCACGCAGAAATCCCATAGTCAATTAACCTTTTTTCGCTTTAAGACGCTCTAAAACAGCATTAGCACTAGACTTTTGCTCACCAATTCCTGCTTCTGCTAGCTTAGCGTGTAAAGACTTGTCGCTATTCTCTTCAGCTAAGGTTTCTGATGCTTGTAGGCGATCATCAAACTGTTGCTGGCGAGCTTTAATACGCTCTAGTGAATCTTTTGCATTCATTAACTTTGAGTTACTTGATGCAAATGAATCAGTAATAGTCGCGGTGGCTTTTTGTACGCTTTCAGTGGTTTTAACCATGCTTAGCTGACGTTGATAATCAGTTAATTGACGCTCGGTTTTCTTCACTAATTCTTTTAAGCGTAAAGCATGTGCAGAATAGCTGCTGTTCGCTGTTTCGTGTTCTGCTAGCTCTTGATCTAACTGAGCGATTTTTTCAGCAACTTCAATTGCTAACGCTTCGTTATCTTTTTCAAGTGCTTGAGTTGCATAACCTTCGTGCTCAGTGATGCTGCGTTTCAGGCGATCGATTTCACGGCTTGCTTGCATTTCTTTCGCCATAACGTCAGTTAACTCACGTTTTGCTTTAGTTAAATGCTTTTCTGCGTCACGAATTTCTTGTTCAAAAATACGAGTAGAGTTTGCATCAACAATAGTTTGGCCGACTTCATTTGCGCCGCCACGAAATGCCGTTAAAATTTTATTTAAAATGCCCATGATATGGCTCCTTACTTCAAAAATTCGACAAGTTCGTCGATGACTTCTAAACAGTTATCAGACAATACTGATAATTCCTGCTCGATCTCTTCCATGCTTGAGGTGACTGATAACGCCCCGTAAACCACATATTTATCATCAATTTTTGCAAAAGATGACAAAGGCATTGGAATGTTTAGTTCAAGCATAGTTTCAAACATTTGGGTACGAGTTTCAGTTTTTACTTCGCTCTCATCCCATAAATAACTGATACATAAGATTTGATTGTCAGTTACCGATACAAATACCGGTAATTCTTCACGGCCAGCAACGTTGACTTGTAATACTTCAACATCACCATCAATTGGAAAACAATCAAACTTCAAACCGGTATGGCTAAGGTCGCCAAGTTCTGTCAAATGGTTAGCAATCTTATGGATATTCATATTCGTCCTTATTGACATATTATGTCTTAGGTTTCAAAGATAGCACTTAGACATATTATGTCAAGACTATTTTTGAGTTGGTTAAAAAAGATTCATCCCTTGGTTGTCAGACCAAGATGCTAAGTGGTAATGGTATAGCTGTAATGAGCCAATTCTATTCACTTTGATAGTGTCAGCATCATTATAAAATGTGCCAGGAAACTCAAATGCGCCATGTATAAGCCCAGGAGTCAGCCATTGCTCATTAATGGGCAACGTCTCGTTATGGGCTAGACGTTGCTTGGCATTTTGTCCTGATAAGGTGGCGATAGACCAGCCCCATTCACCAAAGCTTGGCACGTTATGATGGTATTGCTCGACCGAAAACCCTGCCGATTCAATGGTTTTCCCTACAGAAATAAAGGCATTTTGGGCATGATAAGGCGAAGTCGATTGTACCGTCATTGCCCCATCAGCGCTCAATAGCTCGACCAGTTTTCGATAAAATAAATCAGAATAAAGCTTATTTAAATCAGGGTGACTCGGATCTGGCAAATCCACAATAATGGCATCAAATTTTTGATTGTCAGCAATCAGTTTATCAATGCCATTAAAGGCGTCATCATAAATAAGCTTAACGCGAGGATCATTTAGTGCATCGCCATTAAGGGCTAACATGGCATTGCTAACACGCTCTGGCATGTTCTCATGGGGCTCTCTAAACAAGTCGACGAGCTGTTCATCTAAATCCATTAAGGTGACCGATTTTGGATCCCATTTGAAAACTTGCTTAAGCCCTAAGCCATCTCCGCCGCCAATAATTAGCACATTATCCTGCCTTGCACTGGCTGCAAGTGTCGGGTGAACTAAAAAGCTGTGGTAGATGTGTTCATCAATACTGGAGAACTGTAATCGACCATTAATGTATAACGAATACACTGGCACTTGACCTTTGCCCCGCAGCCGCTCAGTAAAGGTTAACTGTTGAAAACGGGTGGCTTCTGAATACACCACTTTGTCTTTATACAGTAGATTATTGAAGTTTTGCTCCCAACTGGGGCCGTGCAGTGCCAGTAGCACTAATACTCCTGTGGCGATAAAATGTCCTGCGAGGATCAGTTTAGCCCAGCGGATTTGCTGCCAAAAGCGCCAAATAAACACAAAGCCTGCTAACAAGTTAACACTGGCGGTGAGCGCTGCTGCGAGCTGAATATCTAACGACAGCATGAACAGTACCCAAATAGCCGCGCCAGCACCCGCACCGACATAATCAGCGCCATAAATGGTGCCGGCATTGTGCAGCAAGTGCTCTTCAGATAAGGATTGACGTACGCGGGCAATCAGCGGGATCTCCATGCCGATCATCAAACCTAGAATAACCCCCCAGATATAGGGTAAATATTCACTAAGATTTTGTAATACGCCAATAAAACCGCCGTCAGGTAAATGATCTGGTGGCAGGCCTAAGGTGTTGGCAATAATTAACGGTAATTGCTGGCCAAATCCAATCACGGCGGCGGTAATTAAAATCGCTAATGATCCACAAAATGCCACAATAAGTTCAAGCATCGCAAAGCCGGTGAAGGCACAGCGAATTTTACGAGCGGCAAAGGCGCCAATGCCCATAGACACAATCATAATGCCTATCATGGTGTAAATAGCAGCTTCTAAGGCGCCGAGAATGCGGCCTGCATAGTGGGAAAGTAGGTATTCGTAAATAAGACCACAGCCTGCCAGTAAGGCCATAATGCCCAACAATAGGGCATCATCAAACCAAGCAAGGCTGCGTTTATTCGCTGGAGGCAAGGTGCCTGTTTGAGAAGGGCTATTTTGCTTGTCGCAGCCCTCCTGGCTCTGTTCAAGCAAAGTATTATTCATCTATTTATGCCATTAACGCCGCTAAAATGAGTGCAACAGCAACACTAATTGCTAGTTCAACTGCAGCCACACCGACGTTGTGTTGTTTCTCAACTTCGTCAGTTAGGTTGATTTGAGCTAAAACTAGCTTTTTAACCACAGCAAGTAATAGCGACAACACTACCAGCATGATTATCGAGAAGGTTAACCAGCCGACGATATTCATTAAGTAAGCAGTTGGATCATAGATAATAAAGTGACTGGCCGCTTTAAAGGTAAATGCCATGGCAATCATGTAACCACTGTGACGAATCGCAACGGCTATTTGGCCTTGCTCTAGTGCTTTTTGCATCGAGGCATCTTGATTACGTTTAGCGTATTGGTGCTCACGAAAGCGAGTTAATAACACTAACATTAATTGCGAGATTAAGAAGGCGGTAAAGATAGCAATGAAAGTATCTAAGGTAATATCTTCTGCCCACATTAATACCGATCGAATGATAATTGCTGTGGCAACAGCAGCGGCGGCATCAACGATGGCAACCGACATATTACCATTGATAATTTGTTTGTTTTTGTCGATCTCATTTAAGGCAATTTTGTCGTGTAGTACTCGACCAAACTTGATTAAAAGTAAGCCAAATAAGCCGTAAGCTGTCATGCCAATGGCTTCAACAATATACGAATCAGCAGCTTCACCTGTAATCGCCCCTGAAAGTACAATCCCTAATGCCAGAACGGCACCCGCAGTACTAACCCCAAAAGCAAAGTTATCACGCTCTGCGAGTTCAGCGCGGCTGTTTACTCTCACGCTCCAGCCTTGTAAGTAGCGCATTAGCGCCAGTAAGATCACCGCGATGGTCAGATCAATCGCTAAAATTATCGCTAAATCTAGGGTGAGTCCGAAGTCATTTAAAAATGTCATGGTTAGTCCTTATTTGCCTCGGCGTACACCGCGTGTGGTGCGGCTAGTTGAATTACGGAAACTGCTGTCTTTGGAATAATTTGAACGGAACTTACTTGTGCTACGTGCTGTTTTGGTTCCGGCAGTACTGGCTTTAGGTGTTGCAGTACTTTGTCTTGATAAGCTGGTTGAGCCTGTACGTGATTTCGCATACGGGCTATTAAATTGCTTACCTTGAGAATTAAAGGTTTTCTTGGTGTTCTCAAATGTACGATTTTGCGCGCTCGCCTGTTTAGGAGACGTATAACGGTAGCGACCGACATCATTGTAGTAGCTGTAACCACGATTGTTTGACCAGCGGTCATAGCGTACAGGATTCATGATGTTAGAGAACATCGAATACATGCCATACCAGGCCCAAAATGACATACCGCTTGAGTTAGTTTGCCAGCCACCATAAGCGGGGTTACCCACTAGCTGGCTTCCTGCGCCAAAATCTTCGCTACCGTTGGCCATTGCTGCGGCTTCACGGCTGATGGCGTTAACCCTTGCCAGTTGTCCACCTGATAAATCAGCCACCACATTAACGGGATCGGAAAGCATGTCATTAAACAAACTTGAATCAGCTGCTTGATAAATATTTTGCGCTTCTTCGAGCTGCTGATCTAAATCAACGAAGTTGGCAGAATCGGCCAGTTCACTGGCTCTGCGTTTTAGTGATTGGTACATAGGGCCACTTGAGGTCGCATCACGCGCCAGTTCATCAAGTAGCGGCACCAGATCAGGCTTACTGTTTTTAAGTAAGCTGGTATATTGTGTCAGTAAGGTGGCATTACGAAGCTCACCTGCGTTTAGCATTGAATCGAGTTGAGTCAATCGCTGCTGTGACAGCTGCTGATATTGCGTAATTTTTTCAGGTCTGTCATCACCACAACCTGATAATGTTATGCACAAGATCAGCGCTGAAAATACTGCAAGGACACGAGGAAGCATGCCAGCCATGTGTTCTCCAAATAGTATAAAATACATATATAAATATAGTATCAAGTCGCATAATTATATGCTTAAAACTGACTAAATATTTACATGGTTCGGTATTACTGTTGTAAAGGATATAGTAGTCTTAATCGAAGGTACAATATCGACTAGCTATTTATGCGATCGTTGATTTTATTGTATAACACACCTTGACATAATATGTCGAATTGAAATGTGTAAGTCTTAGTAATTTGCCAAAGGGATCGGATAAACATGCACAACCAAAGTAACAACGTCTTGTCTGCAGAGCTTAATGAAATTGCAGCACGTTACTGGTTAAGGCTTTGTGAAACATGGCCTGAAATCACTGAAAAACTAACCCAGTCACAACAAGCTGAATTAAAGTTAGTGTTAGGTTTGAGTGATTATATTGCCGAGCAATTGTGCCGTAATCCCCAGTGGATTGAATTGCTATTCGATGGTCAGTTAACTCAGCTCGATAGACAGTCTTTTACTGGTGAATTACACACTAATTTAGCCTCATCAAGCTCAGAAGAGCAGGTTAAAAAACAGCTACGTCAATTTCGAAACTTCCAAATGGTACGTATCGCTTGGCGAGACTTTTTAAATTATTGCGATGTTGAAGAATCACTACTGGATTTATCTAGCTTAGCCGAAGTGCTGGTAATTGGTGCTCGCGATTGGCTCTACACCGATATGTGTCAGCAAATCGGCACCCCAACAGATGAAGAGGGCAATCCACAGCCGTTACTTATTCTCGGTATGGGTAAGCTTGGTGGTCGAGAACTGAACTTTTCCTCTGATATCGATTTGATTTTTACCTTTCCTGAACATGGTGAAACCATCGGTGGTCGCCGCGCTCAAGCTAACCAGCAATTTTTTATCAAAATGGGTCAACGACTGATCAGTCTATTAGATCAAATTACTGTTGATGGCTTTGTGTTTCGGGTCGACATGCGCCTGCGCCCATACGGTGAAAGTGGCCCGTTAGTGGTCAGTTTCAGTGGTCTTGAAGATTACTATCAAGAGCAAGGTCGTGATTGGGAACGTTACGCCATGGTTAAGGCGCGAGTACTCGGGCCTTGGACGCAATATAGTGATGACTTACATGACTTATTAAGGCCTTTTATTTATCGTCGCTATATCGATTTTTCAGCCATTGATTCGCTACGAAAAATGAAACGACTTATTGCACAAGAAGTTAGACGCAGACAGCTCACAGGCAATATAAAACTGGGAGCCGGCGGGATCCGCGAAGTTGAATTCGTGGTGCAAAGTTTTCAGCTCATACGTGGCGGACGAGAACCTGCACTGCGACAACAAAGTTTGTTTGGCGCAATTGATACCTTATATAAGCTAGGTCAGTTAGAGTACTTGGCCGTTGATGAGCTAAAACACAGCTACATTTTACTGCGCCGAGTTGAAAACCTACTTCAAGCTCTTGATGATAAGCAAACCCAAACATTGCCCGATAATGCCACTGATTGGCAGCGACTATGCTATGCCATGGGCGAGAGCGATGAGCACAGCTTGCGGGAAAAAATTGCCAATGCCATGGGCAACATTCATCGCCACTTTAAAGATACTGTCGGTGGCGAAGATGAACAGGACTCAAGCGAGCATTGGACTTGCCAGTTATGGCAAATTCATGATCAGGAAAATGCCTTAGCGTTACTTGAAGAGCATGATGTTGAAGATGATAGTTTATGGCCAAGCTTAGATGACTGGCGCAGCAATGTATTAAAACGCTCAATAGGCCCCAGGGGACGTGAAACTCTTGAAAAATTAATGCCTAAATTGTTGGATGAATTATTAGAGCAACCAGTCCCGAGCGTGGCATTAAAAGCGGTATCAGGGGTGTTAGATAAAATTTTAACCCGTACCACTTATCTTGAATTATTGTGTGAGAACCCCGGCGCCCGTCAGCAGCTCATTAGCCTTTGTTGTGCTAGCCCCTGGATTGCCGAAGAGTTAGCGAATTTTCCGATGTTACTGGATGAACTCATCGATCCGTCTCAGCTTTACGATACCACCCCGCTGGATGACTACCCAAGTGAGTTAAGGCAGTACCTATTGCGCGTTCCAGAAGATGACATGGAACAACAGATGGAAGCGTTGCGCCAGTTTAAGCTGTCACAACAGTTAAAAATTGCCGCCGCTGATATTACTGGCGTGCTACCTGTGATGGAGGTGAGCGATCACTTAAGCTACCTTGCAGAAGCCATCATTGAGCAAGTGGTATTACAAGCCTGGCATCAAATTTCCTCAAGGCACGGCATACCTGCAGGTACAAGCTCTGAGAAAATGGGCTTTGCTATTATTGGTTATGGAAAATTAGGTGGCATTGAGCTGGGATATGGCTCTGACTTAGATCTGGTTTTTTTACATAACCATCAAGGCGCAGGCGCTACAGATGGTAAAAGACCGATTGATAATGGCCATTTTTATTTAAAACTTGCGCAGCGCATTGTGCATTTATTTGCTACCCGAACCACTTCTGGAGAGCTCTATGAAGTGGATATGCGCTTAAGACCTTCTGGCGCTTCAGGCTTATTGGTTAGCGAGATTGAACAGTATCGCGAATACCAGCGAGATGAGGCCTGGACATGGGAGCATCAAGCTTTGGTGCGCTCACGTTTTGTTTATGGCGATCATCGCTTAGCGGCACGTTTTAGTGAAATTCGCACAGAGGTGCTATCGCATCAGCGCCAGCTTCCTGAACTTGCGAAACAAGTTCGCGATATGCGCATTAAAATGCGCCAGCATTTATTGAAAGCATCAAACGGTAAGTTCGATTTAAAACAGAGTGCGGGTGGCATTGCCGATATTGAGTTTATGGCCCAGTATTTAGTGTTAGCCTACGCTAACAAAAATAAAGAGTTGTCCATATGGTCTGATAATGTGCGCATTTTTCAGCTATTAGCCGAGCTTGAGATTTTACCTGTGATGACTGCTCAATACCTGACTCAAACCTACTGTTGGCTACGGGATGAAAGTCATCGCCTGACTCTTCAGCGCGCTAAAGGCGAAATCGATGCAGATAAAGCCAATAACAAGGTCAGCGAAATTATTAATATTTATCAGCACATTTTAGGTGAAGAGCTATAACGTCTTGTCTAAAACCGTAGATTTTTGGTTTTGTTAGGATAACGGTGCGGGAAAATAGTGACCTGCACCGTTTTATATAAATTAAAAGCGGTGCAGCACGGCATTCACACACTGATTCAATTTGATACACCATCTTCATATAAAATTTGTCTTTCTCAGGACTAACTCACAGTCTTGTTACTGCATTATTTTACACTGATTGTTTTGAGCCACCTTAAGCGCGCATTCGTATTGATTGCTTTGTCTATTAGGTGTTTAGTGAACAGGTTTTCTTTGTAAGGATGTAGTGATGAAAAATGCCATTGATATATATGAAGCGCTAAAAGTATTTAATAAGATAACCGACATGGGGCAAAAGCTGGCCGCTGCAGATGGCGACAACTCTAGCTATGAACTATGTGGCTTAAATGCGCAAACAGGCTTTGATGGCTACACAATTATTCTTAGTGACGGCCGAACCTCTTTAACGATTTATTTCCATAATAAATATCAATTTGATTACCCAGATAATGCTGCGTTTGATAATTTTATGACGCGTTTTGCTGAGGTGATGAAGTACTCAGTATAAACAGCACTATGTCATCAAAAAAATTTTGCGCTTTAGTTGCGCTTTGCTGCACGCTAAAGCTTACCTAAGTGCAATTAATGTTATTTTCTGTAGTTAATTCTCAAAGCTGTTAACTCGCACCATTTAACAGCTAGCGTTACAAATTAGCAGTGAGCTAATTATATACATTTAAATTTTTAAGCTTGTGCAAAGGCGTAAGAGAGTTGACCTCGGCTCGATATCTTGGTTTTTTTGAAAATATTCTGGATATGCATTTTCACTGTGTTAACAGAGATCTCTAAATTAGCTGCTATTTCATCATTAGTTAACCCTTGGCAAACTAAGGTTAACACTCGCTGTTCTTTTTTGGTGGTTAACGACAGTAACTCTATCTGACGTTGGGTATTAGGTTGGCGTTTCTTAGATTGGATATAACGTGACATGGCATCATTACTGAAATAAAGCTTATTATTATTGACACTTTTAAGGGCTTCAATAATTTCGACTTCAGAAGCATTCAATGTGAGTGCGCCATGAAAGCCGTTGGATATCAATAAGGTTTCGCATTCTATATTAAGATTAGGACAAAAAACTAAATGCTTACCTGTAGTAAGAATATCAGCTGAAATTAAATAAGCTTGTTGATGAGGGTCTTCTAAATAGTGAATAAGAAATTTTGGCCTTTTATCGGCAGCTTTACAGGCAAAGTTTAGTGAGTCATAGAAGGCGGTTTCAATATTGAGTAATCCTGAGATTTTAGATACTTGCAGGGCCTGTGGTTCTGGAAGTTGTTTAAAAATCACATCTGAAAAAATCATTTCGGCTACATCCCTGTTATTTGGGCTACTATTGAAAATCCGTTCAATAGCAAATTTATATATTAAAGACAGGCTCTTTTACTAATAGCCGATACATTAAACTATTAAGTTTTACTTTTAAAGCGAAAAGCTCGGAATTGACCTGCAACTTGTGTAAAAGAAATGTTATTTGTTGTTTTAATAAAGTTGGTTTAGTATATGTCAAAATTAATAATAAAGGAAACTGATTGGTATGAATAACAAAGGAAATGGGGTTACTTTTATTGGCCCTGATACTTCATTGGATGGAGATATGACTGTACAGGGACCTGCTTTGGTTGCCGGTAAAGTTAAAGGTGTTATTCGTTCAACAGACCAAGTTAAAATTGAAGTTGGTGGCGAAATTGACGGTGAGCTTTTTTGTCAAGAATTAAGAGTTTGTGGTGAATTTAAAGGTAAATTACATTGCAACAGTTTAGTGATTGTAAGCTCTGGTGTAGTTGAAGGTGATGTATCTAGCCATAAAATGGAAATTTATGATGGTGGTCAATTTTTAGGTGCCAGAACCAAGGGCCCTGAAGAAGGCGTATTACCCCAAGCAACTGTTGAAGATAAGCCAGAAGCACAAGTCACAGAAGCCTATGCTTTCCCAAAGACTGAAGCGCCTGTTGCAGAGGCGCCGATAGCTCAAGCTGCAAATAAGGGACATTTTAACAATCTTAAGCCAGAGCCTGTAGTAAAAACTACCGTAGCGGTTCAGGTGAAAACAGATGTTAATAAAGCCGAACCTAAGAAAGTCGATGTTAAGGCTGAACCTGCACCTGCCACAACTCAGATTAAACCACAGACTCTTGCAGAAATTAATTCACAGACCAGTGGTAGTAGCGCTGCAACTGCAAATTCTCGAGTAGAGCCTCAAGTAAATACAGATGCTCATAATAACCCGAAGCCAGTTGCAGAACCTAAGCCTAAGTCAAAACTTGAGATTAAGCCGCAACCGAATCCTCAAGCTCAACTTGCTGCAGCAGAAGCGGCGAGAAAGGCTCAAGAGAAATCATCAGGTTCAGGTGCTAAGCTATTTGTCGCGGCTATCGCTGTTGCTGCAATTGCTGGCGCGGTTTATAAAAAAGATGAATTGACTCAATTGATTGAATCAAAGTCTGTTACAGCTTCAGTGGTGAAACCGGCAACGACGGTTATTGATATTGAACCACAGCAAATACAGCCAGCAGAAAACCAAATTGAACTTGCTAAGGCAGATGAAGTACTTGAGCCTTCAGTTAGTGTTGCGCTTACCACTGATATTGACGAGTCTGAAATTGTGACTACTGCAAATGATGCGCCTGACTCGGCAATTGAAATGCAAGCAACAGCATCAGCTGAAACAGAAGCAGAACTTGAAGTGACAGAAACTGCTTTAGCTGATGAAACTGAAGACTTGCTTGCCAGTGTGAATGAGGCTGTTGTAGCAGTTGAAGATGAAGTGGTCAGTCAGCCTCAAGTTGATAGCTTAATGGCAGATCTACTCGCTGAAGAGACGACTGATGAGGTTGCAAGTTCAGCAGAAGCAACTGACACGGTTGGCAGCTTATAAATTTTTAAAAGCTAATCTGCAAATAAAAAGGCCTTCATTAGAAGGTCTTTTTATTTATGCTTTCTTTAATGTGTTTATTTTTATATCAGTAACATCCCCCCCCCTTCCGCACAGCTTTTCTTTGTTCATTTTGACACTTTTTTAACTGCGTAATTCTTATTATCAAGTATTCAAATAGTTATAAACGCTTCGCTCTAATGTTGTGCGCGCCAAATTAAAGTTGCACCTTATTAGTGCATGAAAAGACTTTTTTATTTAACTTATATTTTAAAATGCTATACGAATCATGGTTTTACATGATTGGCCTGATGATTGAATTGTATTTGCAAACAAATTTATAACAATCACACTTTTGGAGGTCGAGATGAAACTCGTCAGCGCTATCATCAAGCCATTTAAATTGGATGATGTCCGTGAAGCTATTGCAAGCATGGGCATTGAAGGAATGACTGTTACCGAAGTAAAAGGTTTCGGTCGTCAAAAAGGTCACACTGAGCTATATCGTGGCGCAGAATACCAAGTCGACTTTCTTCCTAAAGTGAAGTTGGAAATTGCTACTAAAGCAGAAAACTTAGATATGTTAATTGAAGCCATTACGACAGCGGCTCATACCGGCAAGATTGGCGATGGCAAAATTTTTGTTACTGATCTTGAGCAAGCTATCCGTATCCGTACGGGTGAGCTAGATAACGAAGCACTATAAGGGGAATGTAATGGAAGAGTTAGCAACGTTAGGCACAACCGTCACCGAATTACGTTTCGCATTAGATACGTTTTATTTTCTAATATCAGGTGCGTTTGTCATGTGGATGGCAGCAGGTTTTGCAATGCTTGAGGCGGGCTTAGTTCGTTCAAAAAATACCACAGAAATTTTAACTAAAAATGTATGTTTATATTCAATCGCCTGTGTGATGTTCCTGTTAGTGGGTTACAACATCATGTATGTCGATAACACTGAAGGTGGCTGGTTACCATCATTTGGTTCATTAATTGGCTCACAAGCCGCTGATGCAGATCATGCGCTGGAGTCTGACTTCTTCTTCCAAGTTGTATTTGTTGCAACGGCAATGTCAATTGTGTCTGGTGCAGTTGCAGAGCGAATGAAGCTTTGGTCTTTCTTAATCTTTGCAGTGGTATTAACCGCGGTTATCTACCCAATTGAAGGTTACTGGACTTGGGGCGGTGGCTTCCTTTCTGCTGCTGGTTTCGTTGACTTCGCTGGTAGTGGTATTGTACATATGGCCGGTGCAGCAGCAGCTATCTCAGGAGTACTATTACTGGGTGCTCGTAAAGGTAAGTATGGCCCAAATGGTGAAGTTCATCCTATCCCAGGTTCAAACTTACCAATGGCGACATTAGGTATGTTTATCTTATGGATGGGTTGGTTTGGCTTTAACGGTGGTTCACAATTATTAGTCTCAGACGCAGAAAATGCTTCAGCAGTGGCTAAGATTTTTGTAAACACTAACTCAGCAGCCGCTTTCGGTGCAGTTTCAGCATTATTAGTTTGTAAAGTTGTCTGGGGTAAGGCTGACCTAACCATGATTTTAAATGGTGCATTAGCGGGCTTAGTGGCTATTACAGCAGACCCATTATCACCTTCACTATTAATGTCAGGTGTCATTGGTATCGTCGCTGGTGGTGTGGTTATCTTCTCAATTGTTGCCTTTGACCGCATTAAAATTGATGACCCAGTAGGTGCAATCTCTGTACATGGTGTTGCCGGTTTCCTAGGTCTAATGCTAGTACCATTATCAAATGCTGATGCAAACTTTGGTGCTCAGTTATATGGCGCAGCAGTTATCTTTGCTTGGGTATTCTCAGCTTCATTCGTAGTATGGTTTATCCTTAAAGCGACAGTGGGTATCCGTGTTACTGAAGAAGAAGAGTACAACGGTATGGATGCATCTGACTGTGGTGTTGATGCTTACCCAGAGTTTGTTTCAATCAAATCAGCTGGATAATAGATTGCTTTAAACACTGAGCATGTTAAAACTAAAAGCAGAACCTTAGGGTTCTGCTTTTTTGTGACTCTTAAAAAGTGAACAAGTGTGACGAGTGAATAAGTGCAATGAGGTTTAACATGGTTAATTACTTTCAAGTATTGATGATTGCTTTACTTATCAGTATCAGCTTTTTCGCCACTGCGGGAAAAGTGGTTGTGAGAAAGACATCTGAACCATTTGACGCTTTTGCAATACGAAATCAAGTTCAGCAGGACTATCAATGGCAGCAAATGCTCAAAATGCAGCAGCAAATTAATATTTTACAAGCTCTGCCGAATGGCTGTTTGGTATTCGCTGCGCCATACCGTTATTTTAATTGCGCCGGTAATTCCTACCGACCATACACCTATCAAAACCAAGAGGTGTTTATTCAAATTGACCCGCCAGTTGCCAAGTAATAATGAAATTCAAATATTCGCCACTGGCTTAAGCTTTTTACATTCATCTTTTGTAACTTTTTAAAAATCGCAATTCTGCCACTAACTTCTATGCTTAATGATAGGCTTTTATGTGGGGTAGAATTATGTTGCATCATGATGACGTTTCTTCGAAAAATTCATTAATAATTCAATCTTTTGGTTTTTCACGCCTTAATCTCTGTTTTTATTTACTAATATTGATTTTTATTTCAGGCTGCTCTAGCACGTCGAGTATCAATAAAACCAAGGTTAATGTCAGTGGCTTATTTAACGATAGTTATTTTAATGAGGTAGATATTCCCGCTACAGCAGAGATTTACAATTTACCTGATGAGATAGTTACTGAAATACAGCGTGATTTTGCTCGCTCAGGTGGCGTTAACGGCCTTAAAATACCGGTAAACCTTTGGCTTGCTGAATACATCAATGCTCAAGAGGGGGGCTTTGAATATCGAGATCACTACACCCGAATGGCCAGCGTGACAGCCCTTGAGCGGGCGGGTAACTGCATGTCGCTGGTGGTACTGACAACTGCTATCGCACAGGTACTTGATGTCCCTGTAAAGTTTCAAGATATTGATGTAGAACCCATATGGGATAGAAGGGGAGGTTTTTACCTCGTAAATGGTCACGTAAATATGAAACTACTGCACCGTGACGCTCCCAATAGTATTAGTCTTCACGGTTCGGACATATTAGTGGATTTTTTGCCTGAGCGCTCAATACGCTCATACCGTGTTAAGCAAATTAATAAACAAACCTTATCTGGAATGTACTTTAATAATGTTGCAGCAGAAGCATTAGTACGCGGTGACTACGACTTAGCGTATGCATTGGTAAAACGGGCTATTGAGTTAGACCCGTATCACGTCAATAGTATTAACACTCTGGCGGTGATTTATCGTCATAAAGGATTAGATGAACGGGCAGAAAAAGCCTATCGCTATGTGCTTCAGTTAGAACCTAAAAATATCACTACCCTGTATAATCTTGCATTAATATTAGGTGAGCAAGAGCGACTAGAAGAGTGGAAACAGGTTCATAAAATTCTTGAATTAGCCCGCATTAATAACCCATTCTATTACTTTGATATGGCCCAAGAGGCGTATTTTGAAAAGCAATATCAAGAAGCCTTAGTGTGGTACAAACGTGCGGTTGAACGGGCGGATTACCGCCATGAGTTTTATTTTGGTTTGTCCCGTGCCTACTGGGCAACAGGTGATCAAAGACGTGCCAAGAAAACCATGCAAAAGGCGCTAGATCTTAGCCATGATGAGACCAATCAAGATCGTTATAAAGGTAAGCTGCAAGCTATGATGCGCCATTAATATAATAAGGCCTAGTTACTTTAGCCACTTACAGCGTGTTAGCTGCAAGTGGTTTTTTATTGCTTGATATATTTTGATAGCAATAATCGAAGGAACAGACTCAAGATTAAAGCGAATTGAATTGAAGATAATTTTAGAAATGAATGAATTTATTAGATATTTTATATTTTGAATATGAAAGCTATTTAATAACAGTAATTTAAATTGAATAATTTGATAAAACCGTAGATTGGATGTTTTATTGTATGCTAGTGTTTGAAATATAAAGCTGTCCGTAATGCTTTACTGCTCAACGTTTAACGTTGGCATAAATAACTGTTTGCTGGAGTTGTATAAACTATGTATTACAAAAATGATGACGTTAGAATTGATGAGATAAAAGAATTATTGCCCCCAATTGCTATTTTAGAGCGATTTCCGGCGTCAGAAGCAGCATCAGCAACAGTGTTTAATGCACGAGATAGCATTCATAGAATTTTAAACAAACAAGATGATCGCTTACTTGTTGTTATTGGCCCTTGTTCAATACATGATCCCGTCGCAGCTTTAGATTATGGCAAGCGTTTAATTGCTCTACGTGAGCAATTTAAAGATCAACTAGAAATTGTAATGCGTGTTTACTTCGAAAAGCCTCGTACTACGGTAGGTTGGAAAGGGCTGATCAATGATCCTTACATGGACAATAGCTTTAAGCTTAATGACGGCCTACGAACAGCGCGTAAATTATTGGTCGATTTGAATGAATCTGGCATACCAGCCGCCGGTGAGTTTCTTGATATGATCACGCCGCAATATGTGGCAGATATGATGTGTTGGGGAGCCATCGGTGCCCGTACTACAGAGTCACAAGTGCACCGTGAGCTTGCTTCAGGTTTATCGAGCCCTGTAGGCTTTAAAAATGGTACTGATGGCACCATTAAAGTGGCGATTGACGCGATTGGTGCAGCAAGTGCTCCGCACCACTTTTTGTCAGTCACCAAGTTTGGTCACTCAGCTATTGTATCCACGAAAGGTAATCCAGATTGCCATATTATTCTGCGCGGCGGTAAAGAGCCTAATTATAGCCAACCTCATGTTAGTGCTATTGAAACTCAATTAGAGAACGCCAAATTGCCTGCTAACATTATGATTGATTTTAGCCACGCTAACAGCAGTAAAGACTTTAATAAACAGATGCTAGTGGCTGAAGATGTTGCTGGGCAAATTAGCCAAGGCAATCACAATATTTTTGGGGTGATGGTTGAAAGCAACATTGAAGAAGGCCGCCAAGATCTCGTGGTCGGCAAGGAGTTGTGTTACGGCCAAAGCATAACTGATGCATGTATTGGCTGGAGTGATACTGAAAAGCTATTAGCCACGTTAAATCAAAGCGTATTAAATCGCCGCGGCTAACAGTGCTGCTTGTCTCCAATAATTAAGGCGCTTTTTAGCGCCTTAATTATTGCTATTAGCTAAATATTCATTGGCTTTTGCAAGGCTACCAAAAGCAGAAATAAGATTATTTCTTCCCTTATCCTGAAGCTCAGGGTTACCAGACTCAATCATCATCCACACCCAAGTTTGAATTAATTGCATTGGTGGAGCCTGCGTTTTTGCTGCGTCTAACATATTGCGTCCTTTGAACTGGGAATAAAGGTGAATGATTAATGGAAATCGCTAACAAGTAACGAGTAAAGAGTAGCAAATTCTTTTTCGTTGCAGAACTGTAAACCAAGCTGATTTTGCAATATTTTGTGTTTTTTTGCTAAAAAATAACCTTTGATACTAGCAAATGATAATATCTGTAAGTCTAAAGTGCTATTAGCGTCGATATTAAACGCTATGATGATTTAATTTTGGCTGCTTAAAACAAATTCTTTAGTCTTGCTCAAATCAAGTCACACTAAATTGGCGACTAAGTGTTAACTTAGTGTGGTGGCAAAAGTAAAAGCTAGTTTCGAAATAAACATTCTTAAATTTAATCATTGGTGGTAATGAATGAGACCGTCGGCGTATTTTGATGGACCAGTAGGCAAGCTTAATTGGAAAGTTGTTGGGTTATTAGTGCCCTACTTATTTGAGTTTAAAGGTCGCATCTTTTTGGCTATGTTGTGTTTGGTCATTGCCAAACTTGCTAGTGTTGGTTTGCCATTTATTTTAAAAGACTTAGTCGACAGTTTAGATGGCCAACGCACCGCAGCTATTGTTGCTGTGCCTATTGCATTAGTGCTTGCATATGGCGGGGTGCGCTTTTTAAATGTAGTCATTGGCGAAATTCGTGACACCTTGTTTGGTCGGGTGACTGAAAGAGCCATTCGCCGTTTAGGCTTGAGCGTATTTGAGCATTTGCACCGCCTAGATCTTGATTTTCATTTAGACAGACGAACCGGCGGGTTATCAAGAGATATTGAGCGCGGCACCAGTGGTGTGAGTTTTCTGATGCGCTTTATGGTGTTCAATATTGTGCCGACATTATTAGAAATTGCTTTAGTGGTTGGCATTTTCCTTTATAACTACGGTGTTGGCTTTGCGCTTATTACCTTGGTTGCCGTGGTTGCTTATATTGGTTATTCAATTGTGGCCACTGAGTGGCGCACCGGCTATGTTAGGGATGCTGCAAGGGCTGACTCTTTATCGAATACTCGCGCCATCGACAGCTTATTAAATTATGAAACAGTTAAATACTTTAATAATGAGCAATATGAGTCAAATCGCTATGATTCTGCACTAGAGCAGTGGGAGGTCGCAAAACGTAAAAACCGTCTATCATTATTTGCTTTAAATGCGGGCCAAGCGTTAATCATCGCTGTGGCGATGACGGCGATGATGTGGCTAGCCGCTTCAGAAGTTACCGCAGGTAATATGAGCTTAGGTGATTTTGTATTAATTAATGCTTTTATGATGCAGCTGTTTATCCCGTTAAATTTCTTGGGTTTTGTGTATCGTGAAATACGCGGGGCACTGGCTAATATTGAGCGGATGTTTGATTTATTGGATAAAGTGCCCAGCATTAATGATAAAGCGAATGCCACAGATATCTCGCCAACGATTGGCGCGTTGTCATTTCATGATGTGAACTTTAATTACGATAACAGACCCATTCTTAAAGGGGTGAGCTTCACTGTACCAGCGGGACAAAAAGTCGCAGTGGTGGGTGAAAGCGGCGCCGGAAAATCCACTTTAATAAAACTGTTGTTTCGCTTTTATGATGTAAACTCTGGCGCTATTAGTATCGATGGCACAGATGTTAGAGGCCTATCGCAACAAGCGCTGCGGCAATCTATTGCAATCGTCCCTCAAGATACTGTTTTGTTTAACGATAGCATTTTTCAAAATATCCAATATGGTCGCCCTGATGCGACTGAAGCTGAAGTTAAAAGTGCAGTAGCGCTGGCGAATTTAACTGATTTTATTGAGTCATTACCACAGCGCTGGGATACTAAAGTCGGCGAGCGCGGTCTTAAACTTTCTGGCGGAGAAAAGCAGCGCGTTTCCATTGCCAGAGCAATATTAAAAGCTGCGCCGATACTAGTCTTTGATGAAGCGACATCATCTTTGGACAGTAAATCAGAGCAAGCAATATTAACGGCGATAAAAGATGCTGCTAAAGGTCATACGAGTTTGGTGGTGGCACATCGATTATCCACCATTATTGATGCCGATAAAATTGTGGTACTTAAAGATGGAATGGTGGCTGAACAAGGGACCCATAACACCTTGTTAGCGCTTAATGGGGTCTATGCCAAACTATGGAAAATTCAAAATGAGCAGGCGCTCTCCCTCTGATAAGTGGCTGTTAGCAGTTTTATCTCTTTGATAGTGGCGTTTTTGTGTATAATTAGTATTAATTGCCTTGAAAGGATTGAGTTCGTATAGGTAAGTAGGAAGTTAGTTGGTAATTAAATCTAGGTATGGAGGTCGTGGGTGCAAAACATTTCTTTAATAGCAGCCTTAGAAGGTACACAACATAAAGTGACTACTGATTGGTTTGCAATTATGGCAACGCTTGAAAATCGAGAAATGAATCAAGATGAACTACAAACTGTTTATGATGAGTTGTGCGCAGGATTGATTGTTACCACTCGCGGTTTAACCTTGGCTAAAATCAATGACAATAACAGTGAAGATAGTTTACTAAAAGCCGATGATAGTGCCGAAGATGTTTTTATTTAAATCACCGACTAGTCATGTTTAGCTGCGAATATAGTAGCTAAATAGCCATCAAGCTTAAATTACCACAAGTTTCCAAGCCAGAAAAAGCAATCTAATTGCTTTTTCTGCTAACTATAATCTGTTATTGACCTTTGGTGGATTTAGCCTATTAAGGGAATGCTTTTAGCGCTCACCACTGTTATAGCAAAGACTTAAATAGTGCGATTTATTAACGGCTTATTAAGCGTTTTTAGACCAACTATTACAAACCATTTTAATGATTGACTCTGCGTTAGCATCAAGGGTTAATCGTCTGATTTCGCCTTGGTTAAAACAGATTTTCTCACCTTCAATTTCTGACATCCTTTCGCAGTTATTACAGGTTAATGATATTGTCTTTGCAGACATCATTGGCGTCATTAATGAATGTGATACTTTCAAATGTAAACCCTTTGATAAAAGCTTGCTCTAAGTCACGATTTTACACCTAAATGAGGCTTAGTTCAAAATTAGATCTGGCCAATTAAGTAGCGATAAGTCTAATAGCTATAATACGGCTACTGGTATAAGTGCTGCGGATCATGTGCGTCCAAATCAGTATTGCCGATAAAACTTATCTAATGAAATAGATACGCCACTGTCAGTGACTATTCTCGCATGATGGCGGGTTAATTGTCTTGGCTCACTCACCCCACAAGAATGAGCAATAACCTTTAAATCATAATGCAGTGAGCGATTGTAGCTTGCCACTCTTGCCGACTTATTGCGCGGATCTAAGCCTTGCTGTAATTTTTTGTTATGGGTCGAGATACCCGTTGGGCAGGTGTCTTTGTTGCATTGCAATGCTTGAATGCAGCCTAAAGCAAACATATTACCTCTCGCTGAGGCAATAAAGTCTGCCCCCGTTGCCAGTGCCCACGCCACTTGCGAGGGCAGCACCATTTTACCGCTGGCAATAATTTTTATGCGTTGTTTGAGGCCTTTGTGTTTTAACAGGTTAACTAAAATTGGCAGGCTTTCTTTAAGCGGTAAACCCACATGGTCCATTAATGCCTGCGGCGCAGCGCCAGTACCGCCTTCTGAGCTGTCTAAAGTAAAAAAATCCGGCGCGTGTTCAATGCCTCGTAGCAGTATTTCTTCACATAAATTAATGAGCCATTGCTCGTCTCCAACGACGGCTTTGATACCTGTGGGTTTACCGGTGATATTACGGATATGCGCGACCATATCCAGAATATCGCCGACCTGATTAAATTCAGGATGGCCATTGGGGCTTATTGAGTCTTCCCCAACAGGAATGCCTCTAATGGCGGCGATCTCACTGGTGACCTTAAGGCCAGGTAGGATCCCGCCTTTACCGGGTTTTGCGCCTTGGCTTAACTTAATCTCAAACATTTTTACCTGATCATGGGCTGCGATTTGCTCAAGTTTTTGATCATCCAATAACCCTTGCTCATTACGTACACCATATTTGGCGGTACCAATTTGAAATACTAAGTCACAGTTACCTTTAAGGTGATGTTCACTTAATCCGCCTTCGCCAGTATTTAACCAGCAACCCGCTTGGGCCGCGCCATGGGATAGCGCAGTAATCGCTGGGCGCGAGAGCGCACCAAAACTCATCGCAGATATATGGCATACTTTCGCTGTCGCATAGGGATGAGTACAGTTTGTACCAATGGTGATGACAGCGTCATTATGTTCATCAGAATCGTATTTAGGAAAGGCCGCATTTAAAAACATAATGCTGCCAGTTTTATCGTGGCTTTGGGTTGAGCCAAAGGCAATGGTGCGGTTTATGCCTTTGGCAGCGCGATAAACCCAACTGCGTTCGGCGCGATTAAAGGGCAATTCTTCTCGATCTTGGGCAAAAAAATACTGCCTGAAAAATTCACCCTGTTTTTCAAATAAGTATCTAAATCTGCCAATAACTGGATAGTTATGCCTAATCGCTTGCTTGGTTTGTAATTTATCTGCGAGATACATATAAATTATCGCGATAAAGAACAGTGCGATAAACGCAAGAAATAATCCCGTAAAAACTTCTAATCCCCAAATAAACCAATTCTTCTGCATTTTTGTTCCTTAAAAATGATCTGTTTGATGCAAATTTGACGCTAGCCTGTGATTATCTGCGTTTATTTTAACCAGATATGCAGATTTATGACTATCCTCAGTATGGCTGATGGGGGATATTTATGACAAAAAATTTGACCTTGTTCTAGCTAAGTATAAGTAAGCGATAGAGTTTGATTGCTATTAAAACAGTTTTACCCAGCTATTGCCGAAGGCGTTGATCAAACCTATAGTTTAATACAGTAAGGTCTAGCCAAATGTTGTTTAAAGACCCTGCCAGTAGATAAATAGCAGATCTAAAATCAAGGAATTACCCTATGTGGACAACTGGTACTGTAATTGAACGTATAGATTGGAATGACAAGTTGTTTTCGCTGCGTATTCGCGCCGATGTTGAGCCATTTATTGCCGGTCAGTTTATTAAACTGAGTCAGATGCGTGACGATAAGCGCATTGCTAGAGCCTACTCTATCGTTAACCCACCCGGTAAAGATTATGTCGAAGTGCTGGCCGTCGCTGTTGAAGATGGTCAGTTATCTCCAGATTTACAGGCACTTAAAATTGGCGATAACATCGAAGTAACCACCAAGGCATCAGGCTTTATGACTTTAGATGAAATCCCCTCAGGGGCACTTCAAGGCCCTGATTTGTGGTTTTTGGCAACTGGCACTGCCGTGGGGCCTTTTATATCGATTATGGAAACAGCAGAGCCGTGGCAACGGTTTGAAAAAGTGGTGCTGGTGTACGGTGTGCGGATGATTGCAGACTTGGCTTATTTACCCCAATTACAAGCGCTGCAGCAACAATATCCCGAAAAATTTGAACTGATACCTATTGTCACTCGTGAAGAATATAAAGACGGCTTATCTTGTCGTATCCCTGATGGGTTAAGTAGCGGTCTCATTGAACAAGCGGCTGGAGTTACCTTGTCGCAAGATAACTCACAAGTACTTATTTGTGGTAATCCAGGAATGATTTCTGATGCGCAAACGGTACTAATAGAAAAGGGGTTAGTGAAGAATCTACGTCGAGCACCAGGGCAAATTACCGTCGAAAAATATTGGTAGCCTGCTTTTAAATAGACTTTCGTTAGCGAGTAACTAGCGAGCTGTAGCTTGTTAGTATTTCGGCAGTAACATTGCTGTAACTCGCATTATCAATGGCTAAACTGTTTATTCGCTTGCTGCGAAAAGCGCAGAAGCTGTAATTAATGCAGTACATTTAAAAAATATATTTTAATCTTAGTTAGCTTATATCCTTAAACAATACTTGCTCCTTAGATAGTGATCTATTACTCTTATCGCAATTGATAACTGTTATCATTTCTATAAGCAGTTACTCGTTAGTATTATGAAAGTCCCCCTGTACGGGGCCATTATGCTGATAAAAAGTAACGCAACGCCAAGGAGAATTTGGAATGAAGTCGTTTAAGCGTCTGGCACTGTTAGGATTAGCAGCAGTATCGTCACTAAGTTCAATTTCAGCAACCGCTGCTGAAGATCTTACTATCTATTCTTATCGTCAAGCTTTTCTAGTAGAACCCATTTTAGCGCAATTTACCGAACAGACTGGCATCAAGGTGAATGTGGTTTTTGCCAAAGATGGCATCGCTGAGCGTATTGCTCGTGAAGGGCGCTTATCTCCTGCAGATCTAGTGTTAACCTCTGACTTTTCTCGTTTAATGGAACTCGTTGATAAAAAATTAGTTGTTGATGTGAATAGCGAGACTTTAAATCACAATATCCCGGCCCAATACCGCTCACCGAGTAACGATTGGTACGCATTAACCATGCGGGTACGTAATGTTTATTCTTCAAAAGAGCGTTTAGGTAAGCTAGATATTAATTATGAAGATTTAGCCTCTGAGCAATATAAAGGCAAAATCTGTACTCGTAGTTTCAAGCACCCTTATAACATTGCCCTGGTTGCTTCAATGATTGCCCATCACGGTGAAGCTGAAACCAAAACGTGGTTAGAAGGGCTTAAAGCCAATTTAGCTCGTAAACCACAAGGCAATGATCGCGCGCAAGTTAAAGCGGTAAACGAAGGTTTATGTGATATCGCCTTAGGTAACAGTTATTACTTTGGTAAGATGATTAAGGACCCTAAGCAAAAAAGCTGGGCTGAATCAGTGGAAATCAACTTTCCTAACCAAGATAACCGCGGTGCCCATATAAATGTTTCAGGTATGGCACTAGCTAAGTTTGCCCCAAACAAAGATAATGCTATAAAATTGATGGAATTTTTATCATCTAATGTAGCTCAAAGTCTTTACGCAGAAGTCAACATGGAATATCCGGTAAAAGCCGATGTTGCCCCTTCTGACATGGTAGCCTCTTGGGGGGACTTCAATGCAGATAGTCTTCCAATCTTTAAGCTAGCAGAAAACCATCAAGCGGCAGTGAAGCTAATTGATGAAGTAAAATTTGATCTGTAAGGATGCTTTATTTCGCCGCGTTAACCGATAACGCGGCATAGACTGGAAAGTATTTATGATCTTAGGCTTAACCAGAGGCTGGTCGTTCGCTGGTTATGCAATTGCGGTAATATTAATTTTGCCGCTTTTTGCACTTTTAGTACAAGCTACACTCCCTGACGAAGCTGTTTTTAGTCACTTAATTGACACCGTTTTACCGACCTATATTAGTAACAGCCTATTGCTGATGCTGAAGGTCTGTGTCGGTTCCTTAGTGATTGCAGTGCCAGCCGCTTGGTTGGTAGCTCGTTGTCATTTCCCTGCTAGACGTTACTTTCAATGGGCGCTGCTATTGCCACTGGCAATGCCTGCTTATATTGTCGCGTATGTGTATACCGACATGCTTGATTACGCCGGTCCTGTACAAAAGTTGCTAAGGCAAGTGTTTGGCTGGACGTCCCCGCAAGATTATTATTTCCCTGATATTCGCAGCCTAACCGGCGCAGCAATTATGCTGTCATTGGTGTTATTTCCTTATATCTATTTATTAGCCAGAACGGCTTTTATGGAGCAATCTTCCAGCCTATTGCACGCCTCTAGAATTATGGGCTGTAGCCCGTGGAAAAGCTTTTGGCGTTTAGGCCTGCCAATGGCAAGGCCGGCACTTGCAGTAGGGATGGCATTAGTTGCCATGGAAACCGCTGCCGATTTTGCTACAGTGAGTTACTTTGCGGTGCCAACCTTAACCACTGCGGTATACGACACTTGGCTGGGTTATGGCAGCTTATCGGCAGCAGCAAAATTATCAGCCATTATGTTGCTGGTGATTTTTGCCATGGTGGGTTTTGAGCGATTTGCCAGACGCAAACAAGAGTTATATCAAAAGCAGTCTAGGTTAACTGAATCAGACAGATACCAGCTAAAAGGTGTTAAAGCTTGGCTCGCCTTTGGCTATTGTAGCCTGCTGATTGGTCTCGCGTTTTTATTACCTTTTATTGTATTAAGCGGCTACGCCATCGACTACTTTGACCAGAGCTGGAACAGCCAGTTTTGGCAATACAGTTTCAACAGTTTGTATATTGCCCTCGTCGTGAGTTTTATATGTGTGCTACTGGCATTAGTGTTGATGTTTGTTAGGCGCGTAAGCCCCCGTCGGGCAGACCTATTACCTTCACGATTAAGTAGCACAGGCTATGCCATACCAGGCACAGTGCTGGCTATTGGCGTGTTGGTGCCATTAACGTATTTAGATTTTGCTATAAATGATGTCTATGACTATTTTGGTGCGCGCGGCCCAGGATTGTTATTTACCGGTAGCGTTATCGCGCTAATTTTTGCTTTTTGCGTTCGCTTTGTGGCGATATCTATTGGCAGCATTGAAAACAGCTATAAACGTATTTCGCCTTCCTTGGATATGGCCAGTATTACCATGGGGCAAAAGCCGACTAAGTTATTATGGCGAGTGCATTTACCGCTGCTACGCAAAGGCATTTTTGCAGGGGCATTATTAGTGTTTATTGAAAGCATGAAAGAGCTACCCGCAGCGCTATTGTTAAGACCCATTGGTTTTGAAAACCTCGCCACCTATGTATTCCAGTTTGTCTCCGATGAACAACTCGAACATGGCGCTTTGGCTGCTATCGTGATTGTGTTAGTTGGGTTAGTGCCATTGATTTATCTAAACCGTTCATTGGAGCAAGAGAGCTAATATGTCCACATTGACCATTCAAAATGTAAAAAGTGACTACCAAGGACAGGTGATTCTTAAAGGGCTCGATCTCACTTTAGAACAAGGTGAAATCGTTGCACTGCTTGGCCCAAGTGGTTGCGGAAAAACCACCTTATTACGTGCTATTGCAGGTTTACAGGCCATCAGCCAGGGCAGTATTTCAATTAATGGTGAGTGTTTAAGTGGTGACAACACGTTTGTTGCCAGTGAACATCGTGGCATTGGAATGATTTTCCAAGACTATGCCTTATTCCCGCACTTAACTGTCAGTGAGAATGTGTTATTTGGGGTCAATGGGCTGGATAATAGTCAACGTAAAGCCCGGCTTGAAGAGATGCTACAACTGGTCAAGCTTGAAGGGCTAGAGTCGCGTTACCCCCATGAGTTATCAGGTGGACAACAGCAACGGGTATCTATTGCTCGTGCATTAGCCTATGAGCCTGAATTATTATTACTTGATGAACCGTTTTCTAACATTGATGCCCAAGTACGAAATGAAATGATGTTAGAGATCAGGCAAATATTAAAACAGCGTAATGTCAGTGCGGTGTTTGTGACCCACAGTAAAGATGAGGCCTTTGTGTTTGCTGATAAGCTGGCATTGTTTAAAGATGGCGCCATTGTACAACACGGTTTAGCTGAAACCCTCTATGCTCACCCTAAAGAGCGTTATGTGGCTGATTTTCTTGGTGCGGGTAATTATTTATCTGTGATGGTGAAAAATCAGCAGCAAGTGTCATCTATTCTTGGATTAATTGAAAGTACCTCTGAGTTATCTCAAGCTGCTAACTATCAAGGCCAGTTGCTACTTAGACCGCAACAGATTGATCTACAACCTGCTTCTCAAGGCCATGGTGAAATTATTGAGCGTCGTTTTCTAGGTACAATTTGTCATTATTGGGTTAAGGTAGGACAACAAACGCTCGAAGTTAGAAGCCAATTAACTGAACTGACCTTAGGTCTGAAAGTCAATTTATCAATCTCGCCACATTCACTGGTTATTTTTTAGTGATGCGTATCAAAGTTGTTAAAAAATTGAGCTTGAGCACAAGGAATTAATTGCTCAATTACCTTACAATTATGCTCTCTTATATTTGATAAAGGTGATTGATTCCAACATGGAAAATCAGAATATGCCTCGCGAACAGTTAGGGGTTTGTGCCGAAGGTAATTTGCATAGCGTCTATTTGATGTTTAATGCAAATGACGCTGTTGAAGCTCAATTACGCCCTTGTTTAGCCAATGTTGCTCAATACATCTATGAGCTCACAGATCAATATGCAGATAGTGCCTTTAATGGCTTTGTAGCTATTGGCGCTAACTATTGGGATTCACTTTATAGTGAACAACGTCCTAAACATTTGCGTCCATTCCCAGCGATGCAAGCTGAAAATCGTGATGCGCCTGCCATTGAATATGATTTATTTGTGCATATTCGTTGCGATCGTTACGACATCCTTCATCTAGTGGCCAATGAAATCAACCAAATGTTTGAAGGCTTGGTTGAGCTGATTGAAGAAGAGCGTGGCTTCCGCTTTATGGATAGCCGTGACTTAACTGGTTTTGTTGATGGCACCGAAAACCCGAAAGGCCGTAATCGTCAGCAAGTGGCTTTAGTTGATGATGAGGATGCCAGCTTTAAAGGTGGCAGTTATATTCATGTGCAAAAGTATGCCCACAACTTAAGTAAATGGAATCGTTTACCGAATAAAAAACAAGAAGATATCATTGGTCGTACCAAGCAAGATGATATTGAATACGCCTCTGAAGATAAGCCGTTAACCAGCCATATTAAGCGAGTTAATTTAAAAGATGCCCAAGGTAACTCAATGGAGATATTGCGTCAGAGCATGCCATTTGGGTCGCTTAAAGAACAAGGGTTAATGTTTATTTCAACCTGTCGCACGCCGACCAACTTTGAAGAAATGCTTCGCAGTATGGTGCATGGTGACGGCCATGGTAATCATGATCATTTGATGCAGTTTACCAAGGCATTAACCGGCTCATCATTCTTCGCGCCTTCGCTAGATTTTTTAGCCCGTTTTGCCAATGATTAAACGCAAATAACAAATTAGCCGACTGTAGCAGGTTAATTATCGATAAAAAAAGCAATGCCTCAGCATTGCTTTTTTTGGTCTGTTATCTGTTAGAGCGCGGTGCGTTTGTAACGGCGATATTCAGGTTCCCAGAAATTACTTTCAATTTGTTGTTGCAGTAATTCATCTGGAC
>NZ_JAUOSH010000049.1:0-26951 GCF_030548765.1 Shewanella sp. 3_MG-2023 | reverse complement strand
CACCCTTGGAAATAATTTGAGACATAAAAATTGACAAATATCAATGAAGCCTATACTTAACAGTGAGTTAGATTAATAAATTTTCCTTTTGAATCCTAATTATATCAGTTGTCATATTTTTTTGTAAACAGGGCTGTTTTTGACGCTTTTTAGAGTTGTGAACTGTCATAAAAAGTTTAGGCGGTGCAATGGTTCATAGCTGATTGTCATACGGAAGAGCAGTCTGCAAATTTGGGTAAGAACATTTATCAGGCCTGTAAGCCTCCCTTAAATTATTAGGATTTTAAGGGAGAGTTACAATATTGCGCCTTGATTTTGTAACTTAATCAAGTAGGGTAAGTCTACACTTAAAAATAAGAGGTGAATAAAGATGTCAGAAGAGAAAAAGCATGGGGGATATCGTCAAGGTGCTGGTAGAAAAACTAAATATGAAAAAACAACGGTAATGCGAGTGCCTGAAAAGTATAAAGAGGTCATTAAGCATCTAATTAGCCATCTAGATAACACCGCTGGGCTAAGCCATCATTTTAATGAATCTGAATCAGAGCCTTTATACCTTCGGTCTTTAGAGGATAAAAAACAACATATAACTTTCGTTACTAAACCCTTTAAATGAGGCTAGCGCATATATATTCAGCACATATAATTTCCTATAAGTTATCTTGAAAAAGTTACAGAATCAAGTTGTTTGTTTTCTAGGAGTACTACGAATTTTGAATTCGGGAGTAATCAATCACCACGACAATAAAGTTTGAAACTCACTTATGCCCCGAAATGTGTTTGAAATGGATATCTCTCGAGGTTTAGTCATTTGTATTTACCCACAATAATCTAATATCACCTTCAATAGAGTGGCCAAATTCGCTATACCACTACACTTTTTCTAATCGATTATGACCGCCTTACTTGTCGTCCAAATGACTGGTTGCCTATACAGGTATAACTGATTTTCTTCAAATTGAGATAATTCTGACGCCAAAGGATGCGTAAAATGAGCTTTTTACGCATCGATAATTTTGTAACATTCTAGAAAACCCATACATATCAGTCTACTGCGAAATTTTTTAAAGTGTTGTATAGACCTCGTAAACAAAGACGCATTGTTTTTCCGGCAGTATTTTGAGCATTATTTACGTATTCGCAAAAATATTCGATTTACAACAATAACTTAGCGATGGTATCTTTGAAGTTTGAATTGAGCAGCCTGGAACATTATTGTGCTGCTATTGAATAAGCTGTTATGAAACAAGGAGGCTACATTGGCAGAAGAGTACTATAGGAAGTCGGTAGAGGGCTTCGAAGTTGTTACTGAAGCAGGTAAAAAGCCGGAACCATTTATGGTGACAACGAACGGAGTGGATTATGAGCAACTAAAAGTCACGGTCTTGGAGAAGTTCACTAATGTTGTTGAAGCTACAAAAGAACTTGATAAGCGCGAAAAAACCGATATACAGGATTTTATTGAGTCTAACCAAGAACTAGTCAGCGACGGGCTTGAACGCTGGTTGAATGAATCAGATTTAGTTGGAACCGCACATAGTTACTTGACTGAAATATTCCCCAATCTACCAGAGTTGGATCGGTTGTCAGAAGTCTTAGTTGAATTGCTAATGCAACTGTCAAAGTTGCTGTAACTGTTTCATAACAAAGCATTTAAGACGGATTCCCAACGCTCGGCATTTTTGGTTTGCTTTGAATTTAGTGTTTACGGCACAATGCTTTAAGTTCAGTGGTCTGCGTTGCTCACCACTTAATGCGGCGTTAGATGCTCATCATAGAAAGGAGTCTTGATTGAACGTTACTAAGAAAAACCTTGAAGCCGCTGTAAATGAAAATATTCTTTCATTTGAGCAGTCTGAAAAATTAATCGAATTTTTAAACAAGCAACCAAATACAGCACCTAAGTTTGATTTTACACACGTTCTTTATTACATCGGAGGAATGATTGCCATCGGAGCAATGACTCTTTTTATGAACTTAGGATGGGAGTCGTTCGGTGGAGTAGGTATTGTTTTTATCTCCTTGTTTTATGGTTCGGTTGGTTTGAAACTTACTAATATTTTTAAGTCTAAAGAGTTAGCTATCCCCGCAGGAATATGTGGAACTTTTGTTATAGCATTAACACCACTAGCGGTTTATGGGTTACAGCATGCTTTAGGCGTTTGGCCAGATGACAGTGTTTACCGTGAATACCATCGATATATCAAATGGCATTGGCTTTATATGGAATTAAGTACGCTAGCAGTAGGAGTTATTATTGCTTGGAAATATAAATATCCGTTCTTAATTATGCCAATTGCAGTAACTCTTTGGTATTTAACTATGGATGTTGCAGTCATGATTAATGGTGGAGATTATAGCTGGGAACTCAGAAAAATAGTTTCTATGTACTCTGGACTACTCATGATCGCTTTAGCTTTTTGGGTTGATATTAGATCTCACAATAAAGCTGATTATTCATTTTGGATATATCTCTTTGGCGTAATTGCATTTTGGGGAGGAATGTCTCTCCAACACTCTGATAGCGAATTATCGAAGTTTATCTATTTTACGATCAATCTATTTATGATTTTTACTGGAGTTCTAATTGTCAGAAGAGTATTTGTTATATTTGGTGCAATAGGTTGTTCTGGTTATATAGGTCATTTAGCCTCCGATATCTTTAAGGATAGCTGGTTATTCCCTATAACTTTAACACTGCTTGGTTTGTTCGTTATCTATTTAGGAGTTCTTTGGCAAAAAAATGAATTAATAATAACATCCAAAGCAAGAAGTTTTTTGCCAAAAGCGCTACGTGAATTATTAGAATATAAGCATGCGTAATAGCATCTAACACATATGAGCCTTCCGCCAGTCAATAGGCGAGCCTAACTTATTTGACTGCTTTTGCAGTCAAATAAAAATCAATCAACAAATTCATCTACTTCGTCTGTCATTTAGCTGTCAAATCATCGTTTACAGCAAACACATATAGAGGCTCTCTTAGTGCGATCTTATCGCTGCCTGACGCTTTTCAATCCTTTGAAATATCAGGGGCACTAGACATTTATCGGTTAACCCTAAGATGGCACTATTCAAGTCAGAGGTGCTTTGTGCACAGTTAGTTTCAGGCTCATTTAAGGTGTAAACGACTTTGGTAATTGTACTTATTAATGCGCGCCAATAAGGCGTCTAATCAAGGCGATGTAGCTTAAATAGCATTTGGCATAGTGATGATGGTGTGAAGTCATTGCTTCATTAGCCACATCATTCACGGTCATGCTCGCTTCTCTTTTCAAGAGTATCTAGTTAGATGTTCAGCTCACCTTATTGCGCGACTTATCCTTTCAAGAATCGTTGCTCATCAAATACCGTTTTGTTCTTCAACATGAAATAAACACAGCGACCAAGCTTATGAGCGAGTGCCGATAATGCTTTGGCTTTACTCATTCGTTTTTGTAATTGATTAAGGTAGTTACGGGCTTTGTCATTGCCACGTAGGTAAAGCACCGCTGCTTCAGAGAATGCCCACTTTAAATGAGCATTACCGATTTTATTGCCATTCGTGCCGTAGGTTTTTCCGGCTGATTCAGCTTTGCACTTTACTAAACGAGAGTATGAGGCAAATTTTTGTACCGATTCAAATCGGGCTATATCACCGATTTCATATAGAATTGTCAGCGATAAAACCTTACCAATACCAGGCACGGTTTTAAGCAGTTCTAGATAGACGGGATTATGGTTTTTTGCCTGTTTTTCAATGAACCATTCGACCTGCGCGAGTTCCTTGGCATAGCAATCAAGGAGTGCCATGTCTAAATCGATATTACGTTGCACAATAGGGTCTTGATATTGCTCCCGCAGTTTTTGTCTTGCTGAGATGTTTTTAAGGTTTAGGTCAGTGGCAGGTAAGTTGTATTGGCTGTTGGTGTTAACAACATGACCTTTGAGCATAGCGCCGTGACGGACAATCTTCATACGACGGCGTAACAGATCACGTGCAGCGCGCATTTCACTGGGGTAATCGTAGGCTATGGGGAAGTTACCACCACGAAGCAATGTCGCAATTTTAAAGGAATCGACTTTATCATTTTTAGTTTTGCCGCCATGAATCGCCTTCATATAAAGCGCATGGCCTAACACAAAATCGATACCCAGTTCAGCACACCAGTCTGACACCCAATACCAACAATGCATGCACTCAACCCCGACAATGACATTGCCGATATAGGGTTCAAGTATGAGTAGTAAGTCATCTTTGTCAGCGCCAATCTTTTTATGGACGACAACTTCCCCTTTAGAATCAATGATGCATACATAAAGTAAACGTGCATGTAAATCGATACCACAGTAGTATGGATGTGAGTTATTATAAAATCTCATTGAGCTTTCTCCTGTTGGTTTGGTCACCTTAAGCATACCGCTGTTGCGGCTTGCTAGGGAGGGGGCTCAATGAGTATCAAGTCATTCCAAAGGACAAAAAACAGTTGGTTTTTGCTCCTGCGTCGCTTATTTTAACCAACTATTTTTTGCCTCTGAATGAGGCGTTAGGCAGCAAAGGAAAGCTAGGTGAGTAGTTTCAACATTAGAGCCTTAAATAAAGATGATTGGTCAACATACAGAGAGCTTCGTCTTCTTTCTCTTCAGGACTCTCCGAACTCTTTTGGTAGTAGTTATGAAAAAGAGTTTTCATTTTCACGTGAGGAATGGGTTTCTCGTCTTGACCTAGATAATATGGTTAAATTTGCTCTACCACTTGTTGCAGAGCTTAATGGGCTTGCAGTTGGTCTAGCTTGGGGATTACTTCATAATCCTCAAGATAAAACCGCTCATATTTATCAAATGTGGGTTTCTCCTAATGTTCGTGGTCAAGGTGTAGGTGGTTTATTGCTTAAAAACATCATAGCGTGGTCAAATGAACTTAATTTAGATTATGTTTCATTAGCGGTAACAACCATTAATAAAAATGCAGTAAAGTTATATGAAGCCTATGGCTTTGAGCCTTACGGTGCATTAGAAGCTCTTCGTGAAGGTTCAGCATTATCTGTTCAGCCCATGAAATTGAAACTGTGTGCAATAGCTGCCTAACAAGAAATTAAACAAGTACAAAAAACAGTTGGTTTTTGCTCCTTCGTCGCTTATTTTAACCAACTATTTTTTGCCTGTTAATTGGGCCGTTAAGCAGCGCATCAACATCGTGGGGTTATGATGGATTTATTTACACCTATAGCAGAGGATGAAAAGTTACATCCAATATTTAAAATGATGCTTCAGAAACAATACGGACCTGAACGAGAAGTTTTAAACTCATGGGCTAAAGGTTTTGAAGATAGAGATGGAAAGTTTGTGTATGAACTTCAGACTACTTTCGAATCGTCTATGTGGGAGTTATATCTTAATGCATTTTTAAATGAACTTGGCGCTAATACGGACTTTTCTCAGTATGCTCCAGATTTTGTAACTGAATTAGACAGGCCTATTGTACTAGAAGCAACAATTGCAGCACCACCCCAAGGCGGAGAAGCACCTGCAGGTCATTCTCAAAAATTTGCGCCAACGGATTTTGCTACTTTCAATCAACAATCAGCAATTCGAATATCTAATAGCCTTTCGTCCAAAATAAAAAAATATCGAACTAGTTACTCCAAACTAGAACATGTAAAAGATAAACCCTATGTTATTGGTTTGGCATCTTTTGATCGTCCTTATTCACACTATGCTGTAAATAGAGCAATTGTCGCAGTCTTATATGGACTATATGTTGATGAGGAAACAACGATTGCAACTGGTGCTAATGAATTAATTAAATATCCAGTTGATGCTGTGATAAAAAATGAAAATGCCACAATACCATTAGGTCTTTTCACCACGGATGAATTCAAAGATGTTAGCGCTGTAATTTATAGTTCTTTAGCTACTTGGGGTAAAATTCGTGCTTTGGCAGATAATCCAAGTGCTCAAACCGTCTATCATACTAGTCATTTACCTGTTGATGACAGTATCTTCCCAGAGATGCGTAATTCTATGAAAGCCGATTATGCAGAAGATATTGCAGATGGATTACATATCTTACACAACCCATTTGCAGAGCACCCTTTGGATGTAAGTACTTTCAATCATGAACGAGTAGCTCAATACTTTGTGGATCCTGAAACAGGAATGATGGATGTTATTGCACCGGACGATTTTCTTTTATTGAGACAATTAATGAGTGCAGTCGTACGTAGCGATGCTTAACAAGAGCAAGCAGACAGACAAATTATTCGCTTAGGCTCTTAATTTGCTGCTGTTGCAAGCGTTATGTTTAAAGGAGAGTTATGAGTTTACAGATGGATATCTCGTTTGCGTGCGAATGTGGTGAGCATGTAGAAGATATAGTCTATGTACAAGACCCTGACTTTTCCGCCGAAAAGAATAAGGATAGCCAAACCGACTCTTGGCAGGAGGTGCTTTGCCCTTCTTGCGATAAAGAATATACGGTTCAAGTTACTAACACTTTTTATAGTGCGATGGCATCAATTGATTATGGGCATGTGGATGTAAATTACGGGATGCCGTATTACCCAGAAGATGAAGCTGATGAGCTTTACTGGTATATCGATAGTAAAACTCATCTTGAAATTCTGCAAAACCATTTGAAGAGTGTCAGAACATTACTAGAAGTAGAAGTTCCTCCTGACACCCTGTTTAGCCTATGGGTCATGCTACATGGTCACGTTGTATCAGCAATTGAAGGTTATTTGGCAGGAACATTTATTCATAAAGTTACAAATTCTGAAGAGTTGATACGAAAACTCGTTGAAACAGACCCCGAATTCTCAAAACGGACATTTACTCTTAAAGAGATTTTTGAAAAGCAATCAAGTTTAAAGGTCACGGTGGCTACTTATCTCAAAGATCTAATATTTCATGATCTAAAGAAAGTAAAGCCTATGTTTAAGGATGTTCTTGGTCATGATTTTGGTGATATATCGTGGTTATTCAAAGATGTCATGAAGCGTCATGATTGTGTTCATCGAGCAGGATACAACAAGGACGGGGAAGCAATTGAGGTTTCAATAGAGTCCGTATTGGAACTCTTGGGAAAAGTTGAAGCTCTCGCTGCCTCTGTTGAGGCAACGGTAAGCAAGCTAGATGAACCAGATGACCTGCCATTTTAAACATAACAAACAGCTGCAGCGGAACAATTTCCGCTGCGCTCCAATTGCCCGCTGAGCTGGGCGTTAGATTACAAGGAGAGTGATATGACTGAACAGAGTCGGGTTAAAAAATATATAGATAATATTCTAATTGGCATAATTTCAGGTGTTTTGACAGGAGTTGCAGTTTTCTTTATAACAGATTTTTTTGCAGAAAAGCGAGGAATTGAGATTGGAATCGAAACCGCGAATAGGGTTTATGTAAAGAAAACGGAATCCGCACCGTCACTTTATACTGAACGATTAGGTGAAATGATATATAACGCAACCCCTGGGAAATCAGATGATTTGTTGGTGGATGCGAGAGCGATTGTGAGCACAAGGGACGATTATCGAGGTAGCTTAATCGCTATATCGAAGCTACTAAACTCTGAAATAGATAGATTAAAAGAAGAGATTGAAAAACAAGAGCAATCAATTAAAAGTGGTAATGCATATGATGGTGAGGAGATTAAACGCACTTTAGCTGTTCTCCAAAAAAAGTGGCCATCTAAAAAAGACCAAATAATTATTGAAATTAGAAAACTATTAACAGAATTAGGACTTGAACCGAAAGATCTAGTGGTAAAGTAACCTAGCAAGGCATTTTAACTGAACTAAAACAGGGGGTTACGTTCCGCTTCGCTTCACAGTATAACCCACAATTTTAGTCCGCTTAATGCGGCGTTATGTTGCAAAGGAGTCTCCAGCATTGGATGCTATATCAACTAAAAATTTAAACTCAATGCCAGAAGTGTTGGAGTTAAAAAAGCTACTCCAATCACTCGCAATGCTAGATGCAATTATGTCTCCTGAATGGGATGAACGTTTTTATTCCTTCAACTCAAATTGGGACGTTAATGAACAAATGGGTTCGATGAGAAATGGTTGTGGTGATGACTTCTCTGTACTTTTCAATCAAAATGGCTGCTTTGTTAAAGGTTTTGACCATGAATCAGCAATGTCATCTTGGAGTACTGATGGGCAAGTTCCATGGCCAGATTTATTAAAAGGATTACCTTCTGAATTCATCGCTGCTTCTAAAGAACCCGCTTTCTCTATGGATAATATTTCATTCTGTATTTGGAAACTTCACTCGGCAAACTTTTGGGGTAAAGGTGACTTTGAATTTGCAGATGACGAAGATCCTGATGGCTCAGAGTATCTTTTAGAAATCTTTGACTGTAACCCTGAAACATATAGGGTGTTTGCTCAAGAGTACTATGAAGTAGATCTGGATGTTGCAACTATTGCAAAGATTTATAACCATTTACCTTTAACCGATGAATTGGTTAAAGAAGTAAACTCTGAAGTATCATTAAAACAGCTAGAAAAGGACATTTCAGAAATTGGTTACCCTTGTGGCATTGCAACATAACAAGCTAATAAATAAGGACAAAAAACAGTTGGCTGTTTTCGTTCCTCAACATTTTAGCCAACAATTTTTGCCCATTATTAGGGCGTTATATTTTTTTGGAGAGTTCAATGTCCGATAAGTACACAATATCATTGCCTGTATTTGATACTTGTTTAAGTGCTTGTGGGTTACGTAAAGTAACTGATGCAAGTGAGATTTCGCAAAAGCAAGCTCTTGAACAGTTTGCAACTTATTTTAAAAAAGAGATGCACTACGATTATGTTCAATACGATGCTAATAACCACAGCAGTGATACGGTAGGCTTTTTATTTACTGAAAGCGCAATGGATATTTGCACAGAAGAGCACTCTGAAATGCCCACACGTTGTATTGGTGGAGCTGCATTTCAAAATGTAAGTGGTACATGGGTATTATGCTGGGTTTGGTTTCATCCATTTTTCAGAGGTAAAGGTTTATTATCACGCCAATGGAAACAGTTTTGCTCAGAGTTTGGAGAGTTTGCTGTTGATACGCCAGTATCGCCTTCTATGAA
Organism: Shewanella sp. 3_MG-2023; assembly: GCF_030548765.1. Classification (NCBI taxonomy): domain Bacteria; kingdom Pseudomonadati; phylum Pseudomonadota; class Gammaproteobacteria; order Alteromonadales; family Shewanellaceae; genus Shewanella; species Shewanella sp. 3_MG-2023. The sequence continues at coordinate 17,884 of NZ_JAUOSH010000049.1, read as the reverse complement.
AGGCGTTTTGGGTAAACAGTCAACTACGCATAAACAAGTAAAAATATAGCAAGGCCGTTAAACAAAGGACACTGTAGTGGCCAATTGAAATTGGCCACAGGTTTAGAGCTTATCCATACTTTGGGTAATCTGAAATGCCATGATTACCCAAAGTCCTAACACGAAAATGTCCAGAAACATGTCAGAGGTCTAAATTATTTATGTCCATAAATGGGCTAGGGGCGTAACATATTTATACCTCACAAATCAATTTAGCACTTAAAAAGTAAGTAGGCCTAATAAAGCTTTGGCTTTAGAAACGTTAATGTGAAAGGGCCTCGTTCAACTTAGAAGTTATGCCTGTCTTATCTTTTTTGAAACAAAACGCATATCGTTTGGGCAGAAATTCAGAGATTGAATAGTAATTAATAACAGAACTTCATGGATGTAGGATTCAATATTTGTATTTTTACTATCACTTTGACCCATTAAACATCCTTATTATTTATAGCGTTAGGCTTTATCTATTCTATTCGCAATTCATAAAAATGGTCTACACTTTATCGACATATTAAAAACAAGGAATGTTTTATGTTGTATTTAACCCGCCTGAAAGATGAATCAGTTGTGCTCTCTGGGGTGCATGATGCCCATGGCAATCTATTAGATGATATTGAAATCGTGATATTGCCTAATGATAAAGTGGGCATTAGTGCTGATAAAAAAATTACCATTCTGCGAAAAGAGCTAGTGCAGCGATACTTCCAAGATGGAACTCAGAAAGTCTTGCAAAAATAATAGAATTAACTACCATAACTGTATATAAGTACAGTGGTGTTGGTTATGAAGATTATTCCTATATACGCAAGTGCTGGTATTACAGGCTTTGAAAGCCCGGCCGCAGAATATAAGCAATCACCCTTATGCCTTGATGATTTACTAATAGAGCACCCAAGCGCTACGTTTATAGGTCAAGCTAAGGGCGACTCGATGCATGGAGTCGGCATCTTTGATGGCGATATTCTTGTGGTTGATAGGCAGTTAACCGTTAAAAATAACGATGTGATCGTCGGGTGTTATAACGGTGAATTTGTTTGCAAAATTATTGATACTCATAATCAACTGCTGCTGTCAGCTAATACTGATTATGATCCTGCCCTAATAACGAGCAGTGAAATGTTTACGCTAGAAGGGGTGGTATCACGTTCAATAAGATGCCACCGACCCGCTAAGCTCCTATAAAATCCTTGTCGTGTAACTGTAGTGGTTTAGCAAAACTTGATATGCCTGTACTGCCTGTACTGCCTGTACTGCCTGTACTGCCTGTTGCTACGCGCTCTTTACGCGTGTGGGTTTCTTTTGCGTAGGCCACAATTGACAAGAGGTCGTATACGTCGCGGTTAAAGAATCACGAATGTGATACTAGAATGTTTTAGACTAATCTAAATTAATTTTATACTTTATTCTTGGCGGCATGATCTCTTCAAATTCGCAATTTAACGCATTAGCCAATTTGTACAAGGTTTCTAATTTTATATTAACTAAGCCTCGCTCCATCTTGCCGTAATTGCCTCTTTCAATACCTACAAAGGCGGCAAAACCTTCTTGAGAATAACCTGCGTCTTTGCGCTTTAGGCGCAACATATCACCAAACTGTTTAACTAAATCACTCACCCTAGTTTTCCCTTAGGTAAAATGATTAGATTTTCATGTTGAGCGCTAAAGCACCACGCCCTATAATACCCATTATTATATTTAATTGAATCAGGATTTACTTTGAAACTGGACCCTATTGTTGCTCAAATTATTCTGGTGAAAAACTTTGACAACTTCACCACCAATGATGTCCGTTCAGCCTATTTCGCATTGAAAGGAGATATCTCTTTAGACCCTTCGATTGTTCGAAGAAAAATATATGCCGAACTTTTAAAGCTGGTGAAAAAAGGCTGGCTTAAAAAAATAATACCGAAACAAAAAGGGTTAACTCGTTTTAAAAAGACAGTTGGTTTTGACGTTGAAGCAATAGCCTTAAAAGTTAAGTCTGAATCAATAAAATCACTTAAGAAGCCTGATGGTAAGCAAGAGCAATTACTTAGCAAGTTGAATCACTATAAAGCTGAATTGTTATTGAATTTAGGAGAGTCAGAAGCATACAAGGAGCTTTATTCAGAATGCCCTGAATTAGTTGATGAAATACAACCGCAATACAACATAGCCAGAGACAATAACACTAAAATCCTAGGGAAAATTAGAGCCATTGAAGGCCTACTTAAGCAATTAAAACCATTAGAGAAAATATGAAATTAAGACAATGGCAAATGAGTTGTATCAATAAAGCATTAAAGCAATACTTGAATGGCAACTGCCACTTTTTAGCCCTAGCAACACCTGGCGCAGGTAAAACCTTGATGGCATCTGAATTAGCCGACCAATTATTGAAAAACGACCTGATTGATTTAGTCATTTGTTTTTCACCTTCCTCCATCGTATCTCAAGACTTCAGTCAAAGTTTACAATTGAGAATTAATGAACGATTTGATGGTTTGTTGGGTGCTAAAGGGCAATCTATGACATACCAAAACTTACAGCATCTCGATGCAAAATTTTGGGCGCTATTTTCTCGATATCGAGTATTTGCAATCTTTGATGAGATCCACCACTGCGCAGGATCAAATATTGAGAATGCAAATGCATGGGGAGAACAAATAATATTAAACATCAAAGGTAGAGCTAAATACACACTAGCACTAACAGGAACCCCTTGGCGCTCAGACGCTGCTCCTATCGTTCTTTCTAACTATATACACCCAAGCTATAAAATTTCATGTGACTACGTTTATGGGCTTGCTGAGGCTATTCAGGATGGTGTTTGCCGAATTCCGCAGATAATAGCTGTGGATAATAATAACATTTCAGTTATTGATGACGATGAAACTAAAACCTTTACGAGCTTTAAGTCTTTACTGTCTGAGTCAATCATTTCGTATCAGGAAGTTATTGAAAACGAAAAGGTCATTAAGTACATCGTATCTTCAGCACAAAAAAAACTAACATCAATAAGAGCGAAAAACTCCGATGCAGCAGGATTAATCGTCGCTTCATCCATTGAGCATGCAAAACAGATTTCAAGATTAATGAAAGGCTATTTTAACATAGATGCCGTTGTTGTTACGTACAAAGAAAATGATCCTAGTAATATTATTCAACAATTTAGACATGCAAAAACTAAATGGATTATTTCGGTAGGCATGATTAGTGAAGGAACTAATATCCCTCGATTACAGGTTTGCTGCCACCTAACAAATATCAAAACAGAAATGCATTATAGACAAATTTTAGGTCGAATACTTAGAATGACAAGTTCCCCGAATCAAGAGGCTATTATGTATATGCCTGCTGAACCAAAGCTGTTGGAATATGCTTATAGAGTTAAGCAAGATGTACCTATTGAAGCTGATGTCGTTCAGTTTGAAAAGATGAAAGATTGTGATGAAAAAGATGCTAATAATGAAGCTTCTTCAGAGGTAACATTTGCTAAGGAAAGCAAGGCTAGCCCTTCATTAGAACTCAAATTCTGTGAGAATGATAAATTCATTGATCATTCAACCTTTAACGGAAAGAGTGAAACCGTTGAAGAACATTTTTTAACAAGCTCGTATGACAAAACCGTTAATATTTTAGGGCGATTTCGGCAAGAAGCTATAGCTTTGGGGCTAAGTGAATTGCGGTGATTATACGGACGGTCTAGAAACTTAAGAATCGGATTGTAGTGGCTTAGTGAATTTGGCCACTAACATTTAGTTGAACACACTCTTGATATAGAAAAATTATTTGTAAGTTTTTAGTATTACTTACATTCCTAACATTGGAAATGTCCAGAAGTGGGTTAGGGGCTTAACGCGTTTATGCCCCATAACAAGCTAGAGCAGGAATGAGGCTATACTAAAGATTCGTAATTTGACTTACTTTTCTTTATGCCTAGAGTTCTGACTATGTGGCCAAATTTACTAATCCACAACACATATACTTATGAAAATACACGGCCATTAAAAGAGAGTATCAGTAGATACTCTCTTCAGATTGATCTTACCTCTCTGAAGGGTGAGTCCAGTCAAAAGCCTTTAATGGGGCATCAACTGGTGTATGAGATAATGCATTGGTGAAATTTGAAATGAGTTTGCAAGCTAAGCCTGTCAACACTTCAAGTGCATGCCGCTCAGTGTATCCTACCGTTAGAAAGTTCTGCAACTTTTCATCACCTATATGACCACGATTATCTAGTAGCTCTTTAGTAAAGACATGCAACGCTTGTAGTTTGACATCAGGTAACTCATTTCCTTCCCGTAGTGCTTCAATAATGCTTTCTGGCATATTAGCTGATTTCATGATCCACGTATGACCAGGAACGCAATAGTGACAGTTGTTTTCAAAGTTTGAGGTCATCAGAACCACTTGAGCTTCGAGTGGACTGAATAGTGTACTTTGCGTGAATAACTCATAAGTCTTCAAATAAGCTTGATAAGTTGCGGGAGCATCTGCTAGCACTTTATGTAAATTTGGAATTAAACCAAGTGATTTTTTAGATTGCTCCATCATTTGCTTTGAAGCTTCTGGTGCTGTTTCAATATTGTGGTAGTTAAACATAATAATTCTCTCGGTTTATTATTTATTAATGGTGAAAGCGTTACGTAAGGCTTGAGTTAATCGTTCTTCGCTTGCTCTTAGTCGATAGTCTTCAGACTGATCTATCCATTGGATGACACCATGTTCATCAATTAAGACCGATGTTGGGATAGACATTGATTTGTATTCAAATGAAGTAGGAAATGGCAGCCCTAATACTGTTTTTGTTTTAGACGAGTCAGCCCCTAAAGCCTTGTGGTGTTCAACGCCGTATTGTTTAACTACTTTGAGTTCTGGGTCTGACAAAAGAAGAAAATCTAAACTATCTCGTTCGATGTGCATTTTTGCTTGTTCTGCCGTATCTCCCGACAACGCAACGACCTTAACGCCATATCGATCTAGGGTCGGTTTCATATCGTTAAACATTTTTAATTCAGCACTACAGTATGGACACCAAGCACCTCGGTAAAACTTGAGTAGAACGCGTTGATTTTTTATGTCATCAGCCGAATAAATCTCGTTGTCATATGTTGTTGATTCGAATTGTGGGAACTTATCTCCAATTACAACTTTAATATCACCTAGAGGAGTATCTTTTTGACTGAATACCCAAATGAATTTACCACCAAGAAATATGGAAAAGCTGGACATTAAGACAACGAAAACAAAGCTCCAATGCATATTTATAATCCCACTGATAATTGCACCTAGCCCCAAAAGGACACCTGCCGCAAGTGCTAGCATAAGGATGATAGGATTTTTGGGAGGCTTGTTCTTTTTTACTTTTAGAAAGTAATGCAAACTTCCAATCACCGTTGAGGCAAATCCAAGTAGTGATAGTGCTATAGCTGAAAACATCGTTTGTTCCTCATTGTTTTGTTTAATTGTACCAGTTAGTACATTTGCAATTAATGTACTAACTAGTACAATAGGTGTCAATAAGAATTTTATGTAGTTGTATAGATAAATGGCAAAGAAAAGACAGTTTGACGAGATAGAAGTGCTTGGAGTTATGGCCAAATATTTTTGGCAGCATGGTTATGCGTCGACTAAGGTGGATCAATTATCGACCGTTACAGGATTAACTAAAACCAGTATTTACAACGCGTTTGGCAACAAAGAAACCGTGTTTAAATGTATAGTAGATTTCTATGTTGAGCATCACATGTCTGTGGTACTCAGGAAACTCGACTCAGATAAATTAATATCAGAGAATCTTCAATATTTATTTGATAGTGAGTTCTTAAATCCAGAGAATGATCTACTCACTTACGGCTGCTTAATTACAAACAGTATTGTTGAATTAAAATCAAACGAACCAGCCCTCTATGAGTATGTTATTAAGAAGTTTGAACAAGGTCGTATTGCAACACTGGCATTTTTTACTCAATATGAGAAAACAGAACGACTTATTGATGGTATAGATGCGGAGCATTTGACCGACTATTTCCTTACGTTTCGTCAAGGACTCAAAGTTCAATCAAGAGGGCAAAGACCACATGAATCTCTCGCTCGATCTATACACGTATTCATGCTTGTATTGAGTACATTTGAAAAATAGATTATGCGTAGGCTATTCTCGAGCTTTAGTTTTGTTGTCGAGTTTTAGATGTCTAATGATTATGAATGCAGCACCGTAGCAACACGATTCTAGTTGAGCCAATTAGTTAATCGAGCAGGTAGACTGCTTTATCCTTATCGCAATACTATTGAATGGTGCCTTTAAATGAAAACAATAAAATATAATGGACGTATTGTTTTTCAAAAACAAGATATACCCAGTTTCAAACGTATGCCGCGCGTATTTGTAGACAGTGAAGCGTGTTTTGCGTTTGTCACAAATGGCGATTTTAACGTCAGGGAACAGACAGAATCTGCTTCATTGAACAAAAACTGCGGAATACTGGCAAAATGCACTAACTACTTTTATGAAAACACTAGCTATCATAATGATGAAGGTGCAGGTGAAGCGATTGGTATCCTTCTCTATCCTGAAATATTTCAGTCACTGTTTAACTTTGATATTAGCCAGTCAAAATACAGGGTCGATTATAATATTTTGCAGGTTGAAGTGGACAAATTGCTAGAGCACTATCGTGATAGCATCAGTATATTGCTGGATTCTCCAGAGTTGGCGGATGATTTGCTTATCGAGAGCAAACTACGTGAATTTGTCATTCTTATGGCGAAAAGAACCGGCGCACCTTCTGAACTCGATTTTCTTGCTTCTATGTTTAAACCTAACTTTGCCAAATTTGAAGATATTATCCAAAGTAATCTGTATGCGGATCTGAGTGTGGATGAGTTGGCAGCACTGTGTCATATGAGTGTTTCTACTTTTAAACGTAAGTTTAAAGAGGTGTATTCAGAACCCCCAATAAAATACATTAGCAAATTAAAAATCAACAAAGCTAAAGTGTTACTGAAAGATAATAGCTTACGTATCTCCGACATCGTTTTTGAAACGGGTTTCGAGTCGGTTTCCACGTTTAACCGTGCCTTTAAAGGACAAACAGGCCTATCCCCTTCTCAATTTCGTTTAACTTGACACCACCGCATTTTAACCTTTCTATTCAGGTTGGCTCGTTTGAACTAATGTGAGCAATTTTTGAACTTTTATGGAGAGCTCTGTACCTCCAAATTCCATATAGTTACCCCATCAACTAAACACAGAGAAAGGTAACGAATTATGGGTATCAGCTTTAAAGAAAAATATGGTGATTGGGCACTTATCACAGGGGCAACATCAGGCATTGGCGCAGAAATGGCAAGCCAGATTGCGGCAAAAGGATTGAACGTTGTTTTGGTCGCTCGTCGAGAAAAAGAGCTTGAAGAGCAAGCTACGTTGCTTACGGAACGCTACGGAATTAAAGCAATGACAGTTTCTGCTGACTTAAGTACGTCAGAAGGCGTCGAAAAAGTTAAGCAAATTGACAAAAGTATTGGGCTACTTGTACTAGCCGCTGGTATTGAAGTTAATGGTTCGTTTGCTAAATCATCTCTAGAGCAAGAGTTGAAGATGATACAGCTTAACGTTACCTCTGTATTGCAACTGACTCACCACTTTACACCAGCGATGATCGAAAGAAAAAGAGGCGGTATTTTAATGGTATCAAGTCTTTCTGGTCATATGGTTTCCCCATATTTTTCAAATTATGCAGGTACCAAAGCCTATGTTCTTCAGCTAGGTGCATCTCTTCATGGCGAACTTAAACCCAAAGGTATTGATGTAACGGTTCTTTCTCCTGGGTTAACAACTACACCGATGACTGCTGATAATGGTGTTGACTGGTCAAAACTACCTATGGTTGCAAAAGATCCTGCGGAAGTAGCAGAAATAGCTATCAATGGTTTGGGTAGAAAAGCAGTTGTGGTTCCAGGTAAACGTAATCGAATGACCGCTATTCTTTCTGGGATCATCTCCCACCAAAAGCAGGCAATAATGGGTGAATCAATGATTGGAAAAGCAATGCCCAAGAACAAAATGTAACCCCCAACAGTTTAAAACTTTAGTGAAAGAAAAAGGGAAAAAGCAATGATTAAAGTATACGTAATATACCCAAATAACGATGATGTGATTTTTGATTTTGATTACTACTGCAACAAACATGTTCCTATGATAGGAGAGCTTCTGGGAGACGCACTAAAAGGGGCGACAGTAGATGCAGGGCTAACAAGTGTTGTTCCTGGTGAAGCAGCGGCATATGTGGCGATTAGTACAATTTCATTTGAATCTATAGAGTCATTTCAAACGGCATTTGGCCCAAATGCAGAGAAGATAAAAGCTGATGTACCGAACTTCACTAATACCGTTCCAACAATTCAGCTTTGTGAGCAAAAAATATAGAACCGCAACTCTCTACGGTGAAAATGAGCAGGATACCGAATAATAAACAATTTGGATTCAGCTTAGTGTTATTTAATGAAATAAAATTGAAGCTAAACGCTTGATAAAAAAGAGTTAAATATGAATAAGAAAATCAAATTGGATATAGTGTCAGATGTGATTTGTCCTTGGTGTATTATCGGTTATAAGCGTTTAAATACCGCGATAAAAGAGCTTGGGATAGAAGATCGCATTGAGATTGAGTGGCAACCTTTTCAGTTAAATCCAGATATGCCGCTTGAAGGTGAAGACCTACGTGCCCACCTTAAAAGGAAGTACGGTACTACATTAGAAGATAGCATTCGTTTCAGAAAAGAGATGACAGAGCTTGGAGAAGACGTTGGGTTTAAATTCGACTACTTTGACGGGCTAAAAGCTGTAAATACCCTTGATGCTCATATTCTTCTGGAGCATGCAAAAAGTGTAGGCAAGCAAACCGAGCTTAAAAACCGGTTATTTGCTTCGTTTTATAGCGAGCAAAAAGATATATCCAGCAAGAGTACCCTCGAGCAAGAGTTGCAAAGTCTTGGTATTAATGTTGACGAAGCAATGCAATGCCTAGATGACGATAATATGCGAAGTCATGTCCAGTCGCTGGAACAGAAATGGAAACAAGCGGGTATATCAGGTGTTCCAACAGTTGTATTCAATCGCGAGAGCGCTATTTCTGGAGCCCAATCAGTGGATACGTATAAGCAAGTATTAACTGAATTAGCTAAAATGTAATTCCTGCATCCCTCTAAAACGGACTTTTGCAATATTTTGGCGGTCTAAAAAAGGCAACGGTCTATATGAAACATAGAGAGCTTGAAGTCTACCTTCATCATCATATACCAGTATCAAAGTCTCTCGGTATCGGTGTGAATACTTGTAGCAGCAAAAATATCGAGATTACTGCACCATTGAGAATGAATACAAACCACATGAATACGGTGTTTGGCGGCAGCTTGTCTGTTGTTGGTATTTTGGCAGGTTGGTCTTTAGTTTATGCCCAGCTGGAGGGTAAAAAACATCAAATTGTTATTCAAAAAAATAGCATTCGATACTTGAAACCCGCCAGCAAAGATGTAACAGCAGTATGTAAATATGACAACCTTACGGCGTGGTCTCGGTTTCATCGTGCGTTTCAACGCAAGGGAAAAGGTCGTGTTCAAATAGCCTGCAATCTATTTTGTGCGGATGAGTTGGTTGCTACTTTTGAGGGAGTATACGTCGTTTTTAATAAAGAGTTATAAGGTCAAAATGCAATGAAGGCTACAAAGTACTTGAATAAATTGAGCTTAGACATGGTTGACTTGGTTTGTTATCAAAAAGAAGTATAAGATAAAAAACTTAGCACAAGGTAAAGCTTCGTGATCTTGCCCTGTACTCTTCGGCTACCGTTCACCGCTCGTTTTGTAGATAAAGAGGGTGAAACTAATTATAGATCTTTGATAATTTCGGATACTTTTTCTAATCAATATTAGTCGACGTAGACAGAGTACTCTAAATGATTTCTGTCCAAAAACGAGTTAGTGATTAGCGGGGCTTGAAGTTAGTTAGCTTTATGTTTGGAACATATCGGTCTGGAATTCAGCCTTCTTATTATGAAGTCCACGGTCTTCTAACCAAGAATAAAATCTACTTCTAGTAATCGAAACACCGCGTTCGTTTAGTTTTCTTAGGATTTCAGCTTTGGAGGCCTTGGTGTCGAGGAGGTTCAATATAAACGCCGTATGCTCATCAAGCCTGGACTTAACCTTCTGTCCCTTCTGACGACCAGATGATAGCCCTTTGGCCTTTCGTTTAGCGTGACCTGCTTTGGCTCGTTCAGATCGTTTCTGAGCCTCTACAGCGCTGGCAAAAGACTGCCCAATAACTGTAAAAATGATTTCAGCATTATCAACGTTCTCAGAGTTAATTATGATGTCGTTGTATGCTAAATGCAGCTCACCGTATGAGGCTATCTGGCCGATAGCGCCGACCAACTCCATAACCTTGTGGCGACCCAGCCGAGTGATATCCGATACAATGATGCTTTGTTGAGAGGTAATGAGGGAAGATAACTTCCGCTCACTAAGTTCAGTCTTGGTGGCAGACACATGTTCTTCTATCCAATCCGATATTTGTATGCCACGTTTAGCGGCATACGCCTTGATAGCTTCTCTTTGTGATTCGCCATCGGCTCTTTGTGGATCTGATATTCGAATGTAGCCAATCATGCCTGCCCCCAAGTTGAAGAGTTAATTGCTCATGGACGGTTATTTGCTGTTTAGGTAGTTCAATACAACTTCATGGTGGTCTTTGGTTTTGAACTTGTTAAACACATGCTCAAGGTTACCAAACTCATCAATCAGAAAGCTTGTTCTTACAACGCCCATGTTTTCACGGCCCATGAACTTTTTGAGTTGCCAGACACCGTACTTCTCACACACTTCGTGCTCTTCATCGGCTAGCAGAGTGAAGTTCAGCTCTTGCTTGTTGATAAAGTTCGTCAGTTTTTTCGGGGTGTCGGGGCTTAGACCTAACACAACAACGTTGTGAGCATCTAACTCAGCTTTAGTGTCACGCAACCCTTGAGCCTGAACTGTGCAGCCTGGTGTTGAAGCTCGTGGGTAGAAGTAGAGCAGGACCTTCTTTCCTTGAAGCTCAGATAGCTTCACTGGGTTATTGTCTTGGTCATTTAAAGTAAAATCTGGTGCTGTTTGTCCGGCTTCGATTGCCATTGGTTTTGTCCTTACTTTCTCAATTAATGGTATGTGGCGTAGCTTTGTTCGCTATGTCCTATTTAGTGCATTTATATTACGTTAGAGTATACATTTTTAACGTTAATTCAGTGTCCTGTCTAGTGATTACACTAAACAGGATACTTTTATCTAAAATCGCCTTTGATAAGGTTGTCTGGCCTTGCTTTGATGACCTTATCCATTGCCTTCTCTCGCTCACTTTCATGCAACATCTCCATGAGTTCCTTAACCATTTTTATGTGGCTTGCTGCTTGTTTGGCTAGTGCTTGTTCATGGCTTCTAGCGATGTCGAGGTACTCCTTTTTTTTCTTATTAGCTTGAGTCTTGTCGAGCTTTAGCTGTTTCACTTCCGCCTGTAAAACATCAATAGGTGACTGGCTTGAATCATCTTGTGCTACACGAAATTCCAGTGACTTATTCTCCACCATATCCTTAACATCTTTGTGCCTGCGCAATGCCCCAACAGAAAGTCCAGCTTCTTTCTCGACGGTACTATTGTTGATTTTTAGCTTACCTTCTCGGGCTTTCTTCTTTAGCTCTCGGTTTTCAGGCTTACCCTCTAACAGTCGCTCTAGGGCATTTATGAGCTTATTCTTGGTTGTTTGTGTCATTACGCAGTCACTCCGCAGGGTATCAGCATGTCTTGAACTTCTTGTGGTATTACAACGGGTTCATAGCTGATATCTAAGTCTTTCATAATGCGTTCAGCCGCCGTGATTTTGACATACACTTCTGACGCTGTTTGAGGCGTTAATTCATCATGCTCAATGTCCCATAGCATATGAATTTCGGCTTCCTTGCGCTTAGCTTCGGCAAACACGGCATCGACAATATAGTCGTTCTTACAGTCTACACATTCTAATAGGTTGACTTGTGTACGTAGGCTACAACCTGTTGAAGTGCAGTAAACGCCAGGGGCGACAGCGTGGATGTGGCGCTTTTGATCTCGGATTTGATTTTTCCAATAGTTGAGCGAGAGCATGTCGTTATCGACCTTATCTTTAAAAAGGTTACGCTCAGCCTTGATAATGTTTTTGGCAAACTCTTTGCCCTTGCCGCCAGCGACACGCTCTTTGTTTGCTAGCTTCTTGTAGATGTTGAGGTACACCTGCGCTTTTTGATCAATCCTTTCTTCATCAATGGCGTGAGCCAAGCTTTGTTTTTGCTTTCTGATTTTTTGGAACTTACTGGCATTCTTAGCGTAATGGCGTGTCATCGCCATCGATACATGGCTGAACTGCTGCTTGAGTTGGGGGAACGCACAAAGCTCGAAGCCGATAAGATAGTAGGCAAACGAGCGACGCAGCTGATGTCCTGAGAAGTTATAGTCATCCCCCACATTAAACGAAAGGTTAGGGTCGGAAATCTTCAAATCGATGACATCGTCATTGGTTAGCGCTAGCTTCTTTCCTAGTGCGCCTTCAAACCACTTCTTTGTATGTCTAGTAAGGTTATCTTTGTTGGTAGCACCGCAGCCCTCTTTTGTCTTGTGGAAAAATGCTTGGCTATCGGGGTGACGCTGTCTAAGTGGCGAATGAAGCGCTTGCAGGATCTCGTAAGCCTTTTTGCCGACCTCTGTGGTGACAAACTCATCCTGCTTTGACTGAGAGCCTTTGGCGGTTTTTGAGAGGTCTGCATGAATAACGTAAATGGTTTGCCCTGATATGGTTTCTGTTGTGCACCCATTTGCGGTATGTAGGTGAAAGGTTTCATCAGCGCGCATACCTGTGCGGGACATTAATGCCCAGAGGCAGCCACCATTGAGTTGTTTAAATAATGATTGCGCCTCTCTAAGTCCGGTTATCTTCCTGTTGCCAATCGTCAATGTTCGCTCAGGGTGGAATTTGTCGACGTATTCATAATGGAGTGCAGGCTTGTGTTTGTTGAGTAGTTCAAGGGTTGATTCTTGTGTTGGGTTATTGAGCGCGAGAAAAGCCGATTGAAAGGCTATATTCTTTTCCTTAGAACCTTTATTTGCTGAAGAAAAATACCACCGAAGCCCGTCATTTTTTAACTGTGCCTCATCGCTAACAAGGTATTTAGCATACCCTTGGTAGGTTTTGTCATTGTAGTCAGCTATGTAATTAGATAGTTTGCTCAGCTCGTCACGAATGGGGTATAGCTCGTTCACTAATGCTTCTGATTGTTGAAGTCCCAAATAGTACAGCCGCTGCGGGATAACCGTGTACTGCACTGGCTCGTTAATGGTTAAACCAAAATCCGAGGCAGATAACGCTTTGGTCAGGTTAACCTTGAACGGTAGTCGTGTTGCCTCTATGAACAGTTTCTTGAGTGCTACATAAGTATGTTCTCGTTCGAAGTCCAAAACGGTAACATCACCTAATACCCAAGCCTCTAACAGCTCAAAACTTAATAACTCAAAGCTATTGTGGCCTTTATTCAGTAGGGCGGTGGCGACTTTCTTTAACCCAGTGATAGTTTGCGCAATGCTCATAAATGAATAATCTTTGGGCGAGAGCCACATCATACTCAATGCCAGTGCCTTCAATTGGTTTGTTAGGTTACGTTCCATCACCTTTCCGTTTAGAAAGAAATCTAGAGTATCCTTTTTGGTGGCATAAGGCTCAAAGAACGATTGGAGTTGACGCCAAGCATTGTTATCTCCAATTTTACCCAGTGACTCACCTGTGACGCTAAAACCAATATCTAGCGCTTCAAAATCATCCCACTCGCCCGATTTAATGGCAGGTTCTAACACATCCTTCAAGTAATTTGTGTAGCTTCCAACGTGATTTTGTGCGCTTAACAGGGCATCTTGTTGGCCAATGTTGTACTTAGGTAACTTTATCATGATTGGCTCCCAATTAACGGTGTAGGGCTAAAATGGCGTGATCCATAGATACCCGAGGGTGACGCCCGTTTTGGTTAAATAATACCATTGCACCGTCGTACACATCCTTGCTGGCACCATCGAGAGTAACCTCAAAAGCGGCGATTCTTTCATGGACTTCCTCTTGCGCGTTAGGGTATAGGTTTACTGCCTCCTTCAGCACATCAATAAAAGAGATAAGTTTATAGATGGATTGAGTCTCATCAACGGCTTTGGCTGATTGGCATTTATGGCACATGTCGTATTCAGCACAAGATAGTTGTAGCTTCATGGCGTTATTGGTTTCACGCTGGGTGTTTTTTCCACCTGCAATGTTTTGTTGCCCATTGCAATGAATGCCATTGGGGTTGGTTTTTGCCCTTTCTTCCTCTTGCTTCTTTTTCCATTCATCATGCGTCAGCATTGAGATGCCAAGTTTGGCTGCCACTATCTCTTTTGCTTGCTCTAAACCCGTGTCTTCATCCAATAGCTCTATCACTTGTAGAGCCTGTGAGACGATGACTCTGTTGAGCCTTGGGTCACCATTTGCATAGTGCTTATCAATGGTTTGAAGAAGGTTTTGCAGGAGGCTTTGAACGCCGCCAGCGCCACTCACTGAGTACGCTTGGTTACTGGTCATTTCTCGCCAGCGGCTTGATTGAAGCGATATGAAGTATTCGTTGGTTTCAATTGACCATGTTGTCATTAGATTAGCGCTGATAAGGCTTATTCCGTCCCAGTCTTTAGGGGCTTCCTTCTGATGACCTCGTTTGAGCAGCAACCGCTCAGCTCTTTTAGATTGTTGCTTATCGGCTAACTCTGTGGCGAATTGTTCAATATCTTCGATTAACGCCTTGTCAGCAGCAGGAACAGAGAAGTGGTGGCTCTCGCCATTGCGGTATTTGAACGACACACTGATATTCCCCTCAGCGTCTTTATCCGAATAAGTCAGCGGCAGTAAGATGCCCTTCAGGGGTAAGTCTGTGTAACACGATAAAATGCAGTAGGCGCTATTTGTTGCGCCCTGAACGGATTTTGTTTTTGAGCACGGGCGAGTGACTTTGCTTACGACAGTTCGGCCAAGTGTATTCGTCTGTTTTTTTAACTCGATAATATGCTGGTTTCGATAGCTGTAAAACAGTTCCTTAAACCATGGCAGGCAAGATGCACGAGTGGGTGAGAGTACGTTTAACTCTACCATCAGGTGCTTATTTATTTCCATCAAATTGAACGTGCTACTTTTCTCCCCTTGGTTATTCAGCGTAAACAGTAACTCTGAGCCTTTTTCGCCACCGCCGTAGAGTGCTGAAAGCGTTTCAAGGGTTTTAATAAACTTAACTCCATCGCGTTTATCAACATCGAAGCTTTGGTTGCTAAGAACAGCGTCTACCTCTTTATTTGCGCGTGCCTTAAAGCTCGATACCTTAACCACTTGTAAGCTTTTATCCCGCTCATCAGTATGAATCGTGATTGGATGAGCGATGCTTTGTACGTCGCCATCGTTTAATGAGGTAAAAAAGCACATTAAGTGATAAGCCGCCCCCATCGCCATGTTAAACGCAGCGGCAGATTTTACGGATGTGCCCGTTTTACTCTTCCCATGGGTTTGGGCTTTGAGAGACGTTTTAATTGAAATGATTTCTTGGTGGCCACCTAAGTCAATAACGACTGGCAGCTCGATAGGCAGGACAAGGTTTTGTTTTTTTGCCGCAATGAGCTGTGGGGCTAGGATGAAAAATAACTCACTAATCCGAGCAACAAGCACCTCTTCTTCAGCGTCAGAGTAACCCTTATATGGTGTCTGTTCGCCACTAAACCCTCTGTGATGGGTTGCCCATGTGTCAGCGGGTAATCCACACCATGAAAGGGCGGTGCGAAGTGCTGACGTTTTATTAGAGGCTGTACTTTCTTGGATACCCAGTTCATCACCGTGGCTCATCTCCCATAGCCTTTTGGATGGGCGGTACATTTTCATCCGGTGCCGCAGTTCGCCATCATTCCCGGCATATTTTAAATAGCCAGCTTCAGAAAAGGGGTCAACGTTTACAGCGTCACTAAAGACAATGAAGGCTCTTAATGCATCGTATAAGGACGAGACGGTTGCTGCCGACCTGCCATAATCAACATACTGGTTGGTTTTTTTACAAAAGCTCCTTAAAAAAGGGATACGGCTGTTGATTTTGACATTATTACTGTCTGCGCCAAGGTGTAACAGGAGTGATATATCAAACTCGGTTGCCTTCCTGCTGTTGCTGTTCTTGTAGGGGATGCTGAGGTGCAACGGAACCACATTCTTATTGTTTCTGACGTGGTTAACCGTTTTTGAGTTCTTCGCGAGTGGACTTTTTGCCATGCTAGCACCCCTTGTTAATCTTGTTGTTTTTGCTCTTTGCAACCCGTAACTGCTCATTAAACTTATTCATGAACTTAATGTACTTTTCCGTCGTTGCGGTGCTTTCATGTCCCATTAGCGAGGCTAACTCGTCCATTAGGTACTCATAAGCAACCTGCCGCTCCCTAGATTCCCGCCAAAGCCAATGCGTGGCATAAGTTGAGCGAAGATCATGGATTCGATAGTACCAAGTAGGTTCTATTGCCCGGATGCACTGTCGCAGCTCGCTAAAATGCGCCTCTAGAGTGTTTAGTGTGTAAGGCCGCCCTTTATTGGAAAGAAAAAGGTACTCAGTGGTATCCAGTTCTTTTTTGGAATTAATCAGATCCTTTCGGCGAGTTAGGTTCTTTTGTCGCTGACTACATTCCTTGAATTGCTCTAATTCCTCATGCAGTGCGATAGGGATTTCAATCGTTCGTGGCTTACTGCCCTTGGTATGTGTAATGCTCAATGGCACGACATCTAATGCACTAAAATCTTTATTCCCAATATCGCGAGCAGGGAAATGGGTCGCTTCATCAATCCTAAGTCCTGCCTCTTCACATAGTCTCAGTATCAGGGAAGCAGCTTTTGGCAATGTATGAATGTGTTGAGAGAACCGTTCTTTATGCTCGGGAGTCATAGGCTTCAATTTTTGATGAGCAGGCGTTTTATCGATTTTTGGGAACATCTTCATGATGTTTGAAATCTCATAGCCCCGCTTTGCGCCAGACTTAGTATGGGCAAGCATATCATGCTGGTTGATGCCCCCTACGTTAACCTCAACCTCGGTGTAGTGTGTCAGGACATGCTCATCATTATTTTTGAGGTAACCGTGTCTCTGCATCCACTTATAAAACCCAATAACAGCACCCATATAGCTTCTTGCTGAGTTAAGCGAGTACGCTTCATCACCAGTTGCCTCATTCCTAGAGCGACAGTTAGCTAAAAGATGCTCTGCAAATTGCCAAGGTGCGCCTTCTTCTTCATGTTTAGTCAGTGTTTTATAAGTTAGGTACTGAGGTGGTATCACATCCCCTTCATCATCTTGAGGGTGGTGGGTAGACTCTAAATATCGAGTAAAGGCCAATAAGCCTTTGGCCATTGATTTGGTGTCTTGAATTTTTCCTTCACCGCTGAGTTTTGAGACAAGATAAAGAGATTGTGGATAAACAACACGCCCATCTGGTGCAACGATAATATCGGTCTTCTTTATGCGAGACTGTAATTTGGATGGGGAAAGGTAGGGTGAGTGTGTCACTTCTCCAGAGTCAGTATCGATGACCTGTGAGATTCTCAGTTTAGCTAATGTATCTACCTCTATGGAGAGCAATCGGTAGTCTTCATAAACATCATTTTCGTCATGCTTTTCTATCACAAAACAACCCTCAATATGTTACCCACATATCAAAGGTAGATTGTCATAAAAAATTGTCAAGGGTTTTTGTCATAAAAAATTTCTAGGGGTG
>NZ_JAUOSH010000048.1:0-28086 GCF_030548765.1 Shewanella sp. 3_MG-2023 | reverse complement strand
TCATAGTGTCACCTGTTAACTTATGAGGTGATGATATCACCTCTAACTAGGTGGCCAAATTAACTATGCCACTACACCAATGAGTGCAAACCAATAATCGTGACAGATGCAGGTTTTCGTATACCTTGGTTCAAGCAAATTTTGTCATTAAATTGGGATTACGTAGGCAGATTTAGAAATCGAACTCACTGTAAAAAATTACCAGTAGATAGCTGGTATCCAGTTAAACAACTCTATGTTCAAGCAAGCACCAGAGCTAAAAGCCTCGGTGTTTACATGCTAGGTGAACAAACCTCTTTTAAGTCCCGTTTAGTTATTTTCAAACGTAACGCAAAAGGACGTAAAGACAAAGTGGTAACGGGTGAAAAGTCGAGGCGGAGTAAACAATCTCGAGCCAGTGCAGAACGAGAGAAAGAGCCTTGGTTACTAGCTACATCACTTTGTTTATCAAGTGCTGATGCCAAAAGAGTCGTTAAGATTTATTCAACAAGAATGCAGATAGAAGAAAGCTTTAGAGATGTTAAAACAGGTCTAAAAATGAATGATAGCGGCTCAAGGAAGCCAAACAGACTAAGCGTACTTTTGCTCATAGCTTGCTTATCTCAATTTATACTTCACCTGTTTGGTTTAGCTGTCAAAGCGGCAAATAAGCACAGACAATATCAAGCTAATTCAATAAAACACCGAAACGTTCTATCAAACCAATTTATAGGCTTAAGAGCTTACAAAGATAGGAGTTTAAGCTTGATGAAATCGCATTGGCAATTAGGGATTAAGATGCTGCAGGATTTAGTAAAAGAACCACAAGCATCCTATTAAATTCGTGGGGATCCGTCAGGGTCAGAGTAAACTGTAACTCTAACTCTAACCTCTTAATACCTGCTACACCACTGGCTTTCACATGGTATGCCGTCTCTATCGCCATCCATTTCAGTGCCTGGGCAGTTGTTGATATAAAAAGTCGCTTCATCACATGAGCGCATTTGGCTGCAGTGGATTTTGCCAGCCTCACACCTAAATGTGGGTTGGTTTGTGATTGGGTTGCTGTTTTGTACCGCGGGCTGCCATTCCATTTGTTCAATGTCTTGGTTGGTCAGTACTGGCGTTGCGGTCATTTCTTTATACTTCTGAAAGCCAAATATTCCGAGGGCTAATATGACTAAGAGAGGAATAAGCATGCCGCTTGTCGATTTCTTATTGTCTTGTCGGTGGTGAGCACTATTGGATTTGCGGGTAGAGATGACTGCGACACCTTCAATATTGGCTTTTATTGCTTTGACTTTCCCATCACTTTGAATCTCAGAAAAATAGTTGATTTGGTCGCCAACGACTGGTTTTCTTGCCATGTGTTTGAGTATCGATATATGAATGAATATATCTTTATTAGCTGTTGAATCAGGTTTGATAAAACCAAAGCCTTTGTCGGCGTTCCAACGAACAAGTTTGCCTTTTTCCATGTTTTTCAATTGCTATTCCTTAGACTATTTGTTGGTTCAAACCACAATCTTGGCAGTGTAGGGTGTAGGTTTCTCTGCGCTTGGTGACTTTAGTATTTTTACTATGGCACTGCGGGCAGGCTTGCTTCATTGGCGTATTTTTAGTGCACTGATTGCAGTTGATGTAGTAACCGTACTTGCCATACATTGGGGTGATATTGCTGGATTCGCCGCAATGTTTACAGCTTAGGCTGGCTTGAGCTGCTGGTTGATTTTCAGCTAATGGGGTACTGCTGTGAGCTGTTGTTTGAGTTTGTTGCTGTTGTATTGGCTCTGGTTGTAGAAGCGGCTCTGGTGCGTTGCAGACCAATTCACTTGCTTGGATATTGCCATCGATATGCTGGCTTATGATGAAGTGACCTATTGAATCGAGTTCTTCTCGGTCGAAGTGAGGTCGAGTGTCATATACATTAACGACTCGTATGAACTTATTTCTAAGGTTCATCATTTTTTTAAGCTTATCGACTAGAAACTCAGATTTTACTAATTGCTCTGATACCGCTTTAGGCATGGTGTTTCTATCAATAATGGCATCGCTTGATACTACGCAGAGATGATCCCAACAACGACCTTTAATACCTTGCTGTATGCCAAACATTTTCCCAAGTATTTCACCTTTATGATGGGTGAGTAATTCTTTCAACAAGATCTGTTGCTGCTCCACTTGTTTAATAGGCGATGGCATACCTGACCATTGGTTGTTATAGCTGCGAGTCCATTCTTGTTGCTGATTGACCTTCACATGGCCTTTAATGCTTTTTGATTCGATTAGCACAAAGCCATAGGGGTACACGATCAAGTGATCGATCTGGGCAACTTCATCATTAAAACTAAATTTGAAATCATTGATCACCAGTATTTTGGGGTGATCTTTAAAGGCGCGGCGTAAAAAGAAGGCTACGTTTTGCTCTTGCTTTTGACCCGCGATCGCTTGCGGTGAAGTGGTGTTTTGCAGGGTTTTCGCTTTGAGTATCATTTATCAACAGCATCCATTCATAACTTGATAAAAATCATTACCATAATACCCAATTATTGATTGATAAAGCTATGATTATTGATTGAATTTGTATAAAAATAGCAGTCAATTTAACCCTTTTATAAAATCATCTTCCACTACTCGCATCCACGGTTAATGGCTTTGCGTAACAGTACTGGCTTTGAGTAAAAGCCGTGAGAGTTATATCAAGGTTTATGGCATACTGGGTTTCATGCTATGGATCATTCTAATTATTGTCATTGCGGGCTGTGTATTCTTGCCTGGCTTGTGGGTCAAGCACATCATGAGCAAGTACCAACAGCCCACTGATCGTTACCGTCATCAAGGTAGCGGTGGTGAACTTGCTCGTCATCTTCTAGTTCGTTTTGGCCTAAATGACGTCAAGGTTGAAGAGACGCCTGACGGCGATCATTATGATCCCGCGGCTAAGGCTGTTCGCCTTACGCCGGATAACTATGCCGGTTATTCTCTGACAGCTGTGACGGTAGCTGCCCACGAGGTTGGGCATGCGCTACAGGATTCTCGCGGCGAGTCTTTGTTTTTGATGCGACAGAAGCTGGCTAGAACCGCTATGGTCGGTGAGCGTATTGCCGGCATAATGATGTTCGCGGCGCCAGTGGTCTTAATGCTCACCCGTATACCGCAGGCTGGCGCGTTGACCATATTAATTGGCGTGCTGTCGATGGGGTTGAGCACTATTGTGCATCTGGTGACCTTGCCGGTGGAGTTCGACGCCAGTTATGGCAAGGCGCTGCCCATACTCAAAGAGGGCAATTACCTGCACGACGGTGACATAAAGCATGCGGAGAAGATTCTCAAGGCGGCGGCGCTGACCTACGTGGCTGGCTCGCTAGCCAGCTTGCTCAATCTTGGCCGCTGGATAGCGGTACTGCGTCGCTAATAGAATCACTGGGGTTTTGTTAGGGGCAGAGTAAACTTTTTCTATTTCCTCAATCAAATTATTAAACACAACCATAATCTTGGCTGTTCGGGGCTTTGTGCTTACTGACTTTGGTATTTTTGCTGAACGTGTTAAAAGGCTGAGGATTAAACTGATATTCAATAGGTGAACCATGAGTATTAGCGAGACGACCGTTCATCCCATGGATGGGATGTTCGAGCCCTCATGGATGAGTTTACGGCGTGTCGGTGAGTGAATGTCATGGTGAGCTGATACAAATCAAATTAATTGGATTAGTCTCGACTCTTTAAGCGATTTCAAATCGGGTGACTGATTAAATTCTTTCTTTGCTTCATAGCCTACACTCAATCGCTAATTGAGCAATTAGATACAAAAAATAGCCGAATTATGGCTTAATAATCAATAACGCAACTGCTGGTTGACAGATTAATAAGCTGGCTTGCTAGTGAGCAACTGGCTGATTTCTTATGCTTGTGGCTCAATTATTGATTAAAAGGACTCACTAATGATACTTGCAGATAAGATTATTAGATTAAGGAAAAAACTGGGCTGGTCGCAGGAAGAGTTGGCTGAGAAAATGAATGTTTCTCGTCAGTCTGTTTCTAAATGGGAAGGGGCAAATAGCATTCCTGATTTAAATAAAATCATTATGCTTTCACAGATTTTTGATGTGTCTACAGACTTCTTACTAAAGGACGAGAACGAGGAATTTGAAGTTGCTACTGAAGCCAAAGAACTAGGCATTAACCATATTACCCTAGAGCAAGCGACTGAGTATGTTGAGCATAAAATCGCAATGACGAATCTTGTTTCTAAAGGCGTGGTTTTGTGTGTGTGTTCTGCAATGCCGTTGTTTTTCTTTATGGCTATGGCGGAAACGAATCGATTTAACATGACGGGTGATATAGCAGCGGCATTGGGTATTGTGAGTGTGTTGATTTTGGTGTCAGTTGGAGTGAGCTTTTTTATCAAGACAAACCAATATCAAGATGAAATAGCGGCGATAGAAAATGAGCCATTTGAACTCGCTTATGGTGTTCACAGCGTGTTTCATGAAAAGCGTAAACAGTTTAGGCCAGCTTATAATTTGCGCTTATCTGTAGGTATTTTCTGTTTTATTGTTAGCTTTGTTCCGCTGCTGTGCGTGAGTATTTTTTCTTTTGAGCAAGACATTGTTTTATTAATGATAGATGTACTGCTTTTTATTATTGCGGTTGGTCTATTCATTATTTTACCGGTTTCTGCAAAATATGATGCCTATAGCAATGTATTGAAAGAAACAGTGAAAGAGACAGAAACAACTAGACGTACTAAACGAGCCGAGAAGTTGGCTGGATTTTATTGGCCCTTGCTCATTGCTATCTATCTTGGCTGGAGCTTTTGGACAATGGCTTGGGGCATCACTTGGATTATTTGGCCTGTTGGCGCCGTGCTGTTTGCCGCACTCGTTGGCTTGATGGAATTACTTCACAAAGACACGCCTTAATTAATACGTGGGAAATAAGACGTGTGAAATCAGGGTGCGAAGTTAATGCGCCCAAAGAAACTCGGAGTAAATCGCCAAGCGATTTTTTTGCGAACAAAGAGTGCTTAGATTGCTAGGCGGCAATTCACTCGCCGCGCTTAATCGGTTTTATCTCGAACAAAACTCAACCCGCAATGAACAACACGCCCTAGTTAACACTTCCGGTTTTTTATTCTGTTAGTTGAGGTTTTATTGATTTAATCATCCATTGCTTATATTGGTTTTACAGTAAAGTGCGCGCAATTATGGCTTGGGAGGATTTATGGTAACAATTGAGTTAGTGGTGGTATTGGCTGCCATCTTTATCGGCGCACGAATAGGCGGCATTGGCATTGGCTTTGCTGGCGGTTTGGGTGTGTTGGTGTTAACTCTAGGTTTAGGGATGACACCTGGCACTATTCCTATTGATGTGATTTTGATTATTATGTCGGTCATCGCAGCTATTGCGGCGATGCAAGTTGCGGGTGGTTTGCAATATTTGGTGAATATCGCTGAGCGTGTTTTACGTAAAAATCCTAAGCAGGTGACTTTTTTAGCTCCGATTGTCACTTACACCATGACGCTGTTTGCGGGTACGGGCCACACCGCGTTTTCGACCTTGCCTGTCATCGCTGAGGTGGCGAAAGAGCAGGGCATTCGTCCTTCACGGCCATTAAGTATTGCAGTTGTTGCCTCTCAAATTGCGATTACGGCTTCACCTATTTCAGCTGCGGTTGTGCTAATGAGCGGCATGCTTGAAAGCAAAGGCGTGGGCTATATCAGCTTATTGATGATTTGTATTCCCGCTACTTTTATTGCTTGTATGGTCGGCGCTTTTGTTGCCCAATTTATGGGTAAAGAGTTGAAAGATGACCCCGTTTATCAAGACCGTTTAGCTCATGGCTTAGTGAGCAAACGCGAGGTGAACAGCACTGAGTTACCAGCAGGGGCTAAGCGTTCGGTGATGGTTTTTCTGGTAGCAATTGTGGCAGTGGTGTTTTACGCCACCGCGATTAGTGATGCTGTAGGTCTTATTGATAATCCGACATTGCCGCGAAATGAAGCGATTATGGTGTTTATGCTAACGGCAGCCACGGCGATTACGCTGTTTTGTAAAGTGGATACAGCTGAGGTGCTTAATGCGGCGACCTTTAAATCGGGCATGAGTGCGTGTATTTGTGTATTAGGTGTTGCGTGGCTAGGTGACACCTTTGTTGCTGGGCATTTAGAAGAGATTAAAGCGCTATCGGGTGGCTTGCTAGAAGAGCATTCGTGGATGTTGGCGATCATTTTGTTTTTAGCCAGCATGTTGTTGTACTCGCAAGCCGCAACCACAGCGGCGTTAATGCCATCGGCATTTATGCTAGGGGTTAGCCCTGAGGCTGCTATTGCTTCTTTTGCTGCGGTGAGTGCCTTATTTGTATTGCCAACTTATCCAACCTTGTTGGCGGCTGTTGAAATGGATGACACAGGTTCTACCCGTATTGGCCAGTGGGTATTTAACCATCCTTTTGTGGTACCCGGTGTGGTGACGATTGTTAGCTCGGTGATGATTGGATTTGTATTAGCTGAGATTATTTTGTAGGTGTATTTATTGTCTGCTTAAGGCGTTTCTTTGGATCAATAATGCAGCATGCTTTCAGGTGTCAGCTTTAATGCCGACAAACTGCAAGCCGAAAAAAGCCCCGATGCTTAACCGTATCGAGGCTTTTTTTATTTGGATTTGCAACTTAAGGTCAGCAGCTACTTTGTGCGACTAATTTTATCCAAGTAGCCCATGGCAAAGGCCGATAATACAAAGGTAATGTGGATCAGTAAGTACCACATGATTTTGTCGTTATCGATATTTTCGGCATTCATAAAAACTTTAAGTAAATGAATTGACGATATGGCCACAATTGATGCGGCTACCTTGTTTTTAAGTGAGCCTGAATCCATTTTTCCAAGCCAGCTTAGTTTGTCACTGTTTTCGCCCACATCTAGCTGTGAAACGAAGTTTTCATAGCCTGAAAACATCACCATCACCAGAAGGCCGCCCACTAAAGTGATATCGATTAGCGATAGTGTAATCAAGATCAGGTCAACTTCTTTCATCTCAAAAATCATCGGTAGGATGTGAAAAATCTCTTGAAAGAACTTGATACCTAACGCAAATAGGACAAGGCTTAAACCTAAATAAATCGGTGCCATGATCCAGCGTGATGCATACATTAATTTTTCAAACACTTTTTCCATATATAGTTAACCTTTCAGATAAAAAACGCTGCAATCAATCAAGTTGATGATTGTTAAATCAAAACAGAGTGCACTTTAACTGTGCTTACCTATACTAGCAAGCGAGATCATCTCCCCACTTACCCAACTTGTACATTATCAAACAGGCTTAATCATGTTTAAGACTGACTTTTCGGCGCCGCAGTGACACTTGCGGTCAATTAATAGACACTCCTGCATTCGGTTGCTACTTTTTATTAACGGTACACAGCGATTAATAAAGAGTTGTCTATGTTACGTCGTAATTTTTTAAGTCGAATGGGTTTAGCCTTAGCTGGAAGTGTCATTGGGACAAGCATAGGCAATGCAGCTGATGCAGCTGATGCCGCTGCTGAGGGCAATAAAGCAGCGTTAATGCCTGATAATATCAATGCTGGAGATTGGACTGCGCTGCGACAGCTTTTCCCCTTAACTGACGATTACATTCACCTTTCTACCTTTTTGTTGGCTTCTCACCCTAAACCTGTGGCAGATGAAATTGAGCGACACCGCAAAGGCTTAGATGCCAATCCTTCAGATTATTGGCATAAACACTTTGAAACCATTGATGGAAAAATATCCGCTGCGGCAGCAAGCTATATGGGTGGTGAAGCCGAACAAATTGCCCTCACTGACAGTACAACGATGGGGTTATCTTTGGTATACAGCGGGCTTAAATTACGCCCTAATGATGAAGTAGTGCAAACCGTACACGATCATTACTCTACCGATCTGTCTTTAAAACTGCGTGCAGAAAGAACAGGGGCTAACGTGCGCCGTATTACGTTATATGACACCCCTGCCACAGTGACAAGCTTGCAAGTTATCGATAACTTGGCAAAGGCCATTAATCAAAAGACTAAGGTGGTGGCTGTGACTTGGGTTCACTCTTCCACTGGGGTTAAATTACCTATCCGCGCTATGGCAGATGTGATTGCCAAAGCCAACAGCTCACGTTCTGAAGCTGATAAAATCCTATTTTGTGTCGATGGCGTACATGGCTTTGGCATCGAGGATGTTGATGTGAGTACATTAGGCTGTGATTTTTTTATTGCTGGCACTCATAAGTGGATCTTTGGCCCACGTGGCACTGGCATTATATGGGGCTCAAAGCGCGGCTGGAATAACTGCAGCGCAGTGATCCCAAGTTTCAGCCTATCCTACGATGTGTGGCTAGGTAATAGCACCCAAGCGCAAGTACCAATGGGTGAACATATGTCACCAGGAGGCTTTCACTCCTTTGAACATCGCTGGGCATTGCCTGCAGCGTTTGAGCTACATATGCGTTTGGGTAAAGCCAATGTGCAACAGCGTATTCATCAGCTCAATACCCAAACCAAGCAAGGCTTGGCAAAAATGTCACATGTCACCTTGTATACGCCAATGGCCACTGAACTATCATCGGGGCTGGTGTGTTTTGATGTCGATGGTTTGTCACCGCAACAGGTGGTAGAGCATATGCACACTAAGGGCATCATTATGAGCTCGACGCCTTATCGTGACTCATACGCGCGTTTTGCGCCGAGCTTAATTAATAACGAAGCCGAGATTGATAAAGCACTCTCTGAGATACAAGCGTTGGCATAAGGTTTTGCTTTTAAAAAGTGTCATAAGTGCAAGTCAGTGTAATAACGGGGGGGCAGAATCCACGGTTGCTAGCGAGCCATAACATATAGGCTCCAGCAGCTACTACATGAACAAGGGAGTGAACATGAGCAGGGTTTATGTGATGCTGCGCTTGCTATGATGGTGTTATAAGTCATCTTGAGTGACAGCTTAAATGTTCTCATCTACACTGCAGGCTAAGGTTAGCGAGTTGTCTGAGAGCATTTTGTGCTTACAAGGCAGCGAATAAAATGAAGCATTATTTTAAAGAGCGAGTAGTAAACACAATGATTAAATTTAAGCTTATGTTTAGTGTGTTACTCCTTGCTATGGCAACAGGCTGTTCATCACGAGTGCCCATCGACTCAGCTAAAACAACACAATATTCAACATCTCATGTGCTAGCAGGGCAAGCTTCTTGGTATGGCAGTAAATTTCACGGCAGACTGACGGCAAGTGGTGAAAAATACAATATGAGAGCCTATACTGCAGCCCATAAAACCTTGCCATTTGGCACTATAGTGAGGGTGACCAATACCGGCAATAATAAAAGCATCGATGTAAAAATTAACGATCGCGGCCCATTTGTTAAAGGCCGAGTGATCGATCTTTCTCAAAAAGCGTTTCAACAAATAGCCAGTAGCGATCAAGGGATTGTAGCGATCAAAATTGACATTCTAGACGACAGTAATACCTTTAGATACAAACATTAATCTTGCCATCGCGAGCCACTATTTGACTCTGTTTAACTAGGCTCAACATCTTAGTTAATCTCTCTGTTCTTTATGACCTATCTCGCGTCATTTGTTTAAAGCTCTTCTCTTTAGCATTCAACATTTAGCATTTAGCATTTAGCATTTAGCATTTAGCATTTAGCATAGCCTATCAAAATAGGTTTTTTAGCTGACTAAATCGAGATTGCTGAGTCCGCACTTATGCGCTTATGCCACCCAATATGTTGGGCATCGGCAAACTGTGTAATAACTTCTTCTTATAAATCGCCCTAAAAACGATCAAACGCTTGAAATAACAGTAAAAAGCCTGATAGGCGAACGCCTTGTGCATTTAGTTTTCTTACAGTATTTACATAATTGTCGATAGTTCTTTTCATCTTCATAAAATTAGAGTTATTATTCTAATTTGTATGGGATGTAACCGCGTTACTGATTAATCAGCTTAAAAATACACTAGATCTTGGCTGCGAATAGCTATGTTTAGTTAGCGCTGCGGTATCTGTCAGCAATTGCTGATGCATTTAACTCGGTATAAAAATTTTTAACGGTATTAATTGATAAAAGCGCAAACGCCAGCAGGGTGTTTGTAGATGTACTTCAACATAAAAATGGATATGTATGAAAAAAATAATAATTAGGATCTTAGTGATCGTACTGGTTGTACTTTCTCCCATTCTGTATCTCGCAGGCACATTTGTTTTTACAGGCCCGATGCCAGATGATGAATTTCAGCAACAACTACCTACGATAGTAAAAAACCTTGAAGTAAAAATGGATGGTGAGGGTGAAGAGACCATAGTCATGATCCACGGTTATCCTGATAGTTTAGAGCTGTGGGACAAGCAAGTTGAATATTTAAAGCAAGACTATCGGATTGCTCGATTTACTTTGCCGGGGTTCGAGCTAGAAGATAATGGCCAAAGACCCGATTACAATATTCAGCAAATTCGCATGATTATGGATGCCTTTATCGAAAGTTTAGATAGAGATAAAGTGACTGTACTCGCTCATGACTGGGGCGCGTCTTATGCTTCACATT
The DNA here is from genome assembly GCF_030548765.1 of Shewanella sp. 3_MG-2023. NCBI lineage: Bacteria > Pseudomonadati > Pseudomonadota > Gammaproteobacteria > Alteromonadales > Shewanellaceae > Shewanella > Shewanella sp. 3_MG-2023. The sequence continues at coordinate 17,536 of NZ_JAUOSH010000048.1, read as the reverse complement.
ATCTTGCGCAAAATGACTTGGTCGACAGACTTATTCTTTTAGACATTGGCAGCTATGGTAACGAAAAATCACCAAGCATTAATGTTAAATACACCTTTGCCCTTGCGCTTGCTTGGGTTTTACCTGAATTTCTCGGTGAAAAATTAACGCTTTTTACTGCGGAAAACATATTAAAACTTGAACAGAATGTAGACGCGAATAAAAAAGTGGCTAATTTACGTTCTGATGCGCGTATGACTTACCCATACTGGCATTTATGGAACGCTATTTTATCAAAAGATTTACCCCAACGTGTTGCGGTGGAAGATTTTGGCACGCCTTTTCTTTTCATCTATGGCAAAGATAAGAATGTGTGGTTCCATGGTAAAGAGTGGTTGCAACAGGTTGTCGATTTGAATAAGGGTCAGGTTGAAGTGGTACCGGGCGGTCACTGGTTTATGGAGTCTTCTGCTGACTTAGTGAATCAAACTGTCGATGATTGGATACGTGCTAATTAAAAATAATAGTAATTGGTTAGCTATCAATAAGCCGATAGCGCCAGTAACTTAGTCACTGTGTTAAGAAAGGGGATACTTGTTGAGAGTATCCCCTTTTTTAGCATTTAGCCTGCGTCGATGCTGATACTTAGGTGGATTTAAATTTTGTTAAAACGTGCAGCTGGGATCTTGCGGCTTTATATCAGCGTTTTAGTTAACCTTGTGACCGCGCTTTAAAAGCGTAATTTCGTTTTAAGATAAAACTCAGTTAAGTTGATTACAATGTGAGACGATAAAATTATTGTCATGAATTGAACACTTAAAGAGGGTTTTATTATCAAAGATAATCACAGTTCAAACTCGTCTAGCCGTAAGCCTTGGGTGACTCTCGGCGTTATTGTATCCATAGTGATATTGTTTGCGGTGGTGTTTAATGTCATGCCCAAAGGGTTTAAAACCACCCATGAACAAATTGGCACAGGTAAGCCTGCATTTGTATTTGTTTATGATCCCAACCTTGCGGTGAGCAATAGCCAAACTGAACAAATGAATGAGGCTCGCGATCAGATTAGTGAGCAAGCGTTTTTTTTGATCGCCAGAATAGGCACCCCAGAGGGTGATCAATTGATTGCCAAATACCGTGCTAGCCCTGCTGAAATGCTATTGTTTGATCCCGCTGGTAACTTGGTTAAACGCCAGTATGCATTGAGAACGGCTGCAGAGTTAATGCAGTGGGTTAACTAAATCAACTAGTAAGCTAAAGTAAGGCTTAAATCAGCCTTATTTTTACATATTAAAAAGCCTTGATAGCAAACACTATCAAGGCTTTGTTGTTTCTAGCGAGTCATTTGGCTTTATTAGCTAAACCTTACTGGCTTACTGCTTATAGACTTGACCGTCTTTCATCACAAAGGTCACGTTTTCCATTAAGCTGATATTGCTGAGCGGATCGCCATCAACGGCAATAATGTCAGCTAAAAAACCTGCTTTAATCTGCCCGAGGTTGTCTTGCTTGAGTAAAGCGGCGCTATTGATGGTCGCAGCTTGTAAGGCTTGGGCTGGGGTCATACCAAATGTCACCATACGTGAGAACTGCTTACCGTTATCACCGTGGGGGTAAATTGCCGCATCTGAGCCAAATACCATGTTAGCACCAGCTTTTACCGCTGCTCTAAAGCTATCTCGCTGGGCTTGCGATACTAACTTTTCTTTATTGATGTTTGCTTCAGGTACACCATTAGCTGCGCCATAGGCGAGGGTGTATTCAGTGTTGTAGATATCACAAGAAAGGTAAGTACCAGCCTTTACAGCCATTTTTATTGCTTCTTTATCCATGAAACTACAATGTTCGATACTATCGACGCCCGCTCTGATCGATGCTTTAATACCGCTAGTGCCATGGGCATGGGAGGCAACCACTAAGCCACGCATGTGGGCTTCATCAACGGCTGATTTTATTTCTTCATAAGTTAGCTGTTGCACGCCGACTTTAGTGCCCTTAGAAAATACCCCGCCAGTGGCACACACTTTAATCGCATTAGCGCCATACTTGATATTTTCACGTACTTTAGCGCGCACAGCCCAAGGTCCATCAGCGACCCCTTGCGATTTTGATTTTTTTTCTGGGGATGAAAAGTTATCGTCGCAATGCCCGCCTGTAATACTAATCGGATGGCCAACAGCCCAAATTCTTGGCCCTGCAATTTCACCGGCATTAATGCCGTCGCGGGTGGCAATAACGGCGTAACCTGCAGCGCCTAAGTCCCGCACCGTGGTAAAGCCTGCCATTAAGGTTTTTTCGGCATTTTTAACCGCTTTAACGGTTTGGCGTGGAATAGAATAATTTTGCGAGGCTAAAAAATTATCCTCGGCATCACCGCTAAGGTGAACATGCATATCCATCATCCCAGGAAGTAAGGTTTTACCGCTTAAATCGATAAGCTTGTAATCATTATCTGTAGTGATTTTGGCTTGTTGGGTGACTTGGGTTATTTGATTGCCATTAATGACAATGGCCACGTCATTAATGGTTTTGCCTTTTACTACATCGACGTATGCATCAGCGATCAATAAGGTTTGTTGTGCCAGTGCTGGCACGCTTAGCGTCAGCGAGATTGCCGCTGCGAAACTGAATTTTGTTAGACCCTTTAATTGTTTATTTGGCTTTACCATCTGCGTGGTTTTCCTATTTATTGTTGTTTAAGTAAGCGTACAAACCATCATACGACAATTGTTAAGCTAGTGTTAATGCTTAAGGCGATTGAATTGTAATGACTAATGTAGAAAATTATTGCCACATCTATTGTTGATAGTTATTGCCACCCCCCGCTTTATATTGATGGCAAATATCTGCCTAATCCCGTGTGCAGTAGTTTTGTGCTGCCATACTTCTTGTATAGTTAATACTAGCTTTCGCATTCAAGGTAAGGTTTATATGGCCACTCTTTCTGACAATGACTTAATGGCTCAGCTAAAAGATCATTTATACGATCACTTAGAGGATCATTTAGCGGATCACTTTGAAAAAAGCGCTGTGGTGTTATCAGCGCAGGCAGTAAGAGACGCCGAGCAGTATTGGGCATCAAGCCATAACAATAGTACTTGGCCCTTAATGGTTAAGGCAGCTAGCAGTTTTGTGCAGCGCTTTGGCAGCGCTTTTAATACATCGCAAGCAATATTGGTGGTTGTGGGTCAGGGCAACAATGGTGGTGACGGTTATTACATTGCCAAATTATTACTGCAACAGGGTAAAAAGGTCGTGGTTTATGCGCCTTTTGGCGCGCCCAAAGCGGGCATCGATGCGCAGCAAGCCATGAATGAATTTTTAGCGGCTGGTGGTAGTGTTCATACCACTAAACCTAGCGCATCTTATCCGATCATTATTGATGCGCTATTTGGCAGTGGTTTAACCCGAACACTATCTGCTGCGGCGATAAAGGTTATTGATGACATTAATCAGAGTGCTGAGCAGGTTTACGCGGTTGATGTGCCCAGCGGTTTAAATGCCGATAGCGGCCAGCCTGAGCCGATTTGCGTTAATGCCACTGCCACCCATAGCTTTATTGCTTATAAGCCGGGGCAACTCACTGCATATGGGCCAGCATCTTGTGGGGCACTGTCGTTAGACTCTTTAGGGCTTGAGCCTATTGCTGGTACAACAAAAGAGAATTGGCGCTACGATCCAAGGGTAAATATGCTGCCATCACGCAGGGGTAATACCCATAAAAGTCATCATGGTAATGTCAGCGTTATTGCAGGTCTTGGCAATATGGCTGGCGCTGGCATTATTGCTAGCCGCGCAGCCTTAAATGCTGGCGCTGGGCGGGTATTTTTACAGTGTGAGCCAAGCCATTTTGTCGCCTGCTTAAGCCAATCTCCTGAGATTATGTTTTCTGATAGTACCGAAAACACCTTAAAGCAACACGCCGTGCTGGTGGTGGGCCCAGGTCTTGGCCGCGGCCAACAAGCGCAGCAAATCATGCAAATGCTATTAACCCTTCAACCCAACTCTGGCGTTGATAATAAACGCAGCCTCGGGGTGTTAGATGCGGATGCGCTGCGTTATTTGGCAAAGCATCAGCAAACGGTAACGCCTTGGGTGCTAACTCCCCATGAGGCAGAGGCCGCTGGCTTGTTGGGCATATCTGCCACTGAAGTTACAAACGATCGCGTTGCCGCTGCGCTGGCGCTACATAAAAAATATCAAGCAGTCGTGGTATTAAAAGGGGCTGGCACACTAGTCGCCCATCAAGGTGGAGTCAATTTTTGCCATTCTGGCTCAGCAGCTATGGCCACACCGGGCATGGGCGATTGCTTAGCAGGTATTATTGCTGCACTTATTGCACAAGGCTTGTCGGCGGTTGATGCGGCTATTACAGGGGTGAACTGGCATGCCACACTAGGCCATCAACTTGGCCAAACTCAGCGAGTGGTACTGGCCAGTGATATTTGCCAGCAGCTGAAATTAGGCCGTCATTAACTCACAATAGCGTAGTGGTTTTAGTATTTATTTGCTGTAGCGCTGTGAACTTAGGCTGTCTAAACAAATTCTAATGCTGAATAAATATGCATTTGGATGCAAATAGAAGTGGTCGGATGAGTACCTAATTGGCCACCAATAATCTTAACATTCAAAGATCAATTATTTGACGCTAGTTGTCTGTGACTAAAGGCGCGAACCTAATACATTATAAATTGATGCTAAGACGATATTGTAAAACACTGGCTTAACTAAGCCATATAAGTGTTTGTGGGTGATTGGCGGCAGCTGTTGATTATTTCTACGCTCCCTATCGTCAATTATATGACAAGTCAAATATTTATTAAATTTGTTAACTCGTTTTAATCTTGAGTCTATATTGCTGTAAATAATAGTTTTTTTGACGTTCTGTCGTTTTATTGGCTCTGTTGTCTTATGGTTTTTTTTAATTATGATGTAGCGCGAACAGACCACTGTTGGTTATTTATATTCATCCATTATCGCCCTTGAGTCTGCAGTCTTCTTTTACGTCATAACTAGAGATATTTACATGAAAACCAATAAGTTTTTCGGTGCCGTCGCTGCTGTGTCAGCAATGTACATCTTAATACCTAATCAAAGTGCTCATGCCCATGGTTGGGCTGAATTTCCTGAAGCAAGACAATCAATTTGTTACGAGCAAGGTGGCTTGTGGAGTGGCACACCACCTAATGCGGCTTGTGCACAAGCCAAAGCGATTTCTGGTACTTATCCATTTATTCAGCGTAATGAATTTGCCATTAATATTCCTGCACCGACATACAATGATATGGAAGTGGTAAAAGCGGCTATCCCTGATGGCAGCTTATGTTATGCCAATGATGCGCAAAAAAGCGGTATGGGTGCTGAGCATTCACAGTGGACCCGCACTGAATTGCCAACTGGTACTTTTGAGTACGTGTTTAATGCAACCGCGCCTCACAACCCTTCATTCTGGCAGTTTTATTTAACCAAGCCTGGTGTTGATGTGTCTAAGCCACTTAAATGGGATGACTTAGAGTTAATCCAAGAGTACGGCAATGTTGCTGTGGATGCCGATAAAAAGTACCGCATGGACATTGCGATCCCAGCCGATCGTTCAGGCGATGCGATTTTGTTTACTCGCTGGCAGCGAGATGACACCGTTGGTGAAGGATTCTATAACTGTAGTGACATTACCATTTCAGGTGATTCACCGGTTGATCCAGAACCAAGCGAGCCATACTTAGAGCAAGGCGATGCCTTTATTCCTGCTGATATCAGCCTTAATACCCCTCAGCTTGGTGAGTCGGTTAATTATAAAGTCTTTAGTGACAATGGTGATATTCACTCTAGCTTTTCGTTAGAAATTACCGCAGACAATCAACTCGATTGGGATCGCTTATTAGCCTCACAAGTCAACGGTTATTACGAGACTCAATATAGCGGTAACGTGTTTATTGGCCGCTGGCATGCAGAAATGAATCACTATATGTATTTCAGAAATGAGCTACATAATAACTTCTTTAATGCCAGTAATGGACAGGCTTATGGAGAGTTCAGTATCACAGCAAACAATGAGTTTGTTGAAGCTGTGATTACGCCAACAGTGTTAAAAGAAATTACTAACGCTAGCGTTACCCATGGTGAGTACGTGGTATTAACGCCAGCAAGCAGCAAAGGCGATATTGAACAAATCTCTTGGGTGCAAGTGGCAGGTTTGCCGATTGAAACCGCTATTGGTCAAAATGATGAGCTAATTATCAACACTGTTTTGCTTGAGAATGTCGCCCAAGAAGTCAGTTTTGAGCTTACTGTTTCAGGTCAAGGCGAAGAAGATAAAACGGTTTATAGTTTTACTATTACCCCAACTGACGTAGAACCAGGACCAAGCCCTGAGCCATTGCCTGGAGAGCAATGGAGTGCATCTGCTGTTTATAATGGCGGTGAAAAGGTGATGCATAATAACCAAGAGTGGACTGCTCAGTGGTGGACTCAAGGTGAAGAGCCTGGTACTACAGGTGAGTGGGGTGTGTGGCGTTAATAGCCCTCATGCTTGTTTGCTAAGGTTTTAAACATAATCGCAGTAAACCCTAACGGCCAATCATTGATTGGCCGTTTTTTATGCTATAACTAAAATATGATGTGGCCCAATGCGCTTTATAAACTTGTTGATGTTTTACTCTAATGAATATCGATTTAGTTAATCGAATAGGTGTGATGGTAGATAAAGGACTGCGGCCATTAACTAGAACTTACTACTGAAATTGGTATTTTGGTGGGGAGAACGCTTGTATTGTTTTTATATACAATCAATTATATAACGATGGAATTATATAAAGATATTTTGCATGATTTAATTGTTATCTAGTTGCTGAATATGAAGGTATCGGGGATACCATATTTAATTAACTAAAAATAAAGGCCGTATTTAAGGGCCGTATTTAAGGATTAAATTTAACGGTCTCATGTTAGCGACCAGCGAAAAGGAATCCCATAACGATGAATTTAAATATTGTCAGCGCCGAACAAGCTTCGCAGCAAAAGTATGAATTAATAATTATTGGTTCTGGCTTTGGAGCTTCATTTTTTTTACTTGAGGCGCTAAAAAAAATTAATGGTAATATTCTCGTGCTGGAATGGGGCGATTATCATTCGTGGAATTGGCAATTATCCCAAGGTAAAAATTCGGCTGTTGATCCTGCCGATACCTTTAAAAATACAGCTGAAAAAGAATGGAATTGCACCATTGGTTTTGGTGGTGGAATGAATTGCTGGTTTGCCCAAACCCCTCGATTTCATCCTGCAGATTTTAAAACCGCCTCTTTGTATGGGGTCGGCAATGACTGGCCGATTTCCTATGACGATCTTGAGCCCTATTATTGTGATGTCGAAAGCATTATGTCGGTGTCAGGCGACCCTGATATGCACAGTATGCTTCCTCGCTCAAAACCTTTCCCACAACCGCCCCATAGACCCACTGCCATTGATCGCATCATGAAAAATGCCAATATGGACAGCCACTTTATCATGCCAACGGCCAGAGCAAGGGTGTCAACTGATACACGGGCGGCCTGCTGCTCTAATGCCAAATGTAATTTATGTCCCATTCAGGCCAAATTTACTGTGCATAATGGTTTTCAGCAGGTGTATTCAGACCCAAGAGTGCATACCTGTTTAAACTCTGAAGTAAGGCATATGCAGCACAGTGATAGCGCGGTTTCTAGCGTGGTTTTTATCAACAACAATCAAGAATATACCGTCAGCGCCGACAAGTTTGTTTTAGGCGCCAACGCCATACAAAGCCCTGCGATATTGCTACGATCGAAAATGGATTTTGGTGACACGGGCCTAGGGCTACACGAGCAAATTGGGATAAAAGTAGAGGTGTATTTAGACGGTTTAGAGAACTTTGATGGTAGCACTATTACCACAGGGCTCAATTATGCCTTGTATGATGGCGAGTTTAGAAAAGATCACGCTTCTTGTTTGATTTACTTTGAAAATCGTTGGCCTTATGGCTTTAGAAAAGAAGTGGGTCGCTGGCGAGAAACCCTGCCATTAGTCATTGTCGCTGAAGATCTCCCCCAAAAATCCAATAATGTCACTATTGATGCTACTACAGGGCAGGCGGTAGTGAGCTATACCGGAGAATCTGAGTACGCCAAAAAAGGTATTGAGCAGGCTTTAGCGCAATTACCTAAGGTACTTGATGCATTACCTGTGGAAGCGATTCATTTTCGTGGCTGGCGGCCGACTGAATCACATTTACAGGGCACCTTGAGAATGGGCAACATTGATGATGGCTCAGTGGTAGATGCAAACCTTATTCATCATCAATACCGAAACTTATTTGTGGTGGGCACATCAGTATTTCCAAGCTGTTCTTGTGCTAATCCTAGCTTAACGGCTGCAGCATTAGCAGTGCGCGCAGCGAGAATGGGGGTTTAATATGAGTGGTACTAGTCTTTCTCGACGCTCGTTTCTTAAAGTTGCAGCGGTTGGCGCAGGGCTGGGTGGGGCGGTATTTTATGGAGTGCATACATTAAATACCCAAAATTTTATCGTTTCTAGCCTTGATCGTTTACTGGGTAAGCTAAATATTAGCGATGAAAACCTGCAATTGTTTTGTGATCATTTTACCGCTGAATATGGTGAGATGAAGCTGCGTGCCATTATTATATTAGATCAATCTTCAATGTTTGATTTGGTTGTTAAAAAGCGTGCTATTTGGATTGATAAGTATGAGCGAAAATTAGTCACTGATTTTATGATGTCGACCAATTATTTCCAAGTCAGTAACCCTGCCACAGAGGCGCTGCAATACTACGGCGCTAATCGGCCTTGTTATAATCCCTTTGCCCGCTTTGACGTCGGTTGATTGCTGTTGATAAAACCATAATACCCTGTCAGTTATGCCTTTCATAAAATAGTGGCCTTTGACTTTAACAAGTGAAACTTGTTAAGCCAAAGGTCATTATCTTGCAAAATCTCCATTAAAGTTTTCCCTCAATAAGTCGATGTCTATATACAGGTCTAATCGTGTACTACACGAATATTAGAGGCCAATGTTATTGAGTCATGTTATTAAGTACTTTAATGCTCAATAAAGGCTGTTTAAGAGTAATAACCACTCGCCAAACCCCATACTGACAACTGAAATAACTTGATATTCAGGTCATTAATCACGGTGAATTTAAGCTAATTCCTCCGATTTATATTTTAAAGTAGGGCTTAATCTTTAAAGGTAGTTATATGAGTATAGATGTCTCAATTAAGAGAATGCTTCAAATTACAATTTCGTTATCATTATTGGCTTTAATCGTTTTAGTTTGGGTGAGCAATGCCCAGCAATCTTCTATTTATGAAAGTGTGTTAAATGAAGAAAAACAGGTTAATACTATTTTTGCTTTAAAAGATACTCGCTATGATGTTGTACAAATTCAGCAGTTTTTAACCGATGTTGGCGCAACAAAAAGTGATGAAGCCAAAGCCGAAGCGTTAGCAAGTTTGCATGCCGCTCAAGCAAATATGGATAAACTTATCAGTTCGGCACCGGAATATACTGCAAGAGCTCAATCGATTAAACGTCAAATTAATCAATTGCATGAATCTGGTGTGAATATGGCAGATGCTTACCTAACTCAGGGGACCGATGCTGGTAATTTACTGATGAAAGGTGCTGGTGGCTTTGACCAAGCATCGTCAGAGTTAGCTGATAATTTAGATGAATTAGCCCAAGAGTTAGATGGTAAATTTACTGTTGCGGTACAAGAAACCCTAAATTCCACCATGCAAGCTGCCAGTGTGCAATTGTGGGGCAGTATTGGCATTGGTGTGTTTATTATCATTATTTTGTCAGCCCTTTACCGCAATATTTTCACTCCGCTTAACGCTTTAGATAATTCCATGAGTAATGTGGCTTCAGGCTCTAAAGATCTTACCGTGTCGCTAGATGACAGTGGTAATAGCGAAATTAATCAGGTCGCTGGCAACTTTAATGTATTTGTAGGTAATATTCGTGAGTTAATTATTGATTTCAATGGTAATACTCAGCAGTTAGGTACGGCAAGTGTGCAGCTTAAATCGGCCAGTAACGAAACCTTAGCGGGCATGCAGCGCTTACAAGGTGAAACCGAACAAGTTGCTACAGCGATGAATCAAATGCAAGCAACCGTGGTGGAAGTAGCTAATAATGCCGAACTAGCGGCGCAAGCAGCTAAAGATTCTGATACCCAAGCGGTCCATGGTGACATGATAGTTCAGCAAACGATCGCTTCGATCGATAACCTCTCTGGCGGGGTTGAACAAGCTGCCAATGCGTTACAAAAATTACAAAACGATGCCGATAATATAGGTAGCATTTTAGATGTGATCCGCAGTATTTCAGAGCAAACTAACTTACTGGCACTCAATGCCGCCATCGAAGCTGCCCGCGCGGGCGAGCACGGCCGTGGCTTTGCGGTAGTGGCAGACGAGGTCAGAACCTTGTCTAAACGAACTCAAGATTCAACTAATCAAATTCAGCAAATGATTGGACAGTTACAAACCGGTGTTAAAGATGCGGTATCGGTAATGGACTCAAGCCGTGAGCAAGCCGATAAAAGCACTGTTCAGGCAGCACAAGCGGGTGAGGCCTTAGCTAAAATTACCGAATCGGTGGCGATGATTTCTAATATGGCCACCCAAATTGCCACAGCAGCAGAAGAGCAAACCGCTGTCAGTGATGAAATTAATCGTAATATTGTCAATATTAGTGATGAAGCCAGATTAACGGCCAGCAATGCCGACCAATCACATAGTGCCAGTGTGCAGGTTAATCATTTGTCACAGCAATTAAGAGAACAAATTGGTCAATTCAAGACAAGTTAGTGAATTATTTTAAACAAGCTAGAGTCAATGTGACAGTTTTGCCACTAAAACATCCGTTATTTAGAGGCTAATGTTGTGTTATGAGCATTGTGTTTTAAGCATAGTGATAGAGGCCTAAGGGAGATAGACCCATTCCCTTAGGTTTTTTCATCAATACCAAGTGATTCAAGTTATCTTATATCAATAAGCTGATGTAAAATTCTGCGCTAGAATACTGCTGGGTTTGTTGTTCATCTGTAGGAGGCTTCAAGCCCCCTTCAAAGTGCAGCATTAGTTTCATTTAATGGTTTTTAGATTTGAGGCTCATTAATAATTCTAAGACGTATTTCTTAACAAGCTTTCTCGATTGCTATTTGGCTCGCATGTACCGCTAACATATGCCTCAAAATTTTTTTGCTAAAACTCCTTTGCTTTATATTTAGCCCCTTTAATTCTAGTTTTGCATCATTCATGTTATATCTGCCTATAAGTGCTAAAAATCATAGCTTAAATAGTGTTTATTAGCTGTTTTGTTAGCTTTAAACTGTATTTTAGCCAATATTAATTAACGATTTTTTAGGCTGACAGTAATATCACTTCCTTTTTATTTCGTTCGAAATAACCACAAAATATGACCTTTATAGCAAAATTTGACAATTTGTTGGCCATTAAACGAGCTGTAGCAGATTTTACTTTACTTATTTCTGCTTCAGTATTACATTCGCCGCAAATAGTCTTTGGGTATAACTAAGCCTTTAGCCGACAAGTATGCGCAAGCACGTTAAATTTCATGTTAAGTATCCTCAAATTGTCCATAATTACTCATGACAGTGGTGAAAACTCCATTGTTACACCAGTTATTGGTTTAAGTTTTTTCGCTATCGCTTCAGGCTTTTTAATGAGCCTAGTACCATTATCTTTACCATACTTTGGCCTTAGTCCATCGTTAACTCCTTGGCTTGCAAGTGTGTTTTATTTTGGTCTTTTATTAGGTGCTACTTGTATTCAAAAGGTGATTAAGCGACTTGGTCATCGGCGCGCATTTATCGTTTTTTTATGTCTGCTGGCATTAACGGTGGTAACAATGATACTGCTACCTCATCAGATCAGCTGGCTTGCAGCGCGATTTATCGCTGGACTGGCGGTTGCAGGCATCTTTGTGGTGGTGGAGTCTTGGCTTTTGATGTCCAATTGCCCTAAAAAGCGTGCTAAACGTCTCGGTCTTTACATGGCGGCACTTTACGGAGGTAGCGCCGCTGGACAGCTGGCTATTTCTGTATTCGGTACTGAAGGCATTACGCCTTATCTGTTTGTATTAGCGTTGTTGTTTTTAGCCACTTTGGCACCAGTGCTTATTCGACATGGTCAGCCTCGTAGTCATCAGCAGCAGCGCTTTAACCGCATAGACATTCGTCATTTGAGCCGGCCAGCGATCATCGGATGTATGGTGTCTGGACTATTACTGGGACCAATTTATGGATTAATGCCGCTATATATCAGTCTATCAGGTGCTTATGCTGACTATACAGGGCTATTGATGGCAATAGTCATTGTGGGTGGCATGGCGGTGCAGCCGATTGCAGGCAGCATGTCGACTCGCATGAGTAAAAGTTTACTTATGGCAATTATTTGTCTTGTTGGCTGCGTTGCAGTGTTAGGCATATTGGAGTCAACCAGTTTAGTCATGATGGGGCTAAGTTTACTATGCCTAGGTGCTGCGAGTTTTGCTCTATATCCAATAGCGATAACGCTGGCTTGTGATAATTTGCCCCAAGAGAAAATGGTTTCAGCGACTGAAGTGATGTTGCTGTGTTACAGCGTAGGCTCAGTATTAGGGCCATTATTGGCGACCACATTTACCGATGTCGGCAACGGATTAATTATTTATTTAGGTGTCTGCTTGTTTTCCACCTGCGTGTATATGTTATTTAAGAGTGCTGAAACACTACCATCTGGCCATAAACCTATCGCAGGTTAGTTGCCAAAGGTTTTTATAACCAATCCTATTGAGCCTAATGGGATTGGTTATTTAGGCTTTTTATAGTGTTAGTTACCCCGACACTTTGATTGGCTATAGCCAGCTCGCCAGTTGCTCTTTAGTGGGCTTACTGCCTTTATGAACCACTTTTTCATCCACCACCACAGCAGGTGTGCTCATTACCCCATAAGCCATAATTTGTGCCATGTCGGTGACTTTTTCTATTGTGACAGTAACGGCTTTTTCATCGGCAACTGCTTGGGCAAGTTCTGCTGTTTCAAGACACTTTTTACAGCCGGAGCCTAATATTTTAATGGTTCTCATGATAAATCCTTATTTATTGAGCTGTTAAATCACCGATGTTTTTTACATCAGTAAAATCATAAAAATGGCGTAAAGGCATTAAACAGCCAACCGACTAGGGTAAACGCCACCAATAGCAGGCAGAATAATATTGCCAGTAAGCGCCACTGCATAACCTGTTTTAGTAAGATAAATTCTGGGAAGCTGGCAGCAACGGTGCTCATGCAAAATGCCAGTGTGGTGCCTATGGGTAGGCCATTAACAATCAAGCTTTCCATCACTGGGATCACTCCCGTGGCGTTTGAATAAAGCGGGATCCCCAGTAGCACTGCAGCAGGTACTGACCACCATTGGCCATCGCCTAAATGGGCCTCAATCCAACCATCGGGTACAAAGCCGTGCAGCGCTGCCCCAAGGCCGACACCAATAATGACCCATTTCCATACTCGGCCAAAAATATCAAACATCTCAGTTTTGGCAAATTGATGCCGCTGTGACATTGATAGCGCTTGGGTTTGAATATCGTCAGGGTTATTAGCAGTGCTATGTTGTTGACCGCGTTTGAGGGCTTCAGCGGCAAAAGATTGTAGCCAGCGCTCAGCTTTTATTGCATCGAGAAAAAAGCCGCCTAACATGCCGACACTCATGCCAACCACGACATATAAAATGGTGAATTTTATCCCCAGTAGGCTCATGAGTAGCAAGATGGCTACTTCGTTGATGAGCGGTGAGGTGATCAAAAAGCTCATGGTGATCCCAAGGGGGATCCCGGCTGAGGTAAAGCCAAGAAATACCGGAATACTGGAGCAAGAACAAAATGGTGTTACCACCCCAAATCCAGAGCCCATCAAGTAACCTAAGCCCTTGGGTTTACCAGCTAAATAGTCTCTGACTCGTTCAACATTTAATGAGGCTCGCATTAAGGCTATGAGGTAGATCATCACCAGCAGTAGGGCAAAAATCTTAGTTACGTCTTCAACAAAAAAATGCAGTGCATCCCCAAGCTTTGTCTGCGCCGACAAGCCCAATAAATCGTAAATTAGCCATGATGCAAAATCAGTGAAAATTTGAAACATAGGTTAATGCTCAAAAAAACGTCTTATAGCCAAGATAGCGGATTTTTAGCAATGAAAATAAGCGCTAGCTCTCGCTTTTGCATAAAGGGCTGGAGCGTAAAGGTTTGTCACAATATCGGTTAAATAAAGCTAAAACACCACTTAAGCTTGGTGCTTACAGAAGTTATAACTGAAGGGGTTTGAAACTGAAAACCAGCCTCGCATTTGGGGTAAACCTTAATGCGAGGCTGTGGTCTAGATATTGTGAAGTGGGATTAAGTTAATGATTAAATTGTACTTAATTTTTCTACTTCATGATAATTTCTCTTAATCGGTATTCTCCGGTTAAGGTTCTTACATTGGGATAAGTTTTAGTGATTTTACGGCTATTGTCTTGATTGGCTTGGCCCCAACTTTTCATGAAGTTTTTATACTTTTCCTGATTGGGTTCTAAATCGGCACTATTTTCAAACATCACCATTAGCACCATATTGAATTCGCCACTTTGTGGTAATTCACTGGCAAAAATTTTCCAATCTTTAATATAACCCAGCTCTTTTTGTAACCGTACCGCTTTAACCCAACTTTCTCTTAAGCCTTCTAGGTAAACGTCTTCCATGTTGGGATCGATCCTCACCGTGGTCATTGAAGTCACTTCTTTTCCAATGTCATAGTCTTTATAAATCTCAAGCTCAGCCTGAGAAGAAACGGCAAAGAGTAAGCTGCATAATCCGATTATTAATACGATATATTTCATCTTAATCTCTCTTAGGTTGTTAAAAAATTAACACCGAGAAGTATAGTGACGAATGGGTTAATAGCGAGTGGCTAAGGTTTAATGAAGACTTTCTATTTACGCTTAGCTGCTTTTAATAGCGCTAAAAAGAGTGGGAGAGGATTGGTTTAAATCTGAGTGGAACAAGCGGTGAAGGGAATGATTGTTTTATCGCATCGTTCCCTTCGCTGGGTCTGGTTTGGTACGAATTAGTCGTGATGGGCTTTTAGCTGTTGGAATAGCACATCTTTTAAATTAGCCCGCTGCACTTTAAGTTGGTGCATGTGTTCGTCATCGGTTGGGCTGCCATCAATTTCTAACTGGCGGATTTCATAATCCAGTAGGTGGTATTGTTTTGATTGCTTTTGAAATGTTTCATCTTTATGTGTTAAATCAACAATGTCTTGCTTAAATTCTGGAAAGTCGAAAATTAGTGCGTGATTCTCATTTAACATAGATAACCCCTAAATGGTGAACAGAAATTCAGTATTTTGGAACTGAGTTCACTATAGCATTACGTCGCGTAAAAATGGCGAGCTGGTTAACAAATCTTAATGAAATTTTTGCTAAAAATAGGATTTATTTGAGTAAGTTAGGATGGGTTATTTATTATCTTAACTCACCCATCCAGTTACTCATATTTCTAGCCGTTAGCTTGCACATGTTTAAGGGCCGCCTGTAAGGCTTCATAGCGGAACAAAAAGGTGTTTTCAGTTGGCAGCGAATCAATCACATGAAACTTCTGCAGCTGATCTTTGGTTTGCAGGTTAGGGCACAATAAAAATACTTCACAATGGGCATCTTGGGCATCTTTAATGGCATTTTCTAGCGCTAGTCCAACAGTCACATCGATCATCGGCACGTCAGTAAGATCGAGGATCATCGCTTCATAATCACTCACACTGGTATGTTGGCGAGAGATCGCTTTTGATACGCTGAAGATCATTGGCCCTGACAGATAGAAAAACAGCACTTTACCATTGGCTTGATCCAGCAGGCCGCGTTCGCTTTGAGTCAGCGGCACATCGTTTTGATCGGCATCACTAATGGCTTTTACTTGCCTTGCTTGCTGCTGGCTTAATTGTTCAATGATAATAATGTTAGAAATAAATACCCCAAGGCCAACGGCAACAATCAAATCGACAAATACGGTTAAGATCATCACCCCGTACATAATAGCCATGCCTTGCATACTGACTTTGTGAGCCCGTTGAATGAAGCTCCAATCAAGAATATTAAAGCCCACATAAACCGCAATACCAGCTAAAACGGCCATAGGTATTGGCTCTGTTAAGCCGCCAGCCACAAGTACCACTAATGCCAGCATTAGCGCGCGAACCATACCAGAAACAGGCGAGCGGGCGCCTACCTGAATATTGGTCACTGTACCCATAGTAGCACCTGCGCCAGGCAGGGCGCCGAATAAACCTGAAATCATATTAGCCAAGCCCTGACCCCGTAACTCTTTGTCTGAGTCGTGCTCTTTACGGGTCAATGAGTCTCCGATAACGGCGGTGAGTAACGTATCGATACAGCCTAAGGTGCCTAACACCAAGGCATCAATCACCATGGTAATAAAAATATCCGCATTTATGTGCGGTATCACTAAAGAAGGTAACCCAGCAGGAATAACCCCAATACGGCGAATGCTGTCACTATCAAATAAAATCACTGACAGTAACGTGATGGCGACTAAGGCAACCAGTTGCGCAGGAACGTATTTACGATAGCGCTGAGGAAACAAAAATAATGTCGCTAAAGTCAGTAAGCCTAAAAATAGTTCAGCAAACTTAATATTGCTTAAGGTGTCTGGGAGGGCTGATAAGGTGCCTAACACACCACCTGCAGGAGCGGCATGACCTAACAATGGTGACAGCTGTAAGATGATTAAAATCACCCCAATGCCTGACATAAAGCCTGAAATGACACTGTATGGCATTAAGGTGACGTATTTACCTAGCTTGAGCATGCCGAGTAAAAATTGAAAACCGCCTGCCATCATCACCACGGTAAAGGATATAGCCATTCCTGATTCAGGGTATTTGGCCACCATGCTGGTTAAAATGGCGGTCATAATCACTGTCATAGGGCCGGTCGGTTCAGATATTAAGCTTGATGAGCCGCCAAATAAGGAGGCAAAAAAGCCCACTAGTATCGCGCCCCATAATCCGGCTTCGGCGCCAGCGCCAGAGGCAACACCAAAGGCCAGTGCCAAGGGTAGGGAAATGATGGCTGTGGTGACGCCACCAAACAAATCGCCTTTAAGATTGACGTCTTTGAACCGTTCCTTAAACAAAATGCTAACCTCTTAGACCATAATTGGCGCAACTTTATCAAAAAATTAACTATTTTGTATAGATAAGAGGCGGTTGTTTATATCGATAAGCAACTGGTTGGCGCAGCTGTTAAGGCAAATATTTGACTGTTTTGTATAGATAAGAGGCAGTTGTTTATATAGATAAGAGGCCGGTTGTTTATATCGATAAGCGACAGGTTGGCGCAGCTGTTGAGGCAAATATTTAACTATTTTGTATAGATAAGAGGGCGGTTGTTTATATCGACAAGCGGCTGAATAGCGCAGCTGTTAAGGCAAATATTTAACTATTTTATATAGATAAGAGG
>NZ_JAUOSH010000047.1:0-29609 GCF_030548765.1 Shewanella sp. 3_MG-2023 | reverse complement strand
CGGTTGTTTATATCGATAAGCAACTGAATAGCGCAGCTGTAGAGGCAAATGTTTAACTATTTTGTATAGATAAGAGGCCGGTTGTTTATATCGATAAGCAACTGAATAGCGCAGCTGTAGAGGCAAATGTTTAACAGTTTTGTATAGATAAGAGGCCGGTTGTTTATATCGATAAGCAACTGAATAGCGCAGCTGTAGAGGCAAATGTTTAACTATTTTGTATAGATAAGAGGTCGGTTGTTTATATCGATAAGCGACTGCTTGGCGCAGCTATTGAAGCAATGAGTCCTGAATCAGGGTTAAAATTAATAATTAACGCTACAAAAAAACGCCCAATGACAATGCATTGGGCGATATAGCTAACGGCGATTTAACGCCATTAAAGATCAATAAAATAGCGGTTACTGATTAAGCTCTAGCTCATAGAAGCTTGCTTGGGCATAGTCACCGGCTTCCATACCACGCCACTCACAGTTTGAGCTACTTGCTTTGGTATTACATTGATTATAAACACCGGCTTTGTAGTACATCCAATCAGCTTGGTAACCTTGGTCAACTTCGTGACCTTGGTAATTACCTTCTGCTAGGTTCACATCAAAGGTTTTAACGATTTCGTTTGCTTCACCAGGATTTTTGGTGAAAGTAAGCTTCATGATGTCACCTTCAACATTCACTTCATAAGAGAATATTTCTCCTAGACGGATACCATCTTGTGGATCGTCATGGTGCTCACGTAGGTTGTAAGTGCCGAATACATTATGGCGAATATCTTTACGTAGCTTCTTGCCGTTACTATCTCTGGCATCTTGTAATTCTGGTATTGGATTTAGCTCATAGTTCCAAGACAGTGAACCAAATTCGTGACCTGGCAGCTTACGATATAAGATTTTTAATGGCTCGTTATCAGAACCATGAATTTGGCCAATAACCACTGCAAAGGCATTGTTCTTGCGGTATTCACCACTGGTACTGACTTGATCAACTGCCAATGTAGCTTTCAGTTGGCCGCCAATTGCGCCGTACTCGCTTGCATCTGGGTGAGAGGCAATTACAAAATTGGTTTTTGGATCATCGTATTTTTCAGCCAACATGCCGCGTAATTCGCTACGGGTGTTTTTACTATTTGGCGTTGTAGGCGCTTCATTTGGTGCAACAAAAACCAAGGCACCGGTTTTAGGGTCGGTATAAAACCACTCAGGGTGAACGTAAGGGGTTTGGGTATTACCAAGGTCGTGGCGATTAATCTCTAAGGCTTTGCCTTTACGCGAGCCTTCTGTAGTTAGCTCAGGAAGGGTGATTTTCCATTTTGTTAGGTCAAAGTTTTGTGCTGGCGCTTTAGTCGCATCAAGATTGTATTTAGTGAGATCGTAGTTGAACTCTTTTTTTACTTGTGGAGCCGGTGAGGTCGCGGAGCAACCTGCAAGAATAGCAACCGCTAGTATACTAAGATGGAGCTTTTTCATTGTTTTTACCCTTAGGATTAACTCTATTTCATTGCTTAAGGATACTACAGTATTATTGTATTACAAAAGTGTGATCGAGATAGGGAAATGAATTTTTTGCTGCACAATTAAGCTAACTTTGTGCACTATTTGAGGTTTAGCCGTGCTGTCAGTGGTTTTCACTGTAAAAATATTGATATCAAGCATGGGTTTGCACCAGTGAGTGGCGGTTAGTTTGTTGAGTGATCCACAGTGGTGCAACCCTTGTTATTTAATATTGCTTTAGCGACTAGCTAATCGTTATTTATGCACTTATTTAGGGCGTAATTGGTGCTATTTCACCTTATTCATCAATGTCTTGCACCTTACTGGTACAAATTAGTATGACAAAACCTTAATAACGGAATAATTCTTGCTTTTGTAAGTCCCTGAATTTAATAAAAGAAAAACTTATGGGGATAAGCATGGATAACATTAGTGATGCAATTAGCGTCATGGCACAAAGTGCAAATACATTATTTATCTTACTTGGTGCCATTATGGTGCTGGCAATGCATGCGGGTTTTGCCTTTTTAGAAGTCGGTACTGTTAGGCATAAAAACCAAGTGAATGCGCTAGTTAAAATCTTAACTGATTTTGCTTTTTCAGCGCTGGCGTACTTTGTCATTGGCTACCAAATAGCATATGGCAGTCACTTTTTTGTCAGTGCTGATGCGCTAACGGCTAATAACGGCTACGAGCTGGTTAAGTTCTTTTTCTTACTCACCTTTGCAGCAGCAATCCCTGCCATCGTATCGGGTGGCATTGCCGAGCGCGGCAGTTTTAAACCTTTCTTATTAGCATCAGCTTTGATCGTAGCGTTGGTATACCCACTGTTTGAAGGCATGATTTGGAATGGTAACTTTGGTTTTCAAACTTGGTTAAATGACACCTTTGGCGCTGAGTTCCATGACTTTGCAGGCTCGGTAGTGGTACACGGTATGGGTGGCTGGTTAGCGCTGGTGGCGATATATGTATTGGGCTCTCGCCAAGGCCGTAAACCGGGTGTGGCATTTGCACCCTCTAATATTCCGTTTCTGGCACTCGGTTCATGGATACTGATTGTCGGTTGGTTTGGCTTTAATGTTATGTCAGCGCAAACCCTTGATGGCATTAGTGGCTTAGTGGCGGTAAACAGTTTAATGGCCATGGTTGGCGGCACCATTATCGCGTTGATTGTCGGTAAAAATGACCCTGGTTTTATCCATAACGGCCCGCTTGCAGGCTTGGTGGCTGTGTGTGCTGGTTCTGACTTAATGCACCCAGTAGGGGCATTTATTGTTGGCGGTGTGGCCGGTGGTTTATTTGTGATGGTGTATACCCGTTTACAACGCAGTACTAAAATTGATGATGTATTAGGCGTTTGGCCATTACATGGTTTATGTGGTGTGTGGGGCGGCGTTGCTGCAGGCATATTCGGTCAGCAAGCTTTTGGTGGATTAGGTGGCGTAAGCGTAATGTCTCAAGTGGTTGGCACTGTCGCTGGGGTTGCTGTGGCGCTTATTGGTGGTTTTATTGTGTATGGCGTCGTCAATAAAATCTCTAGCTTACGTTTAAGCCAAGAAGATGAATTTATTGGCGCTGATCTAGCGATCCATAAGATTGGTTCTACCAACTCAGATAAATAGTC
Source organism: Shewanella sp. 3_MG-2023 (assembly GCF_030548765.1). NCBI lineage: Bacteria > Pseudomonadati > Pseudomonadota > Gammaproteobacteria > Alteromonadales > Shewanellaceae > Shewanella > Shewanella sp. 3_MG-2023. The sequence continues at coordinate 26,498 of NZ_JAUOSH010000047.1, read as the reverse complement.
TGTTACGCACTAATAGCGGCATAAATCTAGCGGCATAAATCGCTTTGGTGAGTAATACTTTAATTAAGGCGCTAATAGGCGCCTTAATTGATCTTATTGCTATATTTGATGAGTCTCATGTATTGTCGATGTTAGTTGTGGTTTATAAAAAGCACGCTACGGACACTAAACAGGCCTGTGTTTCTGGTAAACTCAGCTTACTTAGTTGCTAAAGCGTTAGCTCGTAACACATTCGTTCTTGAAACAGTTAATCAGATCGGTTTAAAACTGTTTTTAAATTTTGCTTAAAAGGAATCTCCCATGCGCACATCATTAACCTTATCTGCATCTATCGCTGCTTTATTACTTGTTCAAGGCTGTAATGAGCAAGTTGAACCACAATCTGAGCCAGCACCAGCAGTGGTAAAAGCAGCCCCTGTAGAAAAAACGGCTGAAATGGAAAAACCTGATACTAGCTCTGAAAAAGGGATCGCTATGCAACAAGGGACTGTAAGATATTTTGATCTTGAAGGTGGATTTTGGGGCATTTTAACTGACGATGGTCAGCAAATTCTGCCAAGTAACTTAGCAAAAGAATATCAAAAAGATGGTTTACGTTTGAGCTTTAGTGCCGCTGAAGTGACTGACATGATGACGATTCAGCAATGGGGTATTTTATCGACCCTAAGCAATATTGAAGTTATCGGTCAGGTGGAAAGTAAAGGTGGTAACCCACTTATCTAGTTCTTTAACTAGAACTAGGCTTAGGTCTTTTTAAGACTAGTTTGCTCAGCTTATAAAAATAAGCTTATTTTTTACAATGGGTTGATCTATAACAGGTCAGCCCATTTTTATTGCTGCCGCTTTAATTATTCGCCGCTTTAATCAATACCCCTCTTGAATTAATACCTTCTTTAATCAATGTCTTGTTTAGTCAATGTCTTGTGTAATCCGTAAGTTGTTGCGTGGGACTTGCTAACACAGTTGGTTCAGCAAAACGTCTCACATCACTAAATTTACAATTCAAACACTAATGTAAATGATAATGGTTTCTATTTACATTGTTGTTGCCGCTTTGTTAGTATCGCCTCCTAAATTAGTTGGTTCTAACAAAAGGATTGTTTTTAATATGAAATCTCGCTATCACACGTCGTTATCCCTAGGTGCAAAAGCCGTTGCTACCGCCTTGTTTTTTAGTGGCGCTCCTGCCTATGCTGCTGAAGTAGAAACTGAAGCTTGCGATAAAAGCGAAAATATTGAATGCCAGTCACAAGAAGCCATCGAGCGCATTGAAGTCCACGGGGTGAAAAGTTCGGTGTATTTTTACGATACATCAGGGGATAAACGTCGCGTTGCCGATCTAGTTGATACCCCACAAATGATCACGGTACTGACTCAAGATCAAATTCAAGAATCTGGCTTAACCGATTTAAAAGATATTTTGTCTACCCAAGCGGGTGTGACCTTGGGCACCGGTGAAAACGGTAATGCTTTTGGTGATCGCTATATTATTCGTGGCCATGAAGCCCGCAGTGATGTGTTTGTTGATGGTTTGCGCGATCCGGGCATGACCACCCGTGAAAGTTTTGCCACCGAACAAGTGGAAATAACCAAAGGCCCAAGTTCAACCTTTGCTGGACGCGGATCATCAGGCGGTGCCGTTAACAGTGTCACCAAAAAAGCCTCAACTGCTTATAACTTTGGCCGCGTTGATGCCGCAGTCGGTACCGATGATCACACTCGTTTTACTGTTGATTATAACGTGCCGCTAACTGAAGATGTCGCGCTGCGAATTAACGGCCTGATTGCCGATGAAGATAAGCCGGGCCGTGAAGGCATTAGCTCAGAAAGAAATGGTGCTCAATTGTCTTTAGTGTATGAAGCGACTGATGCTTTGTCATTTATCGCCGATGGTTACTACATGAAGGCCGATGATGTGGCTGATTTAGGTAGCTACTTTGACCAAGATACTCGCAAGCCAATCGAAGATATTCCAGTTTATGCTCAAGATTCTGACTTTCTCAGCTCTGATGTCAGCACGTTTACCTTGCGTACCGAATATGACATTTCAGACAGCTTAACTTTCTACAATGCTACTCGTATTGGTCGCACTGAAAATGGCTATATAACTACGGGTATGAGTGGCACTAATCGCGCAGCCAGCGATGTTGACGCGCCGGGAGCTGAAACCTTAACCATTAGCACCCATCAAGGACGCCAAGATGTTGAATACTGGAACACTCAGTTCAACTTATTCTGGAATACCGATATTTTAGGTATGGAGAATAAGTGGGTATTTGGACTCGAATATAGCGATGAATCAGTGGATAACGGCTTGTATGATATCGTCAATAATAACGCCACTAATTGTATCGTCGATGGCCGCAGAGGCGAGTCTGGTGCTTACTGTATTATTGATGGTAATGGCGATGAAGTTGATAATATCGACCAGCTGATGGGCCGTACTTATTCAAAAGGGGCATCTGATGCCATATATAACATCGAAACCATCTCGGCTTACTTCATGGATACCGTGGCAATCACCGAAGAGGTAGAACTCTTTTTCGGCTTCAGACAAGATAGCTTTGATTACACCAATGACACTTCAAGTAGCCGTAATGGTGATATTTTATATGACTATTCCGACAGCATGTATAACGGCCATGTTGGCTTAGTGTATAGCCTGACAGAAGCAGGCAATATATACGCCAGCTACAGTACCGCGACTAACATCAATGGCGGTGAGTCAGACCTTGGCGCAAGTTGTGGTTATGGTGGACTTTGTGGCACACCTGAGCAAGTACTGGCAGCGGATCCAGAATTGGTTGAGAATATTGAACTGGGTACTAAATGGATGCTGTTTGACGATAGCGTGATGTTTTCTGCCTCGGTATTCCAAATCACTAAAGATGATGTAATGGAAAGCGTCGGTGATAGCTATTCAACCTTAGGTAGCCTCAATACCGGTAAAAACCGTGTAGAAGGGATTGAAATTGGCATGGTGGGTAACATTACTGATGCCTTTAGTATTCAGCTTTCAGCGTCATTAATGGACTCAGAAGTACTTGAATCATTTAATGAAGATTATATCGGTAAAAAACTGAGTAACTTTGCTGATGAAAGTGCCTATTTACAGCTCCGTTATGAGATTAATGACATGTTCGTCATTGGTGGTGGTTACACTTATCAAGGCGAAATGTACGGCGGACAGCCTGACACAGCAGCAGGATATGATCCTGAAAATGACCGTTACAGCGTAGTGGTACCGGCTTATCAAGTGGTGAGTTTATTTGCTAATTACAATGCGACAGAAGCATTAACCTTCCGAATTAATGTGGGTAATGTTCTCGATGAGGAGTACTGGACTGCGGCATATCGCTCAGGCTCATTCATGTATCTTGGTGATGCAAGAAACGCCAACTTAACTGCGACATTTGAATTTTAATTAAAGGGATCATCATGATTGTTATTGAGAAAATATTGACTGCTGAAGAAGTGAGCTTATTTAGGCAGCAATTAGCTGATGCGCCATGGTTAGATGGCAAGCAAACCGCCATGGGCATGGCGGCGTCAGTCAAAAATAACCATCAAGCGGATGCTAATGATGATGTGGTGCGCCAACTGGCTAATAAGTTGTTGGCGCAATTTGGTCATAACCCTAAGATCGTTTCGGCGGCCTTACCCCATAAAATTTTTCCGCCTTGTTTTAATCGCTATGGGATATCTGAAGAATATGGTTTTCACGTTGATGCTGCAGTGATGCGCATTCCGGGCACCAATGAGGTGCTAAGAAGTGATATGTCGATGACCACCTTTTTAAGTGAGCCAGATGAGTATGATGGCGGCGAGTTAATTATTGCTACCGAGTTTGGCGAGCAGCAAATAAAGCTGCCAGCAGGTTACGCAGTATTGTATCCATCTAGCAGTTTACATAAAGTCACTGCAGTAACCCGTGGTGAACGAGTGGCTGCCATTACCTGGATGCAAAGCATGGTGGCTGATGGGAGTTTAAGGCAAAACCTTTATCAGCTTGATCAAACCATTCAAACGCTCATCAGCCAAGGTAATACCGATCGCAGTGAGTTAGATAATCTGCACAATGTTTATCATAACTTGATCCGTCAATTTACCCAGCTGTAAGCTTAAATCCGATTTAAAAGCTAACTCGCTAAATGGCGCAGTTTATAATCAACAGGGCAAATGCCATAAAACTGTTTAAACAGGCGACTAAAATGGCTAGCACTGTGGTAACCCAGTGAATAACACACTTGGGTTATTTGCTGGCCTTGCTCTATCAGCGTCGCCGCTTGAGTTAAGCGGCTTTGCTGCTGATAAACCATCGGCGTGCAGCCCAAATGCTGTTTAAATTGCTGAAAAAACTTACTGCGGCTCATACAGGCTTGTCGGCACAAGGCATTAATATCTAATGGCTCGCTGAGGTGCTGCTTAATATAGTGTAACGCGGCGTTGAGGCCATTAAATTGCGGGTCGTTATGACTGTGATGCAATAAAAAGTCACGGGTTTGATGACGCATTAAGCGCACTATTAATTCTGAAATCGCCAAATCAATCAGATAACTGCGGTCCTGTTCATTCTCGGTATAAATCGCCACAATTCTGTCTAATAGCGCTTGTGTTTGCTGATTATGGTGGGTATGCACTAAAGATGGTTGGTATTGCCAGTGGCCATATTGCTTATCGATAGGCGCGCTCAGATTGAGTTTATCGGCAATTTGTTGTACCCGTTCGGTTGAAATCTCAATGGCTAAACAGGTGGTGGGTTGATGGATTTTAGCCTCAGGAAAATCAATTTCTACGGCTTGATTGGGCGCCATAATAAAAGATTCATGGGGGTAAAACGCCGCCTCATAATCATCTACCGAGTGCATCACTTTTTTACCCGTCACCATGCCGCAAAATAACAGTTGGTCAGATTGTAGTGCCACCCGTGAGGCTTGCTCAAAGGTATCGTAAATACTCAGTTCAGATTCAGGTCCAGCAAAACTAATCTTGTTTTCTACTAGTACCTTTGGCTTGCTGCGCTGCAGTTGTAGGCGTCCACTGATCATATTGTTCCCTCACAGAGTGATACCAAGTCATTTGGTATATTTGTTCCTGAACAACAATCCTTACTTATGCTGCGATAGCCTAGAGGCAATGATCGCAGACCTAAGCCATTAACATCACTTAATTTATTGTAAATGGTGCAATGGGTTAGACACAGGTTTCACTATCATTTGTACTGTGAGGCAACAGCTGTGGATTCTCAGAATAGTCACTTTCCAATTATTGACTTAGCTTAATTAGTTATCCAAAAAATACAATTAGAGGAAAGTACTATGATTTACGCAGCACCCGGCGCAGCAGGTTCAGAAATGAGCTATAAATCGGTATATCAAAACTACATAGGCGGTCAGTGGGTTGAGCCTGTTAATGGCAAGTATTTTGACAATATCAGCCCAGTAAATGGCCAAGTTTTTTGTAAAATTCCCCGTTCAGATGCACAAGATATTGAGTTAGCCCTTGATGCAGCCCATAAAGCCCAAGCATCTTGGGGTAAAACCTCAGCCACGGAGCGTTCTAATATTTTATTAAAAATAGCCGATCGCATCGAAAATAACCTAACGGCTCTGGCAGTGGCCGAAACTTGGGATAACGGTAAAGCCGTGCGCGAAACCCTTAATGCCGATATTCCCTTAGCAGTTGATCACTTCCGTTACTTTGCTGGCTGTTTACGTGCCCAAGAGGGCAGCGCCGCAGAGATTGATGCCAATACCTTGTCGTACCATATTCATGAGCCGTTAGGGGTTGTTGGGCAAATTATTCCGTGGAACTTTCCTCTATTAATGGCGGCGTGGAAGCTTGGGCCTGCGCTCGCTGCGGGCAACAGCGTGATCCTTAAACCTGCGGAGCAAACACCAGCATCGATTCTATTTTTAATGGAGTTAATTGGCGATCTGCTGCCTGCTGGGGTGCTTAATATCGTTAATGGTATTGGTGAAGAAGCAGGTCAAGCGCTCGCAACCAGTAAGCGTATTGCCAAAATTGCCTTTACAGGCTCAACCCCAGTTGGCTCGCATATTTTAAAATGCGCCGCTGAAAACATTATTCCCTCCACGGTCGAGCTAGGTGGTAAGTCACCCAATATCATCTTTAACGATGTGGTTAACTTTGAAGATGAATATTTAAGTAAGTGCGTAGAAGGCGCAGTGCTGGCCTTTTTCAACCAAGGAGAAGTATGTACCTGTCCGTCACGGTTACTGATCCAAGAAGATATTTACCCGCAATTCATGGAAATGCTGATAGAGCGATCAAAAGCGATCAAGCGTGGTAATCCCTTAGATACCGACACCATGGTTGGCGCGCAGGCATCGAAAGAGCAGTTCGATAAAATATTAGGCTACATTGATATCGGCAAAAAAGAAGGCGCTGAAGTGTTATTAGGCGGCGAGATTGCATCTGTGGGTGATAATTTTGATAGTGGTTATTATATTCAGCCAACCTTGCTTAAAGGCACCAATGATATGCGCGTGTTCCAAGAAGAGATTTTTGGCCCAGTGATATCGCTCACCACCTTTAAGGATGAAGCCGAAGCACTCGCCATGGCCAATAACTCTGACTTTGGCTTGGGCGCAGGAGTGTGGACCCGAGACACTAACTTGGCTTATCGAATGGGGCGTAATATTCAAGCAGGCCGAGTGTGGACCAACTGCTATCACATGTATCCAGCCCATGCGGCATTTGGCGGTTATAAAAAATCAGGCGTGGGCCGTGAAACCCACAAGATGGCCTTAAATCATTACCAACAAACCAAAAACTTGCTGGTGAGTTACGACATTAACCCGTTAGGTTTTTTCTAAGCGATTAATCATGGGATAGTTGCAGCTTGATAGTTAAAGGCTATTTTTCAAGGTCATTTTAACAGGCTATTTTCAAGCTAAATATTAATAGGGCAAACAAGTTAGCTTGCTTGCCCTACCTATAATCTAAGACGACTCTCTTTTAGAGAGATAGGTCATGAGTAAATGAATTAACCCCATATACACAAATGCGCTCCAAGAGATAGCATGACTTATTTTATAGTCTAATTCGGCACAATAACCGACACTGCCATCATATTCTTCATTGGCTTCAGCCCAAAGACTGCTGCTGCCACTAAAAACCATCACCAGAATGCCTAAGCTAAATAGGTTGCTGGTTACTCCCCAAAGTGACCATGATACTAGCTCTATTAGTATGATTAGTCCCAGTGCAATAGTCGCCACCACCTTCTTGGTTAGCAGAGTTTTAGGCAAAAAATGGATGATAAACAGCATCAATAAGGTCATTAAGGCCGCATATTGAAAGAAGGTAGAAATGGTGTCTGCGGCAACCGATTTCAGCATAAAGCTGAGCAGTATTCCCGCGCCTAAGACAATAACATTGAAGCCTGCAAAGATTGTTATCGGCAACTTTTGGTCTAATAACAGCGCCCCAGCAATGCTGAAGAACAAATACATGGCTAAAATGGGCCAAAAACCGAGTATATTGAACCACTCAATGGGAATATAACTAATTGCTAAATAATTACAGACCCCCCCCCAAATGATGGCCAGAAAAATCAGCAAATTAAATTGTAATTTACTGATTTTATAATCAGTTAAAAAAACCGCTGAAAGCTGCTGTTTTATCTTGTCTTGATGTGAATCAAGCATGTTGCACCATTGTTATATTCCCCTTATTAATCAACAGCTAATTTTAATAATGGTAGCTTTTTTTATAAACTGCTTACAATGGTGCTTAGGTCGAAAACTAGCCTGACAAGCACTAAATTTGTGGTTTTTGCTTATCAGTCTCAGGTTTAAGCTTCATTTAAGTGTTAAGCCTGATGATAGTGATGTGATAACAGTAACAACTTGCCAACTTAGCCACTGCTATTTGTTGATGACGATAGAATTTAAGTAACTTTTATCGCCACATGAACAGACAAAGTTATTAGCAAAAATAAAATAATTAAAACAAATTTGAAGGAGACGACACGTGAAGAGAGTCGGGATAGTGCTGTTGTGCACGTTTATGTCAATAGCGACAGCGTTTGCAGAGCAAACCAAAACCCTTTCAGTGGATGTATTGTGGCAACTAAGCCGCATCGGTAATCCTACTATTTCCCCCAATGGCGATTACATCATTGCACCTGTCACTAACTACGATGTGCCTGAAGATAAAGGCTCAACTCAATTATGGTTATTTGATAAAGAGGGCAACAGCCAGCGCCCAATTACCGCTCAAGGTTTACGTGTGAGTGAGCCAACCTTCTCACCAGACAGCAATACTTTAGCTTTTATCAGCAAGCGTGATAAAGACGAAGCGGGTCAAGTGTACTTATTACCAATGAACTCACCAGGTGAAGCCCAGCGCTTAACTGAGGTGCCAAGTGGCGCTTATGGAATTAAGTGGGTGGGTGAGCATATTTACTTTATCAGTTCAGTATTTCCAGGTAAAAACTGGGATCAAGTAGCCGAGCAATTAAAAGCTGATAAAGACGATAAAGTATCAGCCCACCAATGGAATGCACTACCTTATTCAAGCTTTGATCATTGGCTGGATGAAGACCGTGAAGCCCATGTGTTTCGTATCCCTGCTAAAGGTGGCGATATTGAGCCCATTACTCAGCCTTTAAACAAGCAGCTACCACGTTCGTCGCAAAGTGCAGCTAGCTATGACATCGATCCAGCTGAGGGTTTTATTGCCTTTAATAGCAACGGTTGGGACAACCAAGTTGACGCTAAAATCGATATCTTTTTAGCAAAAATCGGTAGCGCTAAGGTTGAAAACCTAACCCCGAACAACCAAGCGCCAGATGCAAACCCAACATTTAGCCCAGACGGCAAAACCTTGGCTTTTACCCGCCAAACGATTCATGGTTTTTATGCCGATACTGCCAAGCTAATTTTGCTCGATGTTAACAAGCGCAGCGAAAAAGTGATTGCCAAAGACTGGGATCGCAGCGTCGCGCGTTTTGTGTGGACACCCGACAGCAAAGGCTTTTATGCAGCCATTGATGATGCCGCCACAAGACGCATTTTTCATATCAATGCTAAAAACGGCAAAGTAAAAGCCATCACTAAAGCGACTAACTTTGGTATGCCTGCGCTGGCGAATGACGGCACCTTAGTGGCCGCCAATGACAGCTTTACTTATCCAGCGCGCTTGGTAAAAATCAATCCTCGTAATGGCAGTAGCACCCGTTTAGACAGCTTTAATGATGAAATTTTAGCGGATATCGATGTGGGCACTTATGAGTCGGTGACCTATAAAGGTTATAACGATCAAGACATTCAAATGTGGGTTCATTATCCTCCGGGTTTTGATCGCAGCAAAAAATACCCATTAATGATGCTGATCCACGGTGGTCCACACAATGCCATTTCTGATGGTTTCCACTATCGCTGGAATGCGCAAACCTTTGCGTCATGGGGTTATGTGACGGCGTGGCCAAACTTTCATGGTTCAAACAGCTTTGGTCAAGACTTTGCTGACAGCATCAACCCAGACTGGAAAAACAAGTCACTGGAAGATGTGTTTAAAGCGACAGAGTGGTTTAAGCAAAAAGACTGGATCGATAACGATCGTTTAGTGGCGGGTGGTGCAAGCTATGGCGGCTACTTAACCTCGATTATATTAGGTCAAAAAGAACAGCCATTTAATGCGTTATTTATCCACGCTGCGGTCTATAACATGTACTCGCAAATGGCGGCAGATTTCTCGGTTCACAGTACCCGTTTTGGTAACTACTGGGACAAGCCTGAAATCTACAAGGCAATTTCGCCCCATTACGGCGCTGAAAACTTTAATACCCCAACCTTAGTGGTTCATGGTCAGCTTGATTACCGTGTGCCAGTCGGCCAAGGTTTTGAGTTATTCCGCACTCTGCAAACCCGTGGTGTGGAGTCGAAGATGATTTACTTCCCTGATGAAAACCACTGGATCATGAAGCCGAATAATTCAATTTATTGGTATAACCAAGTTGAGCAGTGGATGAACCGCTTTGCTGAACCTGGAGCTAAATAGTAGGGGCGAAATACAAATATTTAAGCCTTACTAACTGATTAAATATCACTTATAAAAAAGGCTGTTGCAGAACTTTCTGCAACAGCCTTTTTATTATCAGCAACGTAAGCGTTGTTAATTATGGTTACTTTTTAAAAATCTCTGCTCAGAAAGCTTAAACTTTAAATCTAAAACCTAAAAAATGAAGCTGGTTTGCAGTGCTGCCCCCATATTATTTTCATCACTGTAATTGGCTGAAATATCGATATTAAATACTCCAGCAATGGATAAGCCTAAACCGGCAGTCACGCTGTCATCGATATTATCTGTTAAATCTGTTTGGTAGCCGGCGCGCAATTTAGCCCAGCTAGCAGGGCTAAACTCAAGCCCAATAGCCGCGAGTTGGCGATTGTCATTACTGCTATCAAACTGGTTAAGCGTGCCGTCAATATTGCTATAACCTTCAGATTCATTTAACTGCACATCAATGGCTGCGGTGATAAAACGGTTTTGATAATTTGCACTGATAGTATAAGTCGGGCTTATTTCATATTGACCTTGCACGCCATTAATTAGCTCAGTGTCATAGCTATTCTCGATTAAGTTTTTCCCCACAAAACCAAAGCCAAATCCGGCGTTATGTTGATAAGCAATACCGACATCAAGGTTCATATTGCCTTGATCGTTTTGGTAGCGATCATCATCCCAGTCATCAAACTCAAAGTTATCAATGTCGGTAATATAATTTATGGTGTTTACCTGCTGATATTTAGGTGACACCCCATAGTAGAGCTCGCCTGTGGCAAACTGATGCGACTTAGCTAAGCTGACACCAATTTCGGTAACAACTACACCCATGGTTAACGCTTGAGAGTTCAACTCTTGGTTGATGATATTGCTTGGATCAAGATCGCTATCAGCAATATCAGCAAACACCAGTGCATCGGCATAGGCTTGGGCAAACAGGTTGACCGATACAAATTTATTGGGGATCGCAATGGCTAACTGGGTGCCCACTTGTACTTGGGCGTAATTGCCTTGGATCAACTGCAGTTGATCGATCACCACTTGGGCATCAGCTTCAGTTGGCATGCTGATGTTCTTAAAATCATCATAAACGTCTGAAAAATCTTCAACATTCTCGATAGTGTCAGTGGGATCGTTAGCGTGTACCCCAAAAGCAGGGAACAATACCGCCACGCCATCGGACTCTTTAAAACGCGCCGTTAATGCAGGGTTATGAAACGGCGCCGTTAAATAATCGGCGCTGCTAACGCCAACGCCGCCCATGGCATGTGAGCGCGCATCAAAACTGTGATTGTTAGCTTGAACTGAGGTAGCAAAGGCCGCGGCCATGCATAAAGGAAGGTAGCGTAGTGTTCTTGTGGTTATTATAGGCATATTAATCCAGCAACATATTGTTATTAATAGTTTTATTGAAGTTGTTCGAAGCGGGATTATAGCATTGCTTAGGTTTGTTGTTACCAAGTGTTTGTGCTTATGTGAACTGAGCTGCATTGTTTTTATATTTTTTAGCCTATTAGCAAGTGACGGTTTTAAAGCATCACTTTAAAGCATCACTTTAAAGCATCACTTTAAATCATTAGCTCAGTTACTTCATTTCCACGAGGTTGCAGGCACAGATATTAGTACTGGGTAAAAAATACAGTAACACGGTATTTTGTTGCGCATTTCGATTAGTAATTTGAATCGTAAGGTTATGGACGCCTTTTTTACTGATATTTCTTTTAGCAAAGGCCTCTAAGTGGCTGGCATGTTGTGGTAATGGCAGCTCAGTATTATGCCTAATTAATTCATTGTGGGTTAAGTTTAAAATGTAGGTGTCTTTCTCTTTATAAGCGCTAAGTACATCGCCTGTTAAATACAGGGTTGCAATAGGATTGCCATCGGTCGTGAAGTAACGGTAGCTGATACTGGCTGAACGTTTTTGTAAGGTAAAATCAGCGATCAGCGAGTGATGTTCAATGGTGTCACTATTAGGGTTTTTCGCCACTAATTCATTGCGACAAGATAGCACCATATCCACTTCGGTGGCTTTGATATGCTGGTAAACAATGACGATGCTGACAATGGCCATTAAGGCCGCCAGTATTCTGAATATGATGCGATTAGTCACAGAGTGATACCTCAGCTAGCCATTTATCGGAGATAAAATTCGGGGTTAAACTAAAATCACTGGTTTTAATATTGCGCATTAAGTTATCGCCATTTGGCTTTTGCCGAGCTAAAGAGATATTTAACACCTGCATGTCGTTAGAAAATGCCAGATACACTTGTTGCCACACTAAGGTGTTGCATTGGTTGAGAGCAGCAATGATTTTTTCTTCAGTGGGCTTATCTTGTTGCATTGATATGCTGGGTGACTCAAGCCACGTCAGTTTTATTTGTTGCTGATTATCTAATTGCACAATGCGGCTATTTTTGACTGGCGTTTGTGCAGGTTTAAACAGTATGTATTGATGCATTGCTGCAATAATGGCGGTTAACACTACAAGCACCAATGCAGTGGTATAGATAAAGTGTTTTTTATGCTTTGCAGATTGCTGAATCCAACTGGCTGCTGGTGGGGTGATATTGAGCCGATAACCTTTACGCGGAATGGTTTCAATTAATTCAGCATAATTTTCGCCAAAGTACTTACGCAAAGTAAATACTGCTTTTGCCACTGCCGATTCACTCATAACAGGGCTTTGGGAGCCAGCACAGGCTAATTGGCCTTTGGTCATGATGCGATTGGGGTGAAGACTTAATTGCTCTAAAACCTGACTTTCGGTGCGGGTAAGGTGCAGCTGAACTTGAGATTCAGTATTGAGTATTTGGCTATTGGCAATATCAAATTCAAAGATTTCAATGCGCATTTAAATCACACTCAGATAAACATTCTATTGTTAAGTTTACTGCAATTAGATAATTACAAACATTCTACAAATCACAGTTTTACCATACAGCACTAACTTTGCAGCTGGCTTTTGCTAAAAGCCACTCATTACTTCTTTGTTATGACCAATAGCCATTGCAGTCGCGGCTGCTCGTATCAAGCTCCCGCGCTTCGGATATTGCTAGTTCTGCTACGGACAATTAACTTAACGTGATCTGGGTCACATTAGATTTTAAGTAATCTCAAAAGTAAAACTCTGTAATTAGTATTACGTGCTAAATGCGGGTGCTTTTTTGATATTTAACGCTGTTAAGTTGAGTTTTTTCGCTATTTAATCCATCTTCAATTCGATTTTTCTAATGGAGTGATTAACTGAAATATTACTTTGAACTAGCTCCCGTTGCCATTTTTCCTGTCTGTCATGCTTATCTCAAGCCAGAAACGTAAGTGCTGAAGATGTACTTTTTAGCGTTCTGCCAGTTATCAACACTCAGCTTAAAAGTTGGGAATAAATATAAAAATGCGAGGCAAGTGATTATGAAAACTCTAAATAGAAGACAAGCGATCAACCGTATTATTGGTATTTCTACTGCGGCAGCGGGCGGGGCACTTATCGCTAATCCTGTTATAGCGGCAGTGACCAACGTTAGCGGAGATTGGAAATTAGAAGTGGGTACCCGCTTAGCTTATAGCAAACTTGATCCCATGGTTGTGGCAAAACGTGCTTATGAAACCGGTAATGGCTGTATGTTCCAAGTATTTGATAGCATTATTCAAAGCTTGGCAGAATCAGATTCTGTTGATGCTGATAAGTTCGCCCAAGTACCAACCGCCATGGCGCATTATGGCTATGCAGGCATGCTAGGAGAAGGCACTGTTTGTGGCAATATTAACGCCACAGGTATGTTGGTTAATTTATTATCCATTAATGGTGAGCCTGCCAATGCAATGTTAAGTCAAACCATGCGTTTTTATGAATCAGAAACACTACCGTTTCAAACGGCTGAATTTATTGAAGGCATAGGCGCTGACATGACAGAGACCTTAGCTCAAGTCGGTAAACCTACAGCGGCAAATAGCACCCTTTGTCACAGCTCTATTAGTCTTTGGGCCAGTGAAAATGGTAAGTCATTTAGTGAAAAAGGCATGCGCTGTAAACAGCTTTCAGCCTCTGTGGTCTATGAATTAGTTGCAATGCTTAACAAGGCTTTTGATGGTGAGACCGTAAATGATCACCCAGTTTCAGATGCGACTCAAGATTGCCAAGGTTGTCATACATCGTCATCAACATTTGCCCCTAGTGTGCAAACGAATATGTCATGTAATACCTGTCACGGCGGCCACTAATTGCTGGGAGTAATAACATGAAACATCTTAAATTATGTAGTGTCATTGGCTTGAGTTCGATGTTGTTGTTTGGCTGTGGAGGCTCTGATGATGAAACTATCGATCCGCCAATTGAGCCACCTGTAGAGCCTCCGGTATTGACGGTCAATATTGATCAAACTGAGACCTTAACTGCTAGCTTACAATCTGTTGATGCAGAAAATGGCGCAGTGACAGTAAAACTGACAGGTGATGATGATTTGTCGGTCACTGACGCAAGTGCATTTAACCTGATTATTATGGGTTACCCTTCAAAGACGCAGTCGTCAACCAAGTACAATCTGGATTGGCATCAGGCGAGTCATGCAAATTGCATTGAGGCTGAAACCTGCTCACTTGATATCAATGAAGCTGAATCAGGGCTGTATTATTTAACCTTAGACAGTGTGAATTGGAAAACTGCGGTTGAGACTTACCGGGTAGCCTTAGAAGTTAAAGGTGACAAAGCTCATTATGAATTAGTGTTTATGGATTAAGGTACTTACCAATGTACTTTTAAGCTAGCTGTAAAAATGACAAAGCCTTTTCATTATGAAAAGGCTTTTTTACTGCTCAAATGATCGATTAACTCAGAAAGCGATCAATAGTTTTTTGCACATCATTGGGCATGATGGGCTTCGTCAGGTAATCATCAGCACCAATTTTTAAGGCTAACTCTTGATCAGATGCTTCAATGAGTGAGCTGACTACTACGATCGGAGTATTGGCGATTTCAGGCTGATCTTTAATAAACTTGATTACTTGATAGCCATTGATATTAGGCATAGTGATATCGACGAAAATTAAATTAGGGCGAATGCTTGCAAACATTTCGATGGCGGCATCGCCAGAATTTGCAGTCATAACCCGATATTCATCGCCCAAAATTGCCAGTAACAAACCTGTGCAAACAGGATCGTCATCAATAACTACAACCGTACGTTTTTCCATTAATGCCTCATTAACAACTAGATACTCTTGGTGTTGTATTGTCATTATAGCTTAAAGCGACAGCGGAAAATGAAATATCAAGCCAGAAACAATATTGAGGGGAATTTTGTTTCTGGCATTGTCGTTATCAAACCAAGGTTTGATATTGCGGTAGTTAGTTTGCTTAGAAGGTGGCAATAGAGGCCAGGTGTGCTTCAAGTTCTGCTTCTGTGGTGGGGGTAATCTCAAGTTCAATTGAGAGCGGATCGCTACCATTAAGCATAAATGCCGCTTGTTTGTTGTGATCGTAATGAAACCATTTTCCATTAATACACACGTCGGTATAGCAGTTCGGTAGTAATTCCATGAGTACACCTATTATTTTATGTGATGGAGCTTGTAGGGTTATATTTGTGACACTAAAGCACAGTTTGAATGTGCTTTAGTGATCTTAGTCACCTTTATAAGACAATAGTTAAGCTAGGAGCACCTTGATCTGCATCAATTGAGATAGCGTTTTGTTGGATGGGAAAAGACTTTTCGTAACACAAAACACTAAAAGAGGCTTACTTTAAGCCTTATTTAGATATTAATGCTGCTTTTTGCCTATTCTTTAGGGTTAACCTTTGTTGATGGTGTTCACCAATGGTTATTCGGCTGCGGTTATTCGCTAGCAGTTATTCGGCTGTGGTTATTCGCTAGCAGTTATTCGCTAGCAGTTATTCGCCAGTGGCTATTCGGCTGTGGTTATTCGCTAGCAGTTATTCGCTAGTAGTTATTCGGCTGCGGTTATTCGCTAGCAGTTATTCGGCTGTGGCTATTCGGCTGTGGTTATTCGCTAGCAGTTATTCGGCTGTGGTTATTCGCTAGCAGTTATTTGGCTGTGGTTATTCGCTAGCAGTTATTCGGCTGTGGCTATTCGGCTGTGGTTATTCGCTAGCAGTTATTCGGCTGCGGTTATTCGCTAGCAGTTATTCGCCAGTGGCTATTCGGCTGTGGTTATTCACTAGCAGTTATTCGGCTGCGCAAATAAGCTGCTATGCTTTAATTTTTGTAGATTGGCACTCGCCGATGGATTAAATGCTTTGAACAGGAGAATATCCAATGAATATTGCTGTAACAGCAACTAGTGGTCAACTTGGCGCTGCAATAGTAAATGCCCTGCTTGCTTTAGGCCCCAATTACAATGTAATCGCCCTTGCTAGAACCGTCGACAATGCCAAACACCTTGGGGTTGAAGTTCGCCCAGGTGATTACGATAATCTCGCTGAGCTTGAGACTTCGCTTAATGGTGTCGATACCTTATTACTGGTATCAGGTATGGCAGCCCCTGAAGCGCGTATTCCTCAGCATCGTAATGTTATTCAAGCAGCCAAGCAGGCAGGGGTTAAAAAAATTGTCTATACCAGCGTTCAAGGCGCTGAGGAAGGCACGGCATTTTCTCCGGTTATTCAGAGTAATCGACAAACCGAGCTAGATGTCCAGAGCTCAGGACTTGAGTGGGTTATAGGCCGAAACGGTATCTATATTGAGCCAGATATTGAGTATATTGATAGCTACAAGGCGGCCGGCTTTATTTCCAATTGCGCTGGCGATGGCAAGTGCGGTTACACCACTCGAAAAGAGCTGGCATTTGCCTATGCCTGCATGTTGACTGAAGATAAACATAACGGCCATGTTTATAACCTCCATGGTGAGTCAATAACTCAATATCAATTGGCTGAATACTTGAATAAGAGTTTTGAGCTTAGCCTTAAATATATTCCTGTTTCAGTGGCGCAATACCGCGACGATCGCACCGCTGAACTGGGTGAATTTATGGGTACGGTGATTGCAGGTATTTACCAAGGCATACTTAATGGTAAATCAGATAACCCCAGCGACTTTACCCAAGCTGCAGGTCGTAAGCATCAAAGTTGGGATGATTACTTCTCAAGTCTTAACGCTTAAGTGTTAAAGCCCAAGCCTTAAAGCTTAATGTCGCCGTTAATGCGCGGCAATTAAAAGTTTAACGTCATAAAAAGCAGGCTGAAACTAACAAGGTCCTAGCTCAAACTAACTGGTTGCGTCTTGCTGAAGCGTAACCAGTTAATCCAAACCCTGTGTAAACCTTATAACAGCTCTCTACTGGTTAACATTGCTACAATTAAATGGTTGACAAAATCAACCAGCGCAATTATAGTTGACCTTATCAACTAGTTTTAACTTGTTTCATTAAGCCGGAGAGAGATTATGATCCCTAAAATTAACCGAGAAAATCGCTACCGCATTACCGTTGAAGAGCAGATCTCAGGCCAAGATACTGGCAAAACCTTAAGCTTTGAGTTTCAAGATAGGGAAGACCTATTCAACGCTGTTGAAAATATAAAAAAGGGCAGTGGCTTAGAAGCGCCGCTTGCCACCAGAGTCGCCGTAGCCTTACGACTGTTAGGGCCTGTGATGATGCAAAACCGTAAGCATCCACTATTTTTGGATTTTATGCCTCACTTTAAAACCTTTATGAACAATCTAAAAAGCACAGTAAAACAAACCATCACAGCTAAATAATCCCTAGGTTAATTTGATGCTTATCAAGATGATGTGTGCTGAGATAATCAGCTTTCAAAAAAGGCGCAGTCATTCACTGACTGCGCCTTTTTATTATTTAAGCCTGTTTTTAAACATTAAAAAAGGGCTTAAGGTATTTCAGTAAACCTCGTTACTTAACTGCTGAGTCCAGTGCATTGTAAGAGGCATGTTTACCTAGCTGCTTAGCAAAGTACTTGTTGGTTTCGGCTAAGATAATGTGTCTTAAACCAATAATCCCGATCAAGTTAGGAATAATCATTAAGCCATTAACGGTATCGGCCAGCATCCAAATAAGGTCTAGTTGAATAAACGCGCCGCCGGCAATCAAAGTTAAAAAGATAAACTGATATAGTTTAATACCTTGTTCACCTAAGCGTTTGCTGGTTAGGTAGTACCAACAACGCTCGCCGTAATAATGCCAACCTAGAATGGTGGTAAAGGCAAAACACACTAGAGCAATGGTCACCACATACTGGCCGACAATCACTGAGCCGCCAGAGGCAAAGGCTGCACTGGTCATTGCTGCGCCAGCAGTATCGCCATTCCACACACCGGTGATAATCAGCACTAAGCCTGTCATGGTACAAATCAAAATAGTGTCAAAAAAGGTGCCGGTCATGCTGACTAAGCCTTGCTCGACCGGTTCTTTAGTTTTAGCGGCAGCGGCCGCAATGGGCGCACTCCCTAAACCCGATTCATTAGAGAATACCCCGCGGGCGATACCAATTTGAATGGCTTGCGCCACCGTTGCGCCTAAGAAACCGCCTGCTGCAGCAATAGGGGCGAAGGCTGAGTGTAATACTAATTCAATGGCCGGAATGATTTGCTCAGAAAAGCTAAATAAAATCCACAAACAGGCCAATACATAACCTAGCGCCATAGTAGGTACTAACTTTTGCGCCACATTGGCAATGCGTTTAACGCCGCCGATCGTCACCGCAGCGACAAGGGTGGTGAGTACGAGGGCGGTAACCCAAGTCGGCACATCAAAGGCAATGGTCATGGCATCGCTAATGGCATTCACTTGGGCGAAAGTACCGATACCGAAAAAGGCTACGCCGACACCAAAAATAGCAAAAATATTGGCTAGCCACTTTAAGCCGAGACCACGCTCAATGTAGTACATTGGCCCGCCAGCAATATTACCTCTGGCATCGGTGGTGCGATACTTTACTGCCAGCATACATTCAGCATATTTGGTTGCCATTCCAAAGAAGGCTGCTAGCCACATCCAGAAAAGGGCGCCCGGCCCACCGATTTTAATCGCGGTGGCGACGCCGACAATATTACCAGTACCGATAGTGGCAGATAGCGCTGTACATAAGGCCGCGAAGGAAGATAAGTCGCCTTTGCCGCTAGCAGGTTTAAATAATAAGCTTAAGGCCAGTGGCAGCTTAAGGACTTGGAGTAATTTTAGGCGAATGGTGAGATATAGCCCGGTGCCGATCAGTAAGCATAGGGTTATAGGGCCCCAAACAATGGCATTGATATCGGCTAAAAGCGCGTGAAAATTCATGGTATTCCTCGAATATTAAACAACAAAATTAATATGGAGGAGGAAAAGAAATGGCTGGATTTGTGGTACTGAGGAATACAGCTCACGCAGGTGTTCATCATGATTGATGACATTAGGCACAGCAGAAAACGACAGTGACCATAAATGAATACAGTCATCCTCTCCTCTGTCCTTTTGCCTGAGCGTTTCGCGGCAGTTGAATTAATTCAACTGCCACTTTCGCCTTCGGCGCTGTAATGACATTAAGCTGCGAACCACTAATGCTTACAGTCTCTCCAGAGGCTCGTCCAGTAACAGTCCTCACCACTAAGTGGCACCTGAAAGAGTGGTTTATTAAATGATATCAATACCATCCAACAAACTTGCCTCGTCGGTGTGGGGTTGCTCCCCACTCTCCTGCTACCTTCATCCGAACGGATCTTTTTGCTAAGCGATTAAAAAGTTTAACAAAAAGGACTGACAGCATGCGTGATGTTACCCATGTGCTCAAGAGATCTGTATCACAGTTTTATCAACAGGCTGTTTAACTGGTTTATATTTGAACGAGTGCTAATTTCGAGTGTTCTTTGTTAGCGCTCTTTGTTAGGGTTCGCATTTACAGCTTGGCAATACTAGCTACTGACTGCCATATTCAAATCAGTTGCTAACCTTTTTAGCGTTTCAACCTGGTGGGTAAGCTTCTCGCCTTGGTTGGCAACAGACTCTGATACTTGATGAGTTTTAACAACACTGCTAGCAACTTCGGCGCTGGCAGTATTAAGTTCTTGAACTGCCTGAACTTGATGCACCATGGTATCGGCAAGTTGATTGATATCACTGAGGGTCTCTGCGACCTTAGCGATAATACTGGTGAGCTCATTACTGGATTGCTCAATGACACTTTGGCCGTGCAGCACTTCTTTTTGGCTACGATCTAACAGGCTACGAATTTCGACTGCAGAGGTATTACTCTTAGCTGACAGCTCGCGCACTTGTTCAGCCACTACTGCAAAACCGCGCCCATGCTCACCAGCGCGAGCCGCTTCAATGGCAGCATTGAGTGCCAATAAGTTGGTTTGGTCTGCCACCGAGGTAATTAAATCTGCCACTGACATAATTTCTTTATTACTGACTAAAATTTTGCTGATAGCTTCTGTAGTAGCCGCCAGTGATGAGGCACTTAGCTGAGCCTGATCATTGATAAGTTGGCTGCGATTACGTAAATCGACCACAAATGATTCTGACTGCTCAACATCTTGAGTCATCCGGCTAAGCTGTTGGTTCATTTCTTCAGCGGCGCTGGCCTGAGATTGGCAGTTTTGATTTAAATCATCCACTTGATGATGCAAGTCTTCAGATTGTGTTTCAAGTACCTCAGCCATGCTAGACAGTTGCACCGCATTGTCACCCGCGCGATGTAAAATTGACGATAATTGCTGGGCGCTTTGCTCTGCATCATTTGCGACTTTTTCTGTTTGATGCTGAGATTTTTCAGCATGCTCAATGGCTTTATTACGTTGCTTGGCGGTAAAGGCTTGGGCGATAACAATTATAATCAGTGGCATTAATAAACCAGACCAAGCCTCTGTCATGTATGCCGTATCAGACAGTTCCATAACCGGAATGCTCACCCCTTGTAACTCTAACATTAGCATCCAAGATGACGCTGCGATCACCAGCGCACTCCAAATCGTCGCCATTAAAATACCTGCAGTTAAAAAGAAGGCGATCAGTAATACCGTTAACCATAGGCTCTGACTTGAATTGAGCACACCACCGTCCTGATAAATAAGGTTCAGTGCATGTAGAGCCATACCAAGGAAACCGACATTAAGCGCGAGGGTCGGCATTTTTGCCAAGCGCAAAATTAAGCCTGCACTTATCTCGGCAATAATTAAAAATATAGAGGTGTAGATCAATAAACTATGATCAAATTGCAGCCATTTAAACAGACTGTAAAGGCCGGTAAATAGTGATAAAAGTGAGAAAAATAGAATGACTTCCACATACCTGAGTTGAGTGTCATTCCAGGTATTATTGGTCGGGAAAAAAGCAGCACGCCACATTGCCAAAGGAGTCATAAAATTGCCTCTTATAATACAAAGTAGAAAAGGCCTAGGGGATAAAAAACCGAATACTTACCTTAGCCTAAACTAAATAATTCAAATCTAAACTATTGTTTTTTATTGATTTATTAAAATTTGTTCTAGATTTACCATGGCTAAGGTGACAGCGGCAAACAGTTATCGCCTTAGACCATGGTTATCGTCACTTTTATTGTTTTAGATCAACCTTTTAGCATCGATTTTTTTAGGCCTTTATCGGTTGGCTTTTTGCCTAACCAGACACTGAGCACCGCTTTACGGAAGTCTTCACCTGGAGTGACAGCCAATTGCTGGCCATTTTTGTAACTAATCACACCTTCACCGGGCACGCTCATTAAGGTGAATTGATCGCCTGACTTAATGGGATCAGAAAAAGAGTTGATCAAGGATTCAATACTGGCGGCAATCGGCTCCGTTTTGCCGTTTGTTGCCCGATCAAAGCCTTCATTTAAGGCATCGATCATTTTTTCTGAGGTGATCATATCTGAGGTAATATTAAGCCGAATCGCAGTTGGGGAGTCGCTATCAATCACCTGTTGTGCTTGGGTACTGGTGCTGGTGGTAAACAAAGAACCGACATATAAGTCGATAAAAAATTTACTCCGAACTCCGGCGCCGTTTAACACCATAGTGCTGTTATTTAAAGTCACGTTTTCAGGCACACTGACACCTGAAATATCAACGGCAGCTGAGGCGCTGGCACACACGAACATTAAGCTCGTTGCGGTAATAATGCGTTTAATCATGTCATCCTCCATTAAGGATTAAAAAGCGCTGCCAATACTGAAACAGTTTGGTATTTAGCAGCGAAAGAGCATTAGTGGCTATTAGTTAAAAATACACTGGCTAGAATGCGTGGTTATATTCAATCCAATAGCTATCATCAGTGCTATCACTATTGTCTGTTTTATAGTTCACTCGCACGTTTTGGCGTTTGTTCATTTGATATGCCAAAGATAATTCACCGCTAAAGCTTGCCATTTGTAAGCCGCCATCCATGATGTCATCGCTCCATGACTTGCCTTGCATTTCTTCGGTATAAGAAGCGCTTAATAGCATCCACCAGTTATCATTAAAGGCATAACGGGCATAAACCATACCGGTTAAAATGAGTGATGGAACATCAATGCCACTGCTGGTTACCGGGATGTCTGTAGCTGTAATATCTTGCATGTTATCGCCAACGACCACAGCACCGGCATATAAAATTGGCCAAATATAGAAGTTATCAGTAACCGGAATCGTCATCACAGGACCCGCTTGCACCACTGCCATACTGCCATAAAAAGGATGGTCAGCTAGGATGGCGTCAATAGACCAGCCGGTGCCGTTTGTGGTGTTGATAGTGCCATAACGTAAACGGTACGAACGCTTGCTGGTTTCATCATTAAATGTTGGTACAAGGCCGTAATCAGGATGCTCTATCATCCCAGTAAATTTAGGGCTTTTATCACCCTCGTTAAAGATATTTTTAGCTTCGAAAATAACCCCACTCTTTTGACCTGAATCAGCGGTTTTTTCCGACAGCATTAATTGGCCTTTAATGTTCATGCCTTCACTGCCGTATGATGCGCCAATAGAGGTGTAAACATCAGTTGGATTAGACATATCAATATCTGCTTCTGTGTCAGCAGCATAAGTTAAACCAGAAGTCATTGAAGCGAGTATTGCCATACTTAGAATGCGTGTTTTCATGGTAACTCCATTATTTTGTAATTAGTTTTTAATTAGTTTTTATCATTAGCGTTATAAATTTCTGAGGACTAATCCTCGTGGTACTGGCGATAGGTTGCGCCAGTACCCATTACTTCTTCACGTTTTATTGGGCTTGGTATGAACCTGCCATTAAACGGGTGTTGGTATATTTTTTACTAAAGAATACATAAGCATAAGCAGCATTAATGATGAAACTAGCTGCACCTGCTGCCAGCATGAGTTCATCATTGCGTGGTAGTGGAACCACGTTACTTTCGTACATGAATGGGCAGCTGAAGTAGTACATGAACGAGCCTGCTAAAGTGAATGCTCGAGCCTGTAACCAAGTGCCTTTTTTAATGAATAGCGCTGGTAATGTTGCTGCGATTAGCACCATCATTTGCGCCGTCGCAGAGCCTGGGAAATTGAGGTAAACGAACACAATATTCCAAACGTCGTAGGCGATAATCCAAAATGTGGTCATTGCTGGCCAAATCATGTCTTGCTGCTTACTTTTGTCTGAGAAAATTTTCGCCCAACCTGCAAGGGTGATAATAGATAGCACACCACCAGTTGCATTGAGGATATTGGCAAGATTACCCATACTGAAGTCTTGCATTACCGCTTCTGAAATATTAATCGCGAGGAATGCAGCAGCGCCGAATTTTGCCCATTTCATATCACCGACTTTGGTAAAGCGGATTAAGGTAAATAAGGCTGCAGCACCAACAACTGAGTACAGTTTTACCCATTTGAACCAGTAGGTGATCTCATAGCTTGACCACAGTGGAATAAGCGCTATGGGTAAGATGAACCAAAAAACGTAGTTACTCCATTTGTAGCGTCGGCACATTTCGTTTAATGCAATTAAGCCAAATAGCACCAGTAATACATGCCCATAAGCGCGGTATTCATACCATTTGTGAATGTTGAAGCCATCGTCTGCTAAGGTGAAGCGGATTTCTTCACTGTCAACGTAAGTTAATGTTGC
Source organism: Shewanella sp. 3_MG-2023 (assembly GCF_030548765.1). NCBI lineage: Bacteria > Pseudomonadati > Pseudomonadota > Gammaproteobacteria > Alteromonadales > Shewanellaceae > Shewanella > Shewanella sp. 3_MG-2023. Next base: position 2,442 of record NZ_JAUOSH010000047.1, on the reverse strand, counting down.
CCCATCAAAGTCATTAATCTCATCACCCGCTTGGCTGCTAATCACCACACCTGTGGCAGTTTGCTGCCAACGCTGGGTTTCGACTTTATTAAAGCCGCCAGATTGTTTAGTGACACTGACAAGATTGTTTTCAGCAAATTCCATTCGATAAAACAAGCTACCTTCGCCGGGTTTGCCGTCTCTGGTGCCTTGCCATATTTGCCCTGGTAGCGGCTGAGTTTCTACTTGATGATTAATGGCGTCATCAGCGTTAGCTACGCTGGTGATGCTTACCATCATTAACGCAAAAACCGCGCTAAATAGTGTTATTAGTTTATGTTTCATAACAACGTCTCGTGTTGTATTAACCGAATACCGATGTGGTATTCGGTTGGAGGTGATTAGGCTGTTGCTAATTTCTTATCTTGAGCCGTTTGATCATCTTCTAATTCGCTGACTAATGGTGGTGGAGACTTTTCACCAAATGGTGGTTCACCATTTTTCTTCTGCATGGTGAAGTACCAAATTGCGAAAGGAACGTGTAAAGCAAGGTTGATGACGCCCCAGTAATACAGCACGTTATCGTTGGCCCAGCTGCTTGAATCCATTAGTGGTACAAACACGTCGCTGTTAGCGCGGATCAGTAGGTGGAATGCCAAGGTGTAAACACGCGCGATTATGTAAAGCTCTGGTCGACCTTTGATTAATGGGTATAGCTCTGCCGCCATCAAGATACAGAATGAACTTGCGAAGAACGCAGGGCTCTCACCGAATACAAAGGCTAGGTTCCAGGTGGTATAGAGGAAGTTCCATGCCGCTGTGGAATAAAACAGTAAGTCGTTTGGTTTGTCTTTACCGATAACCCAATAGACACGTTTACCATTTTTGTAGCGTGGGAAAGGAATAGTGACACAAAGAATGACACCACAGATTGCGTTAAAGTAGTTTGCTGTAGCAAAGTCTTTTAATGTGGCTTCTGCAATGTTTAACACTAAAACTGCATATAGAAATTTTAACACCCAGTCGCCGCGGAAAAAAGCCAGCACCTTGTGTGGGTTTTGATGATATAGCCACGCGATACGGGCACCACCAACAACAATTGCAGTGGGGATTAATACACTGACCGTCTTAACCCAACGGAACCATCCGTCAAGTTGATCTGCCCATAGTGGGGCTGTCACTAATGAAAGTAGCCAAAAAGCGGCGGTTAATCTTGGTGTTCGGCGCATACCTTCAACCAAAACGAGTAATAAAACAATATAACCTGTCATTGATACGAAATATTGCCAGACTGGGATGTCCATAATGCCTCCGAGAGCATGTTATTTAGCAATCTATAGCTCCTAACTGATGGAGCTATGTTCAAAAAAATTCACGTTTTTGTTTAGTTCTTATTCGAATAGATCTTCAACATCCAAAGTTAGAGTAATAACTCTACTTTAGAGTCTTTACTCTAACTTAGGGTTTTAATTAGACCTTGATCTAAATCAAGTAATGATTCTGTTTTGGTTGTTACCTAAAGGTATTTAGCTTGTTAATGTGACCGAGTTAACAGGTTGTTTAATCGCTAAATAAGTGACTATTAATTCATGGTTTCGTTAAATTTATATATTAGGTTGCCATAATTTATTCAATATTTTCAGTAAATTAGAAATTATACAAATTACTTATGTGTGTGGGAGCCACTTTGGGAAGGGAATCGCTTTCAAGTGCTACGGGGCGGGATATATATTGGCTATTGTTGTAAACATTTCAGTAACAATTTTACTTTTAAGTGTGGGTGAAAAAGGGATTGTGACTGTGGCTGTAGTCATTGTAGTGAACAATTTTTGGACATTGAACGTAATTTATTTAACAACTCAGTGCTGAGAGCAGTCATTAAGTCTTAAATTGCCGCAGTTAGTCGCTGCAGTTAATGAAGCTTGATTTTAAGCATCAGTTATTACATCCGAGGAACCACTATGCCTAGTATAAATAAAGCCGTTAATAACCCAAGAGATACGAGTCAACATGGGCTGAATACCTTCGAGCAGTCTGTGTATAACGACAGTCAGCCAACGATCATCGGTGTGGCAGATTCGACTCACTATCTGGTGGGCGTAGTGGATGCGGATAATAACTTTTCAGGACTGACAGCAGGCAGCGCTTGCACAGTAGTTAATTCACTCGCAGAGGCTAAGACGCTGCTGCGAAGCCATTATTATTCCAGGGCTAATGTGGTATATCAAACAGCTTATGATGAAATGTGTGGTTTGGCTGCAAATGGTCATTATCATGAAAGCATAAAGCTATAACAATTATCCTTTGGTTACCAATGCTTTGAACTGTGCGGCTTGGCCTGCGAATGGCCACTATTAATCAGTACGAAAGCATAAAGCTATAACAATTCTCCTTTGGTTACCAATGCTTTGAACTGTGCGGCTTGGCCTGCGAATGGCCACTATTAATCAGTACGAAAGCATA
>NZ_JAUOSH010000046.1:0-32337 GCF_030548765.1 Shewanella sp. 3_MG-2023 | reverse complement strand
TTGTACTTTATTGGTGAAGTGATGGACGTCAGTGGTTGGCTCGGAGGGTTCAACTTTCAATGGGCTTGGTCGTCTGGCTTCGCAGCTGGGATGGCGGTTTAGTTGTAATGATGAAATTCGAACGAAGACTATTTGAACTCAACGAAGACAATCTTTTTGTGAAAATTGCTTTAAAATAATCTATATAATTGATTATTAAGCTTAAAAGATTGTCTTCGTTTTTGAGCTAGCTTCAGTTTAAATAAAATGTGTGATTAATGTTTTGTTCCTTTCCATTTTTTAGCTAACTGCTCATTCGCTCGAAAGTCGACTACATTTGGTGAAATTTCAATTTGTTCTTTCTCTGCATTAGTTACTTCTGCTTGTTGTAATTTCTCTTTTTGTTTTCTTGTTCTATTTGCGATTAGAAGGGTGGGTATAGTCACAAATGCAACTTTAACCCCCCTCACTTAATAACCATTTACCAGCATCATAAACACCACTTTCAACAAGTGTTTTATAGCTATCATCTTCAACAACTTGCACTAAGTAGGCAATAAATTCACTGTAAATGCTTCCTGCTCTAACTTCCTTAAGCGCCCAAACTATGCCGCTTCTCTTGCCCTCTTGATACAAGGGTAGTTCAATCTTTTACAAAAAAGACAATAAGCCATAAATATAAATTAACAATATGAAAGTCGAAATTATACGAACTACAAACGATTAAAGTTGGCATAAATGACTTCAGATTTTTGTGCTCAAAGAACACGTAATTAAGTTATTGTATAAATACTTATCTTTACTTCATTTTCACATTTGATTGCCTGAATCACGATTTTGTATATAACTAAATAAATATTATTTATTTAGTTATATACAAGTGATAAGTTGATTTAAAAGGAAGCAAATAAAGCAGGAAAGTTTATGTCCAAAGTTGTTGTCGTATTTAGTGGCGGTCAAGACTCCACAACATGCTTAGTTCAAGCATTAGCCATTTATAAAGAGGTTCATGCCATAACTTTTAATTATGGACAAAGACATAGTCAAGAAATTGAAGTGGCCAAAAGTTTAGCTAAAAAGCTAAATATAACTAGTCATAAAGTACTAGATGTCACAATGCTTAATGAATTAGCCGTATCTGCATTAACTAGAGATGATATTCCTGTTTCACATGAACTTATGGACAATGGGTTACCAAATACATTTGTTCCAGGCCGCAATATTTTATTTTTAACTCTTGCTGGGATTTATGCATATCAAGTCGGTGCCGATACTGTTATCACGGGGGTATGTGAGACTGACTTTTCTGGCTATCCCGATTGTAGAGATGAATTTGTTAAATCTATGCAAGAGGCTTTATGTAAAGGAATGGATAGGGATATTGCTATCTCTACTCCGTTAATGTGGTTAAATAAGGCTGAAACATGGGCACTTGCTGATAAGTACCAAAGTTTAGAGTTGATCCGTAATGAAACTTTAACCTGTTACAACGGCGTTATAGGTGATGGATGTGGTGATTGTCCATCTTGCTTATTGAGGGTGCGTGGTTTAGAAGAGTACTTGAACAGTAAAGGTGCAACTTCGAGATGATAAGTCGGATTTAATACGTGCTGATAAGCTCTTATATACCTCAATGTTAAATTAAGTTGTTGATATTATGATGAATTTTGTTGTTGGTTCTTTAGTGTCTACTTCCCAGGTTTTTAAAGGGATAGGTAAGGTTAAGTCTATTGATTCAAACTCGATGACTGCAACTGTAGGTTTTTTTTGTTCACCCTTGACTCCGTATGCAAATCTTATTGACGTAGCTTTATGCGACCTAGAGGTGGTTACATCTTTGGGGGTTAGAGCAGAGGTATTCGTTCAGTTTCCCAATTCGCAAACATGGAAAATAGGTCACTATGATGGTGAAAGGCCAGGCAATAAAGCGTTGGTTACCTTCTCCAGTAACATGCGTGATGTTTTCGACTTTACTGAGTTGTTTGTCCCAAATGCTCATCCAGAAAACGAATACAACCCATTTGCATATTTAAAAGGACAAGCAACGTCATCTCCGTATATTTGCGGTGTGTTATCAGCATTCTATCAAGACTATTATGAACAAAGACGGTCTTGTCGTTCCATATCTTCGCTGATTTCAAGTTCCGTGGAGTTAGAGAAGCACCAACTTGCCGTTGTCTACGAAGTGCTCAAAGACACAGAAAAAAAATACTTGTTATGTGATGAGGTAGGCTTAGGGAAAACAATCGAAGCCGGTTTTATCATTCGTCAACATGTCCTTGAGCGTGGGCATGATAGCCGTGTGTTGATTTTGGTCCCTCCCTCCTTGGTTGGACAATGGCAAACAGAACTATCAACGCGATTCCATCTTGGCGATCTGCTTAATACGAATCCTGATAACATAGAACCTAAGATCCATATTTGTTCTTTTACCGAAGCACTGATGTACTCAGATGTCCCTTCAATGGTTGTTGTGGATGAAGCACACCAGATTTCAAGTTTCCCTTTCAGCGGCAGGTTTAAGGAAACTACGCAGTTTGGTGCAATTGCTGAACTTTCGCAACAAGCTGAGATCTCCTTGCTATTGACAGGAACGCCAATGGCTGGTCACAAATCAGCATATTTTGCTCTTCTGCATCTGCTCAATCATCAACATTTTCCGCTTAACGACAAAGCAATAGAAACATTTAATCAGACCTTACCGCAACAGGGGCGACTCAGAGAAATTTACCGTATCTTCAAGCCAGAAAATGATGATGGTTTGATAGATAGTGCGCTGGATGATCTCGAAAGCTTTGATTTACAAGACGATGATTTATATCAGCTTAGCGTTGTATTGAGACCGCTGGTGGATATGTTCGCTGAGGAAGTAGACTCAGTTGCCCGTGACGGAGCGATCAAAGTAATTGCTGATCATCTGGGGAGAAAGTATCTCTACGATTACAAAATGTTGCGAAATTCACGTGCAACGGGCTTCGAGACGGCCCAAAACAGCGAAATTGAGGCTCTCTTCCCAGGATTGAATCCAGCAGAGTTGATTCATTGGCGCGCGCCGGAAGAGGGGCCTTATCTGGATGAACTTTTTGAGCAATACCGTAGTGAAGCCATTTTTGATCACGGGTCATTTCTCACATTACCCGTCTCTGACTTTAAACAATGGTCAGAGGCTTTGTTGACAAGTCCATTGTGCTTCGCGGGCAAAATTAGGGCGTATCTGGCAAAAAATGAGTTATCAGAGATTGAAGTTGAACATTGGCTGCACATGTTGGCACAGGCCGAAGATGAACAAGTCCAAAAAAATGCGGCGCTGAACAAGGCAGTAGATGAATGGCTAACTGCAAATGAAGATGGCAAAGCAATAATTTTCTGTGGCGAAAAACAGACTGCAGACAACGTGTATCAGTATCTATCAACGCAGTTAGATGTGGGTGTAGAACGTCATAGTGACAAAGATGCTATTGCGTTCAACTCAGATGATCAAATACGAGTTTTAGTGTGTGATGAGAAAGGGGAAGATGGTTTAAACCTGCAAGGTAAAAAGCGTCTGTCAGTTCATTACAGTATGCCTCTTTTGCTTAGCCGATTAGAACAGCGAAATGGGCGCTTAAATCGCTATAGTGCTTTATCTACAGGTGTTAGCCCCATTGATACCTTTATTTTGGCCCCCGAACGAGACACTTTTTATAGCAAGTGGATTGAAGTGTTGAAAGAGGGTGTAGGCTGTTTCGAATACTATCGTGCCAATATCCAAGATGAGATAGACCAGAAGTTAGAGTTGCAGATCTGGCCGGATATTCGTGAGAAAGGTTACGCTGCCCTAGAGTATGCGATTGTTGACTTGCAAATATGCACAAAAGAGATCTACCGAAGTAGAGAGATAATTGCGAAATTGGCGACAGTTGATCTTGATGCTGAAAAAGCAGAAAAAATCTTAATCCAACTGCGCGAATCTGACGAAGTTTTTGAAGAGTCGAATGCACTAAGTAAATGGATTACAGAGGGGATTCTCTTTGACAGGCAAAAAGAAGGCGAAGATTTGTACCGTTTTCGCTTCCAGTCAGGAAGAACCAAGTTGCGGTCATCCACCCTGCTAAGTAAGTGTATTGTAGGCATAGACTTTGAGTCTTCGTCTTACATAGCTCCCGTAACTCGCGCATTATCGTTTTCGAGAAGGCGTTGTGTTGAAAATGGAAGCTACCCTCTACGGTATGGTCAACCATTCGTAGATGCTATTGCGGATGTTTCAAAATCATCTCCGTTTGGCAATAGCAGTGCGATAATCCGTCAGATAGGTGGAAACATTGAGCCGAAATTGTTTTTCATCCCTCAATGGTTAGTTGAAGCAGAAAGTTTATCGAAATCCGAGCAAATTGCGTTGGACTCTGTGGCGCCTCCTACCGTGACTTCTGCTGTGTATACAGAAACTGGCCAGCAGGAATCAACACCGATCATCAATACGCTGATTACCGCACCATATAGCAGTGGCGGCACTCGCGTGTATCATGGTGAGCAACCGGTTAATTATAAAGACACCAATATTACAATTTCGGGCGAACAGGAATTAGTTGATATTTGGGCGTTAGTCGAACAACAGATAGATAAGATACGCTTTAATACTGCGCTAGATGCGGCCCATAAAGCAAGTAAAGCTGATGCGGTTCAAGCGTTTTATGAAGGCGCAGAGTTGACTGACGATATTACAGCAAAAACCACGCTTTTAACTATCAAGTATGTACTCCTCTTTGGAGGGCTTTCGTAATGCGCTTTTGGGAGTTTTACCCAATAGAGAAAAAATCGGAACTCGTCAGCAACATTGAAGTGTTCAATGACACGCAGTTTAAGAATCGATTATTGCGAGCTTTAGACTCTTCCGATTTGAGTTTAAATGAGTTTTGGTATTTGGTTAAAGATTTGCTCGCTGGCGATAACAAGGGTAACGAATCTAGCCTTTTCTTCGGGATCAGACCGACCTCAGAACAGTTTAAGATTGCTCTGAAATGTGGTTTGAAGTTTGATGCAGCATCAATGTCAGTAGTTCTGGATCTCGGGGCTTTGTCAAAGTATATAAAGCCAGTTTATGCGCTGAATAAAAAGCGCTACTCCGTAGAGCCGGCGCATGACCCGATCCTGAAAAACTTAAACTTGCCGTATTCGACTTATACATGTCAAGCCCAGCAGGAAGCTGTGAGGACTGCACTCTCTTCAGAGTCTGGAGCTACGATTATCATTAATCTGCCAACAGGGTGCGGAAAAACCCTAGTGACAGAGACCCTGACCGCATTTTCAAAAACGGATGAGTTAAGCGTCGTTGTGGTGCCAACTACAGCCCTAGCATTAGATCAGGCTAGAAGAATGACATCCTTTGTCAAAAACATGGGTTTTCCTACAGCATCAGAATATGCTTGGCGTGGCGATCTGAAACCGGATGTGAAAACTCGCATAAAAGCGGACATTTTGTCTGGTCAACAAAGGGTGTTGTTTATCTCTCCTGAGTCGATGGTTGGCGGACTCCTACCAACACTATTTAAAGTGACAAAATCGGGAAAACTGAAGAATGTGATTTTTGATGAAGCTCACCTTATTGATACGTGGGGAGAGTCGTTTCGCCCTGAGTTTCAAAAAGTAGGCGCCTTTTTGAATTCATTAAGACAGATGGGCGGAGTGTTTAGAACTGTTTTCCTTTCAGCGACATTCTCCGAGCAAACACTAACGACCATCATTACACTCTTTGGTCAGCCAGGGAAACATCCTGTTTTAGTTAATGGTGCATTTCTACGCCCAGAGTTGATTACGCAGAAGACAAAAGTGACTGAGGATACCTATTTTGACGATATCATCGGCAAGGTATTATCTAGCCCTAAACCTCTGATTGTATATGGTGCAACAAAAGCTGATTGTGCTGACCTTTATAATCGCTTAACTGCACTGGACATTGCGCGACTTCGCCTATTTACCGGTGAAACTAACGACAAGGAAAGAAATCGTATCATTCGTGATTGGAGCGAAAATAGTGTCGATATTGTCGTTGCGACTTCAGCCTTTGGTGTTGGTATGGATAAAAGTGATGTGCGTACGATTATTCATGCGGGCATCAGTGAAAATATCGATTCGTTCTACCAAGAAATTGGCCGTAGTGGGCGCGATGGTAAAGCGGCTTATTGTGAAGTGATTTACCATGCGAAGCAGTTGAACCGTCAAAGCCAAAATAAAAAAATCAGTGCAGAAATTGGTTATGCACGTTGGCAATCTATGTGGAGTCACAGAAGTGAAGTGTCAGAAGGCATTTATCAAGTTCGCGTTAGCACTCAGGCGAGTCATATCGAGCGGAACACTGACGCTAATGAAATCTGGAACTGGAAAACACTGTTGATGATGCAGCGTGCAGGCCTCATTCGGCTTTCCTATCCAGAACTGTCAGATATGCCGAGTGACAAGGAAGAACAGCCTGCTTTTTGGGAAGATTTTTCAGGTAAGGTTTTAGTTGAAACTTTGCATGATCGACATGTTATTGAAGAAACATGGGAGAGTATTGTCGAGCCCCATCGCAGGCGTGAAATTGCTATTGAACGCCAGCGAATAAATTACTTATTGAGTTGGATAAATGGCCAAGCCAAACTTTGCGGAATCTTGCAAAAGAGTTACCAACTAGATGGGTACATGCCTATCAAGTCATGTGGAACCTGTGATGTGGCCAATAATACCCCAGAGCGACTTTCTCTCGTGGGTGAGAGTATTCGCGTAACAAAACCAACTGAAGATTACCCTGAAAATAGATTGTACTATTTTGAACCTTTGACTCAGACAGTTGAGGACATTATTAAAGCATTCAGACGAGCACTGCTTGATGGTAAAGTTGATATGCTTGTGTGCTCTGAACAATTCCTTAAAGATGCGGACCCATATTTAAACCATCTTAAGTTCCTTGTTTGGTTCTATTCTCCACTTTCAGACTATTTAAACGACAAATGCGCGCTTAATGATTACCCGAAGTTTATTATCCAAGACAATATTAACGGCCTTGAAGTGCCAAAATTACCAGATGAATGGCTAGAGAAGTACTCGAATATTTTGGTCGCAAATTCATGTCTCAACGACCCTGCTCATCCTTATCGTAGATGGTGGGAGTCGGATAACTCCATACAACCATTGACATATATAGTGAATTCATAATTATGGCAATTATAAATAACGCAAACCGAGGCAGTCATATCCCGACGCTACAACTCATCGATGAGTTGCTGGCGAGATATCGCACCAAAAACCTAGGTAAATACTTCCCACGTTCGCAATTACTAGGCGCTGCAATGCCAGAGTCTCTCTATTTGAGAAATGAGAAGGATGACTCAGGAACTTATAGCATAAATACCAACGCAAAAGATAAAATGACTGAGTCTTTGGAGTTTTGGTCTGAATATGGTCTGTGGGATTCTGAAGTTGATGATAGAAGTGAAAAAGGTTACCGCAGCAATGACCTTACGGCCATCCCCTTGAACTTGCCTAAGCGCGTTTTGGACGTGATCTCTCGCCATTACTACCCTGATGGTAATCTACGCATAACACTGGATGAGTTTAGAAATAACGCAGAACTATCACGGGATTTCAGTACTTTTGTCTTTGCCATGTGCTTTTTCCTGTATCAAGAAGAGTCAAATTTTCAAAACCAGAATTTTCTTACCCAAAGCAAAGCTCGCGAAATGATGTCAGGTGCCGTTCAAAGTGGCGATATCAGAATTACTTTCAATAAGTCAGAAGAAGCTGGTGTTATGGACTACGGCCATCTTCTCGGTTTCTTGGAGGTCATAGGAAAAGATACTTATATTGTTGACCCAACAAGATTTGTAATGTGGTACTTGAATGATATTTTTAAAAACCAATCTGCCTTGCCAATTCAGGAATTTCTGGACAAGTTAAACCACATACTTCCAATCTTTGATACAGGGCCTTATCAAGATTCGCTTCCTAAGTATCTGAACACAATGCGACCTTCTATGAACTTTAACGATGGAAACGTGCTAATGTCATCTGCGTTGAGCCTAGCCTTATTCCGACTTGAAAATATGAAACTGCTTCGGCTGGAAGTGCGTTCAGACAGTACTGTACGTTTTGATTTAAGTCTCCCTACATCTGCTGTAAAGCAAGTGACACACATTCAATTTGTTGGTGAGGTAGCGTGATGAGTATTCAAGCTTACTGGCCTACCGAAGCCAATGTTCGCGATTGTATTCTGAGTGAAGCTGAGAGATTAAGCGACAAACTTCTGGTTGCTGTTCACCATCCGACAAAATTGATTTCTACAGAGTATGGTTCTCAGACACCAGAGGTGAAAACCCAGCAAGACTTATTAGAGAGACTGCTTAATACCCATGACATCATTCCGCTTTTAGGTGAGTCGGGCAGTGGTAAGTCACACCTTATTCGTTGGCTTCATGCTGTAGCGAAGACGCACCCGAAGGCCATCGAAGAAAACTGGCACATTATTCGTGTTCCCAAAAATGCCAGTCTCTCTCAAGTGCTGAATATCATGTTAAAAGGGCTAGAAGGTGAGGTTTTCGAGCAAGCCCGTGAGCGTATTGGTCAGGTGAGTAACTCACTAAGCGAGGAATCGACCCGAGACTTACTATTTACGCACATTAATGAGGCATTAAAATCCCAGCCAGAATTACTAAAAAAAGAAGGCCAATCACTTCAGACTGAGGGAAAATTAACGTCTGAAAAGAGAGCTCAAATCCGGAATCAAATTAATTTTGCTACTGAACTTGATCGTTTTTTTGCTGATCCACATATTAAGGAGAAATTTTCAGGACCTAAGTCAGTTATTATTAACCGTGTATCGCGATTAATTGAAAGTAAGAGTTATGCGGATATATTAAGCGATCATTTTGAGTTGTCTGATAGAGACTTTTTGTTTTCATCCAGTGATGAGATATCCGTTCATCTTGGTAGCAAGGCAAAAACTGCATATGCGAACCTGCAGTTAGAGTCTGACGAGTCTAAACGCAAAATGGCAGCGGTCGTTACTAATCAAGCGATAGAACGAGCATGTAAACTAATGTTTAACCGGTTATTTAGATTTAGTTCCGGTAGCTTCCAGGACTTGTTTAAAGAGATCCGTAAGCACCTCTTGGCTGAAAATAAGACCTTGGTTGTGCTGGTAGAAGACCTTGCTGCTATTTCCGCAATTGATGACGTTTTGATTGAGAGTTTGTTGGAGCAAGATCAAGACGATGGCGAGCAGGTCCTATGCCGTATGAAGTCTGTCATCGCAGCAACAGATGGTCTGGAAAGTTATCAAAGTCATAGAAGCACGATTTGGACGCGGGGAACCTATGAATGGCGCTTACCGTCAGATAATGACATTCGGCAATTCCCGCAACTAACTTTTACCGGTGACGATGTTCTGGATTTTTGTGCTCGATATATCAATGCTGCCCGTCATGGCTTAGCAGGTATTGCGCAGTTTGCAGATGAAACGAAAGTCAGTGAAGGCATTCCTGCTTGGAACCAAGAACTAAATGACGCTGACCAAAAAATCCTTAAAGAATTTGGTTGTTCTCCAAATGGTATTTCGCTGTTTCCTTACAATAGACAGGCTATTTTGAAACTGGCGCAAAAGCATGTTTTTAGTGGCGGGCGTCATCGCTTCAATCCACGTGTCGCGATCCAACACGTTTTGCTAGCCATACTTCGTGATCACAACAAGAGTTTCCAAAAAGGAGAGTATCCGAGTGCCTGGTTTGAAAACCTGTTAAGTGAGTTTCGTCATGACGAAACTGCACAACAAATCCTACTCAACATTTCGAATACCGAGATGGCAAAGCGACTTGTCGGCTTTATGTCCTTGTATACGGACGCGGATACCGCTAAGGATAACCTTGCGCAAATAAGTGCCGGTCAGGCCTTTGTATTTAGTCTTGATACATCAATGTTTGAAGAAGATGCTACCGTGGAGTCTACTGGGACAATCACTGTCATCGAAGCATCTCCAACGCCTGTTAAGTCTAGAAAAGAAATACCGACAACACCCCAAAAAACGGAAACCAAGACTCCCCCTGCGCAAGATCCCTTGAAGAAAAGAGTAGAAGAGTGGTTTGCGGGTATAGCGCAGTTAGATCAGGGGTCGAGTAATCAGTTGCGACAAGGCCTGTACCAAATGCTGGAACACCATAAAGGTTTCGCTGACTACTCCGTTGATAAATCGAATAAGTGGGGGGCACAAGAGAATAAGAGCTTGCTTGAATTTACCCTAAAAGAACGCTCGATTATCAATATTGGTGTTCCGGGGTCAGCTACCAACAATTCCAACAAGAAGGTAGTGAATGCTTTCGAAGCAAGTGAACTGTCCGCCTCGCTTGAGTCATTGGATTTGAAAAGGCAGATGTTGGCCATTTTACGCTTTGCAGAAAACAATCCAACGGAAAAGTCCAAAGCTGGTCAAGCAAAAGGTTGGGGCTACCCAGAAGGTTTTGAGGATTACATTCATTATCAAGATTTTGCGCGTAAATGGGTACCATCGGCGATGCAAACTTGCTTGAGAGTTGCTAAACAATCGGGTGTAGGGCCTTTAGAGCAGCAAATTGCGCTAGCAAAAAATCTTGGCGTTGATTTATCGGCTAAGCCTCAGAGGCTCAGTAACCTCGTATTTAGCTCAGAGCACATCAGGGACAAATTGGCCGATCCTATCAATGACAGACATAAAGAAGTGCTAGACAGATGGCTTCAAGGCTGGGATAGCAACCGTGCCAAGTGGCTACGTACTGTCTTAGTAGGGGCGAATAATGCGATACACCCGATTGATTTCCAAGGTGCCTTCAAGCAAGTAAATGAAGTATCCAGTAGCACCTCCGACCTGTCACCTATTATTCGTGAGTTGAAAACCGAGGCGCAACTGTTTGCTCAGTATTTGGATGGAACGGAAACCAAAGCACAGTTAACTGAACTGCTGGAGTCATTAGATCTAACTTACAAACAGATCCCCGACGAGATGAGACCCAAGTACCATGTCCAACTAGCAACAGTGCGTAGCCGGGTTAAAGGGTTACAAAAAATCGTAACCTCGGAGACGCCGAAGTCTGTTTTGGGACTTGAAGTCAGTAATGACCCGTTGAAGTTACTGCATAAGATAAGTGGTCAAGAACTGAAAAAGTGGAAAGAGGTACTCGAAGACTGGCAAGCAATCTCGCCTCCTGTTATCAAAATGATTCAGAAATTTAATCACGAGAATGGTTCAACCAAGGTTGAACAGTATAAGCAAGCTATCAACGGTCGCTTGACCGTGCTAGATGCAAGCCTAGCGGCATTAGGAGAGCAGAATGAGTCTTAAAGCGCAAATTGCACAACTGCAGCAAGAGGTTGCTTATTATAACGATGCTGCCAGTCTGGAAGGTATAAAAGACTCGTTGAAGACAATTTCAGGGCGAATAGATGATGCGGCCAGAGGGATAGAAAGCGAAGCCAGAAAGCATGAGTGTCTGAAAAATATTGAAGATGTTGATCTGTTTGTTGAAGGAGGCGTGGATGCTTTGCTGCAAACGACAGAGAATCTACAGGCTTTTAAATCACTCTGGTTGGAAGTCGAACACGAAAGTGTATCGGATGAAAAAAACACACTCTACTCATTAACTGAGGCGCTGAAGCAAACAGCGAAATTGTATTCGGATACTCACCAACAAGTGTGGCGTGATTGGTCTGAAGAGAAAATAAGCCTTGCGCAGGTAGATGAGTTCATATTGGAACAGCAGAAAAAAGTGCATGGCAACGCAGAACTCCACGATCGATATGTCAGGACAAAAAAGGACTTTGATGAACAAGTTGAAGTTTTTAATTTCGATCCCGTTAGTTTGCTTCGTATTCAGCAACTCGCACAAAAGTGTGCTGAATTAAAAGGCGAAATGAATACTGAAGATCTCCCTGACGGTGTGAAGAAACTGTTCGATGAGTTGAACCGCATAGGTGGTGTCGCGCTTGTTTCACTGCTGACACCTGAGGTCATGCAATGGCTTAAAGATAATAACAAGTTGAATAGCTTAGTTATTAAGACGCGTTAGAGAGTGATTTAGTGGATACCAAAAAACTGATTGAAGCACTTGACCGGATTGAGAATAAAGAGTCTGAGCTTTTAGCTTGGGGGGATGTCGATGTATCTTCAACTGAATCTGAGGTTCGGGAAAGTATCCGAGAGTGCGGTATCAACGATATTTTTATCGATGAGTATTTTGATGCGTTGAAAAGTCGTCGCTTTATCTTTGAAGTCGACTCTGGGAAATACCGCTCAAGAATGGCTGAAACCGTTCGACTTCAGGTGCTTTCACGCCAGTGGTTTAGAAATAAGGGTCCGGAAGACACCAAACCCCTAATCTCTGACTTTCGCTTCTTAAAGCGGGCGCGTAAATATCCAAAGCGAGATCACCGTGCTAAAACGCTGATTGATAAGTGGGAACAAAACCGATTATTTAGTTCAGCAGATGAGAAGGTAATACTCAGCAATCTTCTAAAAAATGGAGATGCCTGGTTTAAGTTGTCTGGTTTTCAGGTGCGCTCAACTGAGCGTATTTTAGAAAAGTTTGATAAGCATAAATACAAGAGTTCTAAAGATTCTAGCGCGACGATCGTGTGTGCTGGAACAGGCAGTGGTAAAACGCTGTCTTTCTACCTTCCAGCTATGACCAAGTTGGCGGCCAACTTACTTCAAGATGTTCAGGCTCGTGTTCGAATTCTAGCGATTTATCCCCGAAAGGAACTGCTGAAGGATCAGTTTGCAGAAACCTATAAAGAAGCGCGCAAACTTGATGATTACCTGCTTTCTAAAGGTCGGCGAAAAATATCCATAGGCACTTTCTATGGTGATTCGTTTTATGAAAATTTCACCCAAGACGGTGCTGTTTTTGAAGCAATGGTGTGCCCACAAAAACCAAATGGCAAGCATTGTGGTGGCGCACTTAGTTTCCGCAAAGCCACTAAACAGGTTGTTTGCCTATCCTGTAACACAGTGTTGGCGGAAGACGAAATTCTGGCGACAAGAGAACGCGTGAGTAAATCACCGCCGGATATCCTCTTTACTACTACAGAAATGCTCAATCAGCGTCTTAGTGACGGCTATTTCAATCATCTTTTCGGTATCACTCGAGATCAAAAATCGATTCCTTTGGTGTTGTTAGATGAAGTACATACCTATGAAGGGAGCACTGGTGCTCAAACATCTTACCTTCTTAAACGCTGGATGAAGTTCAGCGGTATCAAACCGCACTTTGTAGGCTTATCAGCAACCTTGGCAGACGCGAAGAACTTTTTTGCAGATCTGACCGGAACTAAGTCCCACTTTACCGAATTGGTTGAGTCATTCGATCATGAATTAGAGGAAGAAGGCGCTGAATACATGTTGGCGCTACGCGGGGATCCTGCATCTCAAACGGGTTTGTTATCTGCCACGATTCAGGCAACCATGCTGGGAGTTCGTATGCTGGATAGACACCAAGGTATGTATAAGAACATATCTCAAGGCATATTTGGGCAGAAAGCGTTTGTGTTTACTGATGACCTTGATGTGATTAATCGCCTTTATAACGACTATCTAGATTCGGAAGGTAAGACAGATTTCTACGGTGAAATAAGACCCAGATATGGGGATGATTCACCACTCGCTTATCTGCGTTCACCCCGCCACCCAAACTATGACCAAGAACTTCAAAAGGTGTTAGGACTGGATTGGTCTTCTGCTGATGAGATCGGCCATGACTTGTCTGAATCTACAATGGTCGAAAGGACATCTAGCCAAGACAGTGGAGTTAATCAAACAGCCAATGTGGTGGTCGCAACGGCCTCTTTGGAAGTTGGGTATAACGACCCTGATGTAGGCATTGTTATTCAGCATAAAGCACCGCGTAACGTTGCTTCTTATTTACAACGTAAGGGGCGATCTGGTCGACGCCGTGGTATGCGTCCGTGGATGTATACCATATTGTCAGATTTTGGCAGGGATCGAATTGCATTTCAGCAGTATGAGCAATTGATCGATCCAAAGGTCAAAACGACAAGATTGCCAATTGAAAACTCTCACATACATAAAATGCATGCTGCGCTCGCTACGTTAGAGTGGTTAGTGAAAGAGTACAGCTTGAAGCGTATGAATGTTTGGTCCGTGCTAAAAGAGCCAAACCGAACCAACAAAGGCGATAAACTTGCGAATGAGCTTAGCCTTAAGGACATTAAGGATGCCGTTACAGATGTAATGGCATCAAAAGCAAAAACGCACCAATTGACGAGATATCTACAAGACACGCTTGCCCTCAGTGATGAGCAGGCCAAAGTGGTAATGTGGGCTCCGCCTCGTTCGATAATGATGTCTTTTTTACCTGAACTGCGGCAGAACTTACAGTTTAAATGGGGGGCTAAAGGGAAGCGTTGGGATGGTTTAGTTGAGAAGCAGTCCGGCCCCATGCCGAAGTATATTTCTTCGCAATTGTTTTCCGCACTGGATACACAGTCACTGACTATTGCATTGGATCGCTCAACCAAAAGTGAACCGCGCACAGAGATCAAGGAAATGGCCTTCTTCCAAGCATTAAAAGAGTTTGCGCCAGGCCGAATGTCTAAGCGTTATACGGTGAAATCAAGGAATGTACCGGACTGGCTAATTCCAGCAGACTTTAATCCAGTACCAGATACGACGTTGGATGTTGAGTTCAATATCGAAGAGGCATTTGGCAGTATTAGTATGCAGGTTCACCAGGAAGATATTGTGTTTGATGGTGAGTTGATCCCGGTATATCAGCCGAGGTTTATTCGAACTCAGCGCTCAACTAACCCGGCGCTTGGTAACAAAAGCAGTAGTGTTCTGCAATGGCATTTTGATATATCAGAACCTAATTCACATAGTCGTATTGAAGTACCTGAGAATTCTGAGTGGCACAATGTTCTGCGCGGTATCGAGTTTTTCACTCACGACCACTCGACTCCTCTGGAGATCGTGCGCTACTGCACTGGCGCAAAGGCGAGTATTCCATTTTCTAGTGGTGATAACGCTAATGTTAATTTCAATTGGACGCTTGAAGGCAAGCCTGCGGCTATTGGAACCAAGTTGTGGGTAGATAGCGCCAAGTTTTCGTTCAGGTTTTCTGAAGAAGATATAAAGGACATTCTTCTTCACAAACAAAATAAAAAAGCCTTGTACTACCAATACCTTCAGTATGAGTTTGTTAATTCAGATAATTACAAAGATAATTATTTCTTTGCAAACTGGGTTTTCGAGTGCCTGATATGTTCTTTGCTTGTTTTGAGTGAACAGAAAGGGCAATCGTTAGGAAGGACCTTTGAGTACCTCTATTCTCAAGATGGAAAGCAAGTTGCTAACGGGGTCATCAACGGACTTTTCCAGCGAAGGGAAACCGCGGATGGAAACGATGAAGAACAAGATCTTCACAGACGCCTAACCGAGTACTTTGCCGAAGAAAACAACCTGCATGAGATGAAAGGGGCATTAAGACTTGAGCCTGATTATGCAGAGAACCCTGCTTATTACACCTGGGCTAAAGATTTGCTAGGACAAACCTTGTGCGGTGGCATTAATGCAATGTTTCTTAAGCTAGTCTCAGACGTATCTGAACAATCGTTTAGCATGGATCATCTTTGGGATGGCGATGTGCTCAACGTCTGGATCAACGAAAATGAAGTTGGTGGAATTGGCTATATCACTAAGTTTCGAGAGGTGTTTAAGGAAGACCCACTTCGCACGCTTGGCCATTTGACACATGCTTTTGAAATTGGTGAATACGAGCAGGTTAATTTCGATCTGCAGTATTTTCTAAATGAGTTGCAACGTAGCGTAACACTTCGTGACAGCCTTAATCAGGTGCGTAGCGCGCAATCATTGACCGAACGTTCTGAAAATACCAAAAAATTAAAGCAGCAGATCGCTAAACTCGGCATATTACCCACCCACACTTGGGAAAGCGTTTTATATTCGAGAGTATTAAAAAGTGGAGCGAATGAACAATCAGATCAGCGACTAGTTGAACTCCTTAAGCAATGGACTGACTATGAGGAACAAAGTGATCTGGAAATTCCACTGCATATCGCATCCTACTTACTAGCGGCCAAACAAGGTGGGACTTATGGCGATATTTACCGTGAGAAAAATCGTATTCAGTCTCGCATGTGGCAGCGGGGAGCAATGATCCGCGAGCAAGAGTTGGGCTTCTATAACCAGTTCAGCGCTACCCAAAATAAAACTGAGCGACTTTTACTGTCGAGAGTCATTACAAGTACAGAAGCATTAGTGAACTACGATGAGAGTGGTAATTGGCAAGGTACACTGTCAAATGCTTTACAAGCTAATGGAAAAGGCATATTGGTGTTTACTGATAAGCAAAGAGGCTCAGTGAAGGCAGTAATTAGCCAGTTAAATGTCAGTATGCTGGAGTACAACAAGATGCTGTTTTATCCACGTATAACTAAGTTGCAAACCCAATTCTCTTCGATTCATGTGACCGTAGAAGTGAGAGACATTTTACAATGATTGTACAAGATGAACGCTCTATCGAAACTAAAGAGGCTATTGGACGAGCACATATAAAGGATCTGCTTTCGTCTTTGCTGGTGGCGGAATCATTAAACCCCGGTGTGATCTATATATTAAGCCCTTGGATTTCCGATTTTCCGGTTCTAGATAACACGACAGGAAACTTTGACGCTGTTAACCCGAAATGGGGACATCGACATGTATATTTTTTCGAACTTCTTCAAAACTGTGTTGAGGCTGGCGCTACGCTGAAATTAGCGATTAGAGAGAACAGAGACAAAATGCATCAACTAGAGCAAAACCTCTGCAATTATTCTTCTCGTTTTAAAGTGGTTGAACTGAAAGATCTCCACGAAAAAGGACTATTGACCGACTGCGCCTTGATCCGGGGGTCAATGAACTTCACCTATTTTGGGGCAACGGTAAATTACGAGTGTATTACGTATACTACTAACCCTGCCCAAATTGCAGAAAAAAGAAACACCTATGAGGACCTGTACTTTAAGGAAGTGCTGTCTAAGGAAACAAGTGCGGAGGACGATGATGACTGGTATTGAGTCAATTTTGCTTGGTTTTTTTCAAGGTGATAACAAGATTACGCCTGAAAGCAAATATAAGAATAAAGTCGACCTAGCAAAATCAGTTCTTCTAAAGCCCGGTAAGATAAAATATATGGTTGGTTACCCACAAAGTAGTGACCCTACCTTCTATGTTTTATGCGAAACTGAAACATTGATGGAGCACACCAAAGATTGGCTTAATTGTGCTCTGCCAAGGTTTTGTTGCAAGTACGCACGACCGTGTAAAGAGGCTGAGTATCCGTTTGAGTCGGTGTTACTTGAACAATGGCCACATGGCTTCTTGAAGGTTGCAGTATGGAGTCAGCAACACACTCAATTCGACAAAGATAAATACCGGAAATTTATTCCGTATGCTTTTGAGCAAATGCAATCAGCACTGGAGGAAATGATCTCTCGTTTCGAGAGTTCTCCGGTCATTAAACAAGACTCTGATAAGTCTATAGGAATGTTGATAAAAGGGTTTATCCAGGCTTATAAAGATAATGATCTCGATCTTATGGAGTTACACTATCGTGAAATTATTTCCAGAGATGATCTTGAACGGCGTAACAAAGATACGTTGAAGTTCATGTTTCTTGAAAAAGAACGGAAGTGGTCAACCATAGTTTGCTTTGCTCATGAGCGGAACGTGATGTCCCAAGTGATTTCTAGCGGTGTGGTGACAGCCATTATGAATGCGCTGGTTTATCAGTCTTGCGAGGATGAAGAAGCCCTAAAAAGTTTTGAGATCGATTGGCCCTCTCTTTATGTCAGTGCACAAGAGTTTTGCCCTTTGCTAACAATTACACCTTCTTTTGAGGCTGAATCAGACTGGTATCTATGGGCTATTTTGGCATACACCTTAAATATTGAAGGCTTTGCGGAAAAGGTCGGTAGTTATGTTGATAAGGCTTGGTTAAACAGTCTTCTTGAGCGAGACACTAGCATCAATGCACAAAAAGTCATGTTGGTAGAAGTTTTAGATACCAGCAATTTGAAACACCAAGAGCAAACAGTTAGTGAAGTACTGAACTATGCGCAAACCTGCCATGAGTCCGAGTTGATGAGTCTGTATGAGTGGCTTGAGGCATCACCCGTTAATATCAAGCTTTCAATAAAAGCCAAAGTACCATTGCGAAGACTCTGGCAACAGGTGGAGTTAAATGTAGCTAGTTTTTTGGTGGTTGGAACTGTTTAGTTGTATTAGTTGTATTAGTTTAGTTTAGTCTAGTCTAGTTTAGTTTAGTTTAGTTTAGTTTAGATTAGGCCTCTCTATATCCAAGGTTACTTGCCATTTCTGAACTTAAAAATAGTAGTATTACATCAATAGAATCGAGGCCTTGCCCCGATTCTAAAAAGGAAATTTTATTTAGCCCCAAACTTCAGCTCGATACTTTTTCAGTAAATAATTTGTCAAAATTTGAATATCTCTTCCAATATTCTGTAGTTCATTCCACTTCACTTTTTTATCAATACCAAAGTCCCAATAACCATTGGTCCATTTACAATATTGACTAAGTTGCTCTAAATCTTTTTTGAAGTGGGCGTAAGATGTGACTTCTTCCCGCTCTTCACTGTGGTATCGTTCCGAAATTGCGTCCATTAGATGACCCATAGAAGTGATTCCTGCACCGTGCATGAGGCGAGAGTTTTTTGGGTTAACTCCCCAGGCATCAGGGAATACATCAGCTACCGCCTCCCAGAAGTTACAGACCAGGTCGAGCATCTTATCAACATCTCCCTTACCCGTTTCAGGATCTCTAAAGCGATAAAGGGCTCCTTCACTTAGACTGCTTTCTATTAATTTTAGAATAGAGTTATCTTTAATAAATCCACTAGGGTTTGTCGCTGTCTTAATCATTCCTTTCATAGGAGAATCCTCCCCATGATTAAGTCTATCTAACAGTTGAGCCGGAAATCTTTTCTTTTGTAAAGCAACTGCTAGTTTTGTCTCTGTGTATGGAAGTAACTCGTAAATAAGACCTTTAGGAAGAGGCTTAGTTGAGTTCACTAAAATAAACTGTTCACGCTGCTCTTGCGCATCATTAGTAATAAAAGCACTCACGGGCATTTGAAAATCGCCAATTTCAGCTTCTCTTAAAGCTGCAGCTCTTTGTTGTCCATCTACTACCCAGCCAGGTTTTTCTTCGTCATTAACAGCAATAGGGATAACTAAATATCCAAATTCATTATTATCGTTGCTAATAGGCTCGAATTTTACTCTATCATCAAACGCAATAACTAAAGCGTTTGGTATCATAGGGTTATCTGATTCAAGGTATCTTTTTATCTCGCGAATATGAGTCGATACTTCAGGACGTTGGTATCCTACTAACTCATTTTCGTGCCTTTTAACTCTTGATATTGCCGCAATTGACTCTATATCTTTTCCTTTAACTGAAAAGCTAAATAGTTCACGATCTGGGCCTTGTTTGATTTTCAAGGCTGGTACTCTAATTTCTGACATCGATTATTCCTACTTGATTAAGGAAAGCTCTTTCTGAAGCTTTTGGTATGCAATATATAGATTGTGGAATCCTCTTCGCCTATTACGACCGGCGCCTCTCTTCAAGAGTATGTGAATTCCTAGGTCACGACATACATTACATTTACAATTTTTCCATGGTTGATCAGTTAAGGCTTTTTCCATTGCTTCTCTGCGTGATTTTTTAGCGTTGTAGAGCTTTTCATACTCACAAAGAATATCTAAGACTTTGTTTTGCTCTATGCCTCCTTTGTCAAAGGCTATTAAGGCTTGCAAAGAAGCTTTTTCTAACCTTTTAGCCTCGTCATGGTCAACTGCACCTGAAGCAACAAGTTTACGCATGGAATTATTTGCTTCAACCTGTGGTACTGAAATGGAAGTGTAATCATCTGCATGGGTATGGTAATTGAACTTGTCGTCTTTTAACCCTTGCATTAGGGGGGCTGTGGAGTCGAAACTAGTAACTCCAAGAGAAGCAAACTCTTGAATATGGTTCAACCGATTAATGCCAAGAAGATGAAACTGTGTATCTGTTTTTCTAATCTCCGCTGTCTTTTTGAGAACGGAAAGAATATCTGGTGTCTTCAGTTTAATCATACCACCGAGGGAGATTCTTTTATAACCCATCGATTGAAGTTGGCTAACTGAATCGGCATAAGATTCAGGATCCCATCCATGAGCAACTCCGTAAGCCTTAAATGATTCTGAAAGGCTTTCTTTGTAGAACTTATTTGCTAGATCTAGTGTTATTTCCTTTCTTCTATTACATTCAAGTAGTTGTTCATTACTGAATTTTTTATGTGACTCAAGTTGTGAGCTAGCAAACTCAAATATAATGTGATCTAGTGAGATACCGTAGGTAAAGCCTGCATTTACATAAAACTCGACTACATCATGAATGGAGTAAGGAGGAACTTCTTCATTTGCATAGGTGAAGGCACCACAATCTCCGATTGTTGAGTACGATTTTGGCAGTCTGAAGAAGCGATAGATCCCTTCTCTAAAAAAGCGCTGTCTTTGTGCTACAGAATACTTGCCCTTTACACCACTAATTCCATCTACAACCGCTTTAGATACTAGGATTCCATCGTAAACAGGTTGAGAAAAAATCTCATGAGCATATTTGTCATCTCGTTGGATAACTCTGTGTTCATTATTAGTTTCTTTTTCGAAGTCAAAAGTAGGGTCAACATAATCATGACTGTCAGGAAAGTAAAATTTAACTTTTTTCACTTAAAGTTCTCTTTGTGAGTTTGAAAATTTTCCCAAACCTTTTTTGTTCACAAGCAAATCCGTCACTTCTAAAAGCATTTAACAGCACAGTCGCAGAGCTTTTTGAAGAGTCACTTTTTAATTTTTTCACGATATAATCAGCCACTTGAACGTCATCAACTTTAACTCTGTCAAATTTTTTAGCTGGTTTAGACCGTTTTTGTAACCGATCGTACCTTTCATGTACTTGGCATATAAAATCATCAGTGGAGTTTAAATCCTTCAACAAATATCTAGCTAATCGGATATTTAAAGAGACTCTGCTTCCTTGTAGCAATTCACAAAAATCTTCTGTTGCGATTAACCTTAATGATTGTAGACTCTGTGGTAACTCAACTTTACTAGTTATAATAATTGTATTTTTTTCAGTAATATATCCGGATTCCTGTAATTTTATAAGTTCGGGTAAAATTACTTTCAAATATTGAGGTGAGGCAGATATACAGAAGTTATCATTTTTGTGGTGTCTAACCATTGAGCTAATATCGTGCTGGTATGAATCACACCTGTTTAAGTGTAATTGTTCCCACCAAGTGATGTTGTCTTTGTTAATGTCATTCGTATTTGAAAAAATACGAACTGCATTTTCTCCATTATTACTGAAGGTTGCATCATAGGAACAAATATTATCTTGCCCTGAAATAAAACCAAACCCTGCCGATAGAACCCAAAGTGGCACACCGTAATTATTTATGTCTTTTGCTACCTTCCAATGATCACCTGCATACGTGTTTATTGCCAAGTCTCTACTTTTATTACTAGATATAGCATCAACCCAATCTTTAATGTCTGAATGTTCTGTATTCAGAACATCACCAAAAGAGACTTTATTTTGAAGGTGCTTTCGTTTGCCGTTGCTACAATTAGTTATTAAGTGAACTTTCAAGATCATTTCCCTCTGTAAATGACACCTGATGTACATGTCTCCATAAGCTCAACAGCACTTAATTGAGGTAAGTTATGAGCAAGTTTATGCCAGATCCATACCGCTATAACTTCGGCCGTAGGATTCTCTAACCCTTCTATGTCATTGAGGTACCTATGATCTAGTTGCTCATAAACAGGCTTAAATATCTCTTTAAGGTCGCCAAAATCAACAAACCAACCTAGATGCGGATCTGGTTCTCCCATCAAGTGAAGTCTAACTTTATATGAATGACCATGTAACCTTCCACATTTATGATCTGCTGGAACATTTGGAAGCTTATGTGCAGATTCAAAAGTAAATTCTTTATAGATTTCAATGGTCATAGTACTCAGTAAGCCTTTAGGGTTAAGATTTTTACGCTATATTTGGGGATTATACACTAGATATAGGGCCCTAGCTACTGCCTCTGCTACATGTCACCAACGTTTTCATTGGTAAATTGAGGGGATTTGACTTATGATTTTTGTTGTTGAGTAAAACAAGTTAAAGATTTAATGCTTACAAATATAATGTACATTTTGGAGGGGGTTTATCTATGAGTCCGGAAATAAAAGAAGTCTTAGTAAAAATCATCATAACTTTAGAAAATGATCACCACGGGTGCAAAGAAGAGGCTGTAAATCTTGCAAAATCTGCTCTCGGAATCGAGATAGAACACAACACTATCAGAGAAATGATTAATAGCCTTGATGAAAAACATATTCAAGCCTTAATGACAAGTATTAATTAACAAGACAAATGGCTCATAAAATTTTCAGAATCTTGCCCTCAGCTAACCTGTGATGTAAGCGGAGTTATAATTGATATTTTTCTAAATAAAACTCTAAAGCATTAAATTTTGACCAAACCTCTTTTTCTGAATTTTTTTCATAGAAATAGTCAAAAAAATCATCTTCTAAATTGTACAAATCTGATAAACATTGAACATCATTATCTAATGCCCAAGCAACCGTTACTGTATCCACACAGACACCATCACGAGAGACCTCTTCAACACCCTCGATATTTACTTGTGAAAGTTTTTCCTGAGAGGCGTTTTTTTCTTCAGTGATCGAAAACTCTAAATCTTGAATCAACTTTTCCCTTTCTGATGCGGAAATATTCGGGTGAAGCCTAGAATACTTTATTGCTTGATTGAACTTGTCTTCACCTAAGACTTCAACAGACTGTCTTAACAAGGCTTCATCAATAATGAAAGTTTTCACAAAATGTTTAATTGCTGCCTCTAAGTTGCTAAATAATATTCCGTCAAACTCAAATCCCGCAGTATCATTAGAGTAGTCAATATCTATTCCATTAATTGATATTGGCCAACCTTTAAAGTTCACACGAGATTTAGCTATTTTATACATATTCCAAGCACTTTTTTTGAATCCCTCAAAGGCAACCCCTGTAAAGTCTGACTCTTGTAATTCTTCCTCTGTCCAATTAGATCCAATACTCAAGTCTTTTTGATATTTCTTTGTTAAGTTACTTTTAACTTCATCGCGTAAACAATCAGTTGTTAAACATTCAAATTTTTCGAGGATTATTAAACACTCAGAACAAGCAGGTATACTAATTGGGTCATGACTTATTTTATTTAGATCATATTTGTTCAATGGAAACATAATGTTGTCAATGGATGGTTCTCCGCAAAACCAACATGTATGTCGGTGATTAAAGGGTACATCTATTGGGTTATATGTATACATTTAAGTCTGTTCACTTTTAGGCGTATTTAGAAAACTATATGATGATAGATAAAACATTCTAGTTTGGATACTAAATTTTGTGACACATTACTGAAAACAATCCTACAATGTTGTGGTGAGTTGATAGCGCTGAACATGGGGATTAGCGGGATCATAGGAGGTTGTTAGTAGTAGGGGGGAGTTCTTCTTATCTAGATGATCTAATTGGAAATGTTATCTAACTTGCAGTCAAAGCGGTGCGTCAGCATTGGCACATCGAGAACCAGCAACACGGGATGTTTGATGTCACCTTTAGGGAAGACTGTTCAAGGATTGGTGAAGGTGAAAACGCGAAGAAGATGTTCTGTTTCGGCGCATTGGGCTGAACCTTTAGAGTCTGTCACCTGAAAGGAATTTAATAAAGACAGTTGCATGCTGGTTATCATCCTATCAAATCATCAGTCATTGTTTGGCTTATTTATTATTGCTTCTCACTCGTTTTTCGTAATAGTTAAGTCCCCATTTCATTAATCACCCCATCGTTTTTTCCACTCCCACCAAAAAAATTAAATTTATTTCCGGCAGATTTTTTACTTATTTATATATCATTTTGCTATCCATACACACTCACTTATTCTCCTTGGTTATAACCAGGGGCTTTTTAGTGATTATCATCGTAATTAAATTCCCCCCTGTTTTAAGCCCAAGTGAGGACTTTATTTTATTTGATTAAAAATAATTTAAATAATTCAAATAATTTCGCGTGTAGTTTATATTGCTGATTTATATTGTTTTTTACTTTTTTGTTTTTACTGATTATTTAGAAAACTATATATTTTGAGGGTTATGTTTTGTTTGCGTTGTGAGGTTGGTGAAAGCGACTTAATTATTTAAAAAAACATATAAAGATATTTATTTTTTTAAATAAAATACAATGGCTTATGTCGTAAGTTTTGTGCTTGACATCGGTTTTCGATAGGGCTAAAAATTAAATTATCAATTTAGTGTTCAACTTGAGACTAAGCAAATGAAGCGAACAGCAAGAATGACATTTCAGCGCCAAGAGAGGTGGTTCGAGGCTCATCGTCGCAGTATTGAACTAGACGAGGTAATGTACGAACCGTTTTGGCGTGTCGAGGATGTTCGTAGTTCGGGTATTAAAACCAAAATTGCCCATTTTTCAACGCCCAATCGTGTAATGCATCTGCTGTCGCAAAACGAACTTTGGATGTATCTATCCCTTGTGCAAATGCGTTATGTTGTTGAGATTTATGAGCAATTTGCTATTCCGCTCGAGTTCTCCGTTCCAATCGCCAAGCAGCTCGGTGTAAAACATCCTGTCTACGTTGGCTCAAAACAGGTGCCAATCGTCCAAACCATTGATTTTGTTTCAACTTTAATTGATGGGTCACGTATTGCTCACCCGGTCAAACAGGAATCGGACTCGCTACGCGAGAGAACGGTGGAAAAACTGGCGATTCAACAAGCCTATTGTGAGCTAGAGCATATTGATTATCAGCTTGTTACTGAATCGGAATAAAGAGAAGCTTTAGTCAGATGCTCGAGTTAATGAACCGAATCTGTTCAAGTCGAATTTGAATATGGCTTGAAATTATAAGTTAACTAAATTCAAATAAAACCAATATAAGTGGTTAATAAGCTTTTAATAAGTTATTTATAATCAGTTTTTTTTGTTTTAGTGTGTGGGAAGTCTGTGGTTGTAGAGTTTCATTTTTTCTAGTATCTCTTAGTGGTTTTCCTCCTTGTTTTTAATGGTCTTAATAGGAATCATAAGCATTTTATTTTTTTATTTAACTGTTTTTAAAGGTTTTATTGTAAAGTTCATAGGTAAAATATAAGTAAGTATCTGCTTTTTAAACTGTTTTTTTTGTGTAAAACTCATCTTAAATTAATAACTTGAAGCAAGGATTTTTATGCAAGACCAAAATGAAGTACTTTTTCCTGTAGTAACCTCAGACAAACATCCGCATACAAAGGAGATCATACTGCTGGCTGAACAGAGTGGCATGACCCTAACTAAGATAAGTGAAATACTTAATTACTCTCAGCCTTATGTCAGTCAGTTAAAGTCCGGTAAGGGCAAAGCAAAAACTACGGATTTAGAACCTTTAATTACACTTTTATCACCTAAATTACCCGGCACAAGTTTTTATACTTACAAGGTCTTTCGTAGGGCTAAGGTTGTATTTCCTGATAATTGGGAACAGCAGGTTGTTATGCTAGGTCTTTCAGCCTGTTCTAAAGATACTGAATTTGGTCGCTACCCCATAGGAGACGATAGTTTTGATGATATAGAAGTACAACATTTTAAGGCTTTAGACTGTATTGATGAGAATGGCCGAGCTTATTCACCATACAATTCACCTCTTGTTGATTTTGAGCGTAGTAAGTCTATTACTGAGAAGTTACGAGAGGCTTTAGAGACCTATAAAGTTGAGGTAAAAGAAAATCAGGATACTAAAGTCGCAAGAGATGAAGATTTGAAACATTTTACTGCCTCGGTCCTGACTCGAACAAACATTGAAAACCTATCAGATCAAGCTGCAGTTATAGAAGAGGCAATAATTAAGCTTTTAAAGCCAAGGTATGAACAAGATGATTACTTTTATCAATCTAGTCAGTGGCTGAAAGCCAGTCTAGTAAGAGCTTGTCAAGAAGCTGCTGATATTTTGAACTTACCTTCATTAATAAAGCAATTTATTCAAGATGAACCATTGGGATGTGATGAATCCAATCAAGTTATAGCTCCTGATGAGCATGCAAAGAGGCTGTTAAGTAAGCTTGAGTCATATCAGGTAAAATTTGGGAAAAAACAACAAGAAAAAAGAAATAACTTTAGATTGCAAAAGTTATTTAAAAGCTGTGAACTTGATAAAGTTGTGGATCTTGAAGTGACTGATCCTAGGTTTATGCCTGATTGGAATGCTTATGGGCAAGGATTGTTCGGTGGTGTTGTACGTAAGGTTTTCCGCGAAGCAAATAGGCCTCCATATGAAGTTAATCTGAGCGATGCTTTTACTCTATGGGCTACTAATATCGAGTACTCGGTTGAATATGAGCAGATACAAGTTTGTGGCGACGTTTTTCATTCTGCAACATTGAGTAATGATAAGATTGTTATTCATGAGCTTAACTCTGGTAAGTTCATATATATATTAACTTTTTTATGTGAGATTCTTAAGTGTGAAGTTGCTATGCTTTCCAACCCTTTATCTGCTGCTGAATTGTTAGAGCAAGTAAAGGTTGAAGCTGAGATGAATAAATGGTCCGAAGGTGTGGATGTGTTAATTATGAACCTTAAAAAATCTTTGAGTGAAAATGGATATAGAGTTTCAGGGGTTCGTGCAGTTTATTAATTAAACAATGCTTGTTTAATGCAAGCGTTATTAACAAGGATTGTAAATGATGGATTTAACTTTTGCTGTATTAGTTGATGGAGAAAATGCTTCACAAGCTCAATATGCATCAATGCTTGAGGAAGTCGAAAAGTATGGAACAGTCGCTATTAAATGGGTTTATGCGGATTGGACTTCAAGGCAACAGAGTGGCTGGCAAGATGTTCTTCATGAAACGGCATCTAGTCCTAAACAACAGTTTCATTATGGAAAAGATGCGGCTGATCATGCTTTAGTAATGGATGCCATTGAGCTAATTAGCAATAACCAACGAATAAATGCTATTTGTATCGTCTCTAGTGATGGTGGGTTTTATAGTTTAGCTCAGCGAGTTCGAGAGAAAGGGTTGCATGTTATGGCTATAGGTAAAGAGAACACCCCTGAAAGGTTTCGTAAAGCTTGCCATAATTTTGTGCTTACTAAAAATTTATCGGAACCAGCTACTCGGTTAAGCCATCAAGACCTTAATGTATTACTTGTTGATTCTTACCTTCGTTGCGCAGAAAGTAATGAGCCTGTATATCTTGGAGATATGGGCAAAATGCTTAAGACGTTTGATTCATCTTTTGATCATCGGAACTATGGTTTTTTAAGCTTAAAGAAGCTTATAAAAGATAAAATAGATCTATTTGAGATTGTAGATGAAAGAAGTGACCGTTGTTTCATTGCGATGCGTTCAAATCTTGTGGCGCAAGCTGGTGCAATTTTAAAGGGGGTTATCCGCAAGTTAGATTTTAATAGAGAGTTCGGGTTTATAACATCTAACTCCGGAGATTTTCATTTTAGCTTTAGTGGGGTCAGGGCTGAAGTTGTTCAGTTGCGAGAAGGTCTAACAGTTTGGTTTAAAGTCCCAAGTTTGGAATCTCATTCAGAATTGGTTGATGGTCAATGTCCTACTGTGAAACATGTCGCTTTGAAAAAGGCCCTAGTGAATGCAGCTTAAGTTAAGCCTACTGCGTTACAGTTAAGTCCAGTATCAAGTACATATTCGTTTAGTCGCCAATAATTTTGGCGACTAAACGAAGTAAATAATGATGATCATGTAAGTAGTGTTGTGCCAGGGATATATCCTCCAGCCTCAGCAAGTGAGTTTTTTATAGCTGAAATTATGATGTTTTTTAGTCCGAAAAATTTGTGTAACTCTATGATGGTATCGATTATTTCATTATTATTTTTTAGCGAAATTACGACTTTTCGGCTTGTTTTACCCTCAAAACTCAATAAAAGGTGATACCCCATCTCAGTACCTAAAAATATCTGGAATTGAACGTATTGCCAACTTTCTACATGATCATGATTAATCAGGTAGTCCCTAATTATTAACCTAATCTTTGAATTTGGCTCCAATAAGGTTATCTCATCAATTAAGCTGAACTGTTTGATTAGGGAGTCAAACTTACGAGATGTTTTATCAATAAAAGTATTTAATGAGATTCTTTCATTTAATACTTGTTCCCCTGATATAACCAGCTCTTTTTCAATTGGAATTGGAAATAGTGTTTGGTGGGAAATATCAAATTCATAAATAGAATCTACTAAGTAATTCATCATACCAAGTCTTTGAAGTAATGCCTCTTTTGGGAACTCAGGCAAACAGCGAATGTTATATACAGCTAAGATAGCTTCTAGGGTAGGTTCTGTAGGAGACTCTTTAATATCGAACAAGACCTTTTTTAGAGCGCTAGAATGTGCCTTTGGTTCATATAAATCAAACCAATTTTTAAAAGCTTCATCTTTTAGCATTGACTGTAGTTGTCCCAGAACATAAGTTTTATTATCTGTAAAGTTATTGCTATTTTCTATGGCTTTTTTTTCAATGATTACGAATGAGCGTAGCAAGCTTTCAATAAATTCTGCATTTTGCCAAATTTGAATTTGGCGATTAGTAAAGCGGGCAAGTTGAGTATCTTCATAAGTATCTAGAAATTCATTCAGTCCATCATAATGCTCCGCTTCAACGAAGATTCCCTTACCGATTCGAGGGTAACCAAATAATTCGACCAATTGAGACAAGTATTCGTCGCTTAGGCGTTTTTTACCCTGTTTGGTTTTTGTAAACAATGAGGTATCTAAAGGGGGATCAAGTTCGCCACACAATTTTTCTTGAGTAACTTTAAGTTTTTTAATGCAAGCACAGACATGATTTACTATTAACTGGGACTCTTTTTTTGTGAATTTTGTCATACATTTTTCCTGACTAGATATTTGAGATTATTATACATTTAGTATTTGTTCGTACATTGACCTAAAAGGGTCCAATAAAGGTCAATTTATTGTTTTTGAGAGAATTCAGGCTTTGATGTTAGCAATAGTGGTGAGTCACTAGTAGGGATAAAATAACCTTTAAAAGTGGTTTTTTTAGTTATACCGAATCAGCGGACTAAATAGAGTTATATGAATGAATTATAAATAACTCATATATATCAGCTGTTTACTTTAATCTTCGTTTTAATTCAAAAAACGAGGAAAAACACTAACGATGTAATAAGGGTTGTAGGCTAAATTTGTCTTCGTTTTAATTTCATCATTACATAGTGTCCCTTTGAATGAAATTGATGGCGACTTTTCATCATCAGATTTTCCCTCAATTGCCAATGACTTGTTCGATAGGTTAGTTGCACATCTTGTGCAATTTTGCCGTTTTAATACTGCTGTTATTTCACATCAATCTAACCCGAAGCCGTTCAGGGAAGTCTTTAGTTTGTCTGATTTTGGCCTCTAATTAATAATTTAGTCTTTGCCACGTTAACCTCAGTATTTTAGGGTTTTATACTCGTAAGTCTTCCAACGTCGCTGTTTCGCATTCTTTCTTCTCATTGTTCGGCTCTGTAACGTTTGATGTCTTTAGGTTGCGCTTGTTTGCTAATGGTTTCGCATCGGGGTTTGATTGGTGTGTGTGGTGTTATTTTGTTTGGTGGCTCAGTGTTAACGTTATGCTTTTGTTTGGTTTTAGTTGTTGTCGGTGCGACAATTGCCTTTATAACAATAGCAATAAGATTTGGCTGCGTAATGAAACTTCAAAAGAAACTTCTGTTTTCATTCTTATTTTTATCACTTTTACCCACATTAATCGTTGGTTTTTTATCAAATAGAATTGCTAGCTCTGCAATAGAGCAGCAAGCATTCTCTCAATTAGTTGCTGTAAGAGAAATTACCAAGTCACAAATAGAAAATTATTTCGCAGAGCGGCGAGGAGACATGGAGGTGCTTAGGAGCACAATTGAGAAGACCTTGAATTTCGAGTCTACTGAAGGGTTAAGAGCGTCATCAATTACGATGCATGAGTATTTTGATAATTTCATCGAATCTTATGGCTATTATGATTTATTTCTAATCAATGAGTCTGGTTATGTCTTCTATACGACAAAGAAAGAAGCTGACTATCAGACGAATCTAATAACCGGTATATACAGTGACTCAGGCCTCGGAGAGTTATTTCGTACCGTTCGCAGCAGTCAAGAGTTCGAGATGGCTGATTTTAGGCAGTATAGTGCTAGTAATAACGAACCCGCGAGTTTTATTGCCATACCTATAAAAAACCTAAAGGGGGAGTCAGTCGTAGTTGCGTTACAGCTATCAATTCAATCAATTGATGCCATTATGCATCAGCGGGCTGGAATGGGGAACTCTGGTGAGAGCTACCTTGTTGGTAGTGATTTACTAATGCGATCCGATTCATTTTTAGATCCTGTCGGGCGATCAGTAAAAGCGTCATTTGCTGGGAATGTTGAATTTAATGGAGTAAACACAGAAGCAACTCAGAAAGCATTAACGGGCATTACAGATGAAGAACTGATTGTTGATTATAATGGTAATCCAGTTCTATCAGCTTATACCCCCCTTTCTATCAATGGTATCAACTGGGCATTGATATCAGAAATAGATGTCGATGAAGCGTTCAGTTCCATTTATAAACTTAACTGGTTAATTGGAATAATTGTTTCTTTTTTCATATTACTAATAAGTGTGATCGCTTTTTTCATCAGCAAATCAATTACTGGCCCTCTTGGAGGTGAACCTTCTGATATGAGACATATTTCAGAAGCGATCGCGAAAGGCGATTTAACCATTCAATTTGATGATAGTCGAAACACTGATAGTGTTTATGGTGCAATGAAACTCATGGCTAATAACCTACTAGAAATAGTGAGTAAAATAGTCGATAACAGTAGTAGTTTGGCGAGTTCAGCAGAAGAAACAAGCGCACTTAGCTTACAATCAACAACTAGCCTTGAGCAACAAAAAGAGAGTATTGAACAAGTAGCAACAGCCGTTGAGCAAATGACAACAAGCGTAAATGATGTTGCTCAAAGTGCCTCTAGTGCTGCAGTTTCGGCGCTTTCAGCTCAAAATAGCTCTTTTAATGCCAATGAGAAAGTTATTGTGACAATTAAAGACCTGTCAGATTTAGATAATGAGATTCAAAGTGCAAGTGAGGTTATTAAATCATTAGAAGCTGACTCAAAAGAGATTGGTTCGGTGTTAGATGTCATTCGTGGCATTGCTGATCAAACGAATTTACTAGCACTGAACGCTGCGATTGAAGCTGCAAGAGCTGGCGATCAGGGGCGCGGCTTTGCTGTTGTTGCTGATGAAGTTCGCTCGCTTGCCTTGAAAACTCAGGATTCAACAAAAAACATCGAAGTAATGATAGCCAGGCTGCAACGTGCTTCTAATGAAGCTGTTGCTGTGATGGGTGTAAGCCGTGAGGTTTGTAGTCGTACTAGGTCTAATGCGCAAGATACCGCTGAAATGATCAAGTCTGTCAACGATGAGATTGGGAGTATCACCCAAATGACTGAACTTATCGCGGCTGCTGTAGAGGAGCAATCATGTGTATCTAACGAGATTAGCTTAAATATTACTTCAATTAGCGATGTAGCATATGAGAATTCAGCTGCAGCAAGCCAAGTATCATCTTCAAGTGAAGAAATAAGTAAAATAGCTTCTACATTAGCGACTCTTTCTGAGCAGTTTAAGATTGAAAGAAATGGTACGTCAGCCTTATCTAATCCAGGTATACGTTAGTTTGGGTCACATCAAAATATAAAGTCGGTATCTTATTTCATTCTGCGCATAGATATTTTTATGGGTTTGGCGGCTAAACTCGCTTCAATCAAATACAGCTAAATTACCTGATGCCTTTACAATGGTCAGGTAATTATGATTTAAGAATTTGGAGCTAGCTGCTAGGAGTTAGAGCGATGGGGCTAGATGTTTACGCGGTGTTTCGGGTATTGCGGTGCCATCAACAATCACGGCAGAAGACGGCACTCAGTTTAGCGAAGCATTGTTATTTACTCATCGCGGCTTATCAGGCCCGGCAATTTTACAAATTTCAAATTACTGGCAAGCAGGCCAAAGTATTAGCATTAACCTGTTACCCAATGAGTCAGCGAAAGATAAAATCGAGCTAGCGCTTGCAAATCACCCCAAGCAAAGCCTACGTAACACCATCAGCCAATGGCTACCAAAGCGCTTGGTTGAAGCGTTATTTGAAGCAGCACTGCT
>NZ_JAUOSH010000045.1:0-33376 GCF_030548765.1 Shewanella sp. 3_MG-2023 | reverse complement strand
AATACCTAATGCTGATAATTTGAGTTATTAGCTGCAACATATCAGCGTGAGCGGTGAGTGTGGACGAATGCCCATGTAAAAGTAGGGTGTAATGTCTTTGATTATAAAGCAAGGTTTTATACAGACATGGAACGCGAAGGATTTATCCGCAGCTGAACATCGCCAAGCGCTTAATATCTCTCGTAAGAGAGTCGATAAAGCCTGACTCACCGTGTCAGGTTTTTTCGTTTTTAGGATATAAATATCAACAAGTTCCGATAATTGAAGTATTTAACCATATTTTTCTGAATATAAATGTGGGCAATAAGCCAATGTAGAACCAAGTTTAAGTCAATGGCCTAATTTTTCTAGATAGAATAATTAGCCTATTACTTAAGAGTCAGGCTTTATTGTGTTTGTGATTATAGCGCTGCTTACAATTAATAATTCACTTAAGAACCTGTTGAGTGCACAAGTTGAACTTAAAACAACCTATTGCAGTATTAAATAGCAGTAACGTAATGCAGCTATCATGATGGTAAGCTATCTTGTAGGTTATTTTGCGGATTTAATCTTGCTTGTTGTTTCTTTTCAAGACAGGCTTTTTAGGGATAATGATGAAACTAGAGATGATTTGTACTGGCGAAGAAGTACTATCTGGCCAGATTATAGATACTAATGCTGCCTGGGTTGCTAATACCATGATGGAGTTAGGTATTGAAATGCAGCACCGTATTACAGTTGGTGATCGCTTAGATGATCTTGTTCAAGCATTTATTGATAGAAGCCATCATGCCGATGTGATTATTATTAACGGCGGTTTAGGGCCAACCAGTGATGATATGTCAGCAGAAGCGATGGCGTTAGCTAAGGGGGAGCCTTTAGTTGAGAATGTTGAATGGCGAGAGAAATTAATTGAATGGTTTTCGCGTAACAACCGTGTGATGGCCAAGAGTAACCTTAAACAGGCTTGGTTACCTGAGTCTGCAGTAATGATTGATAATCCTGTTGGAACAGCATGTGGTTTTAGAGTTAAGTTAAATAAAGCATGGTTATTTTTTACTCCCGGTGTTCCTTTTGAATTAAAGCACATGATCACCGAGCAGTTTATTCCTTTTATTAAGGCTGAATTTAAAGCTAGTGAAAACACTGCGCTAAAAAAACTGCTTACCATAGGTCATGGGGAGTCTTCTTTAGCTGATAGCCTAGCGGATTTAACTTTGCCTGATGGTGTCACCTTAGGTTACCGCTCTTCTATGCCACATATTGAGATTAAAATATTTGCTCGTGGCGATGAAGCAATTAGACAACTCTCAAGCGTTACCCAAGAAGTCAAAGCGATTCTCGGTACTGCAGTGGTCGCTGATGATAAGCCCACACTTGCTGCAGAAATTCATCAACGTTTATATCAATCTGGTTTTAGTTTAAGTGTTGCAGAGTCTTGTACTGGCGGTTTAGTAACGAGCCAGTTAATTGATTTTGCAGGCAGCTCATCTTATTTACATCATGGCTTAGTGACCTATAGCAATGAATCGAAAGTCAAAGTACTGGGGGTTAATCCACAGGTTTTGGATGATCACGGCGCGGTTTCTATTCAAACTGTTGAGGCTATGGCTAAAGGCGCTAGAGAGATTTTAGATAGTGATTACGCCTTATCTACTAGTGGCATAGCTGGACCTGATGGAGGTTCAGAGGAAAAACCTGTTGGGACAGTGGCCATTGCGCTGGCGACTAAAAATGCGGTATATAGTCAGATGATTAAAGTTTCCAGCCGCTCACGAAGTTTGGTGCGCAGTTTAAGCGCTGCAGTTGCCTATGACATGTTACGCAGAGCATTATTAGATGAAGCGATTATTGTTGATTACCCATCAATAAAACGTTTTGATAAGTAATTGAGCTTATTGTCTTTATATAAAAAAAGTAGCAATATTTATTGCTACTTTTTTTGTTTCAGTTGCATAATTAAGGTTTAAAACTTAATGACAATCTTGCCTTTTTGCACTTCAATCTCTTTGGTGATTGAGGCCATTAGTGCTTGATTAGCATCATTTTCATCCAGCACGTAGACAGGTTGCGATGCTAGAAAAGTACTAAGAAACATCATTAGCTGTGGTGTGATTGATGAAAGCATTTTTTCAATATCTGCGGGGGTTGATTTAACCTCAACCAAATCTAACTTCTTTAAATAGATGCTTTTGGTTTCAACGTCATACCAAGGCTCAGCCTCAAATGTTGTCACAAGATCCGCTTCTATAGATTTAAAAGGGTTTTTAACGGCCATTCTTGTTTGGGCTGTGACCGCAATAGTATTGGGCTTGTGGCCCAATTCTACTTCCATATCATTGAGTTTAAGTTGAAGCCCAAAAACTTGGTTACCTTGGGAGACTTCATAATGCATCTCGTTATTTAGGTAATCTTCAACTTCAGACTCACTAATGCTGTACTGAGTGGCGCAACCAGTCAGTAATAGCATTAGTAAACCTAAACCACATTTAAGTATGCGCATTAGCCAGTGTTTCTCATTCCTGCTGCGACGCCAGCAATGGTTAACATCAGTGCAAGTTCTACTTGTTTAGATGCTTGATCTTCATTACGGGTACGAGCGAGCAATTCAGCTTGTAAAAAATTGAGCGGGTCAATATACGGGTTACGTAACTTAACAGACTCGCGGTTCCAAGGTGTATGCGCCATTAACTCTTCTGATTGGGTTAATGACAATACCTCATCAATACCTAATTGTAGGCTGGCGCGCAGCTTTATGCCCAAATGTTTTAATTCATCAGGAACAAGGCAGCTATCGTAATAACTAGCAAGGTTTGGCTCCGCTTTCATGTATACCATTTCAAGCATTGAAACACGGGTCTCAAAGAATGGCCATTGTTGCTCCATTTCTATGAGTAAATCAGCTTCACCTCGTTGTGACGCGGCTTGTAGTGCTTCGCCTGCACCTAACCATGCTGGTAGCATTAGGCGGTTTTGAGACCATGCAAATATCCATGGGATTGCGCGTAAACTCTCAATGCCGCCATCGACACGACGTTTTGCTGGGCGACTCCCTAATGGCAGTTTACCTAGTTCAACTTCAGGTGTCGCTGCGCGAAAGTAAGCCACAAAATCAGGCTCTTCACGGACGATGCCGCGATAGGCTTTAACTGAATCATCTGCTAAGCGCTGCATACAGTCACGCCATTGCTGTTTAGGCTCAGGTGGCGGCAGTAAGGTTGCCTCCATAACTGCTGAAGTATATAAAGCCAAGCTTTGAACGGCCACTTTAGGTAGGCCAAATTTAAAGCGGATCATCTCCCCTTGTTCGGTGACACGAATTCGACCATCAACAGAACCCGGTGGTTGCGATAAAATTGCTTTATGAGCTGGTCCGCCGCCTCGGCCAATGGAGCCACCACGACCATGGAACAGCATCAGTTTTACATCTGCTTTCTTACATACTGCTACTAATTGCTCTTGGGCATGATATTGCGCCCATGCAGCAGCAATTACGCCGGCATCTTTGGCTGAATCTGAATAGCCGATCATCACCTCTTGCATGCCTTTGGTGTAACCGCGATACCAGTCAATATTAAGCAGTTGAGTCATGCAATCAGCTGCTGTGGTTAAATCACTTAATGTTTCAAACAATGGCACTACGCGCATTGGATGCTGGCAGCCACTTTCTTTAAGTAATAACAGCACCGCTAATACATCTGATGGCTTACTTGCCATTGAAATAACATATGAACCCAGTGCTGTCGCAGGCTGGCTTGCAACCAGTTTACAGGTGTTAAGCACTTCTTGTACGTCAGCCGTTGGTTGCCACGTGCTTGGAATAAGCGGTCTGCGACCTGTTAGTTCACGTAATAAAAACGCCTGCTTTTCGTTTTCATCCCAGTGATCATAGTCACCTAGGCCTAAGTAGCGTGTTAGCTCGGCAATGACGTCGCTGTGACGTTCAGCATCTTGGCGGATATCCAACCTGAGCATATGGATACCGAAACAGGACATACGGCGAAGAATATCTAACAATAATCCGTTGGCAATAAGCCGCATACCTGATGAGGTTAAACTACGGTATAGCAGCTCTAGTGGTAGCTTTAAGTCTTCAAGTTCCCAAATAGTTTCATCAGGTTTCATATCGACTTGATGACCTTCAAGGCGGATATTTAAGTAGTCGATGGTATTACGTAATTTGTTACGTAGATCACGCAGCACATCACGGTAGGGCTCTTTACTGTTATTGGTTAATGCCATCAGTTCTTCACTGGCATCTTCCATGGATAATTCATTAATCAGCTTAACGATATCTTTGAGGTATAAGCGTGCGGCAGCATGGCGGTTTCGTAGTAATACTTCTTCCGTGACGACTGAGGTAACAAATGGATTACCGTCTCTATCTCCGCCCATCCAGCTAGAAAAACGTACTGGGCATATGTCTGTGG
Organism: Shewanella sp. 3_MG-2023; assembly: GCF_030548765.1. Classification (NCBI taxonomy): domain Bacteria; kingdom Pseudomonadati; phylum Pseudomonadota; class Gammaproteobacteria; order Alteromonadales; family Shewanellaceae; genus Shewanella; species Shewanella sp. 3_MG-2023. The sequence continues at coordinate 28,964 of NZ_JAUOSH010000045.1, read as the reverse complement.
AAATTTGTTTGCCCGTTTTAGCTTGTACATGATCATTGAGCTGGCGTAAGAAGTCGGGTACAGCTTGCCATAGTGATGTTTCAATTGTGCTAAGTCCCCAGCGAGCTTCATCAACAGGGGTTGGCCTGTCATGACGAATTTCATTGGTATGCCATATTTGTGCGATGAGCTGGCGTAAGCGTAAATGAGATTGGCCTATTTCTCGCTCAGTTAGTTGCTGATTTTCTTGCTCTGTCAGACAATCGACCACCGCGGAGTATTTTTGAATGAGGGTGCGACGTGAAATCTCGGTGGGATGTGCTGTGAGTACTAAATCGATATCGAGGTTTTCAAGACACTGGATAACCTCTTGCTCATTGGAGCTGCTGTTAAGCATTCGTCCAAGTAGCTGCTCTACTGGATCCGGTGTACATACAAGCTCATCACAATTACGGCTAATGGTATGGAATTGCTCCGCGATATTCGCCAAATTAAGGAATTGATTGAAGGCTTTGGCAAAAGGAACTAATTCTTCATCAGGAAGCGAGTTGAGTAAAGTGAGCATCTGTTGGCGTGATTCTGCATTTCCTTGGCGGGATTCTTTAGCCAAAATGCGGATTTGCTCGACCTTTTCGAGAAAACCTTCACCAAGATGATCGCGCATAGTATCACCTAAAATTTGTCCTAAGTTGCTGACATTAGAACGCAAGGATGCATACATATCGGCGGTTTGATCTGCCATAATTACTCCATAAGTTACTTAATAAGCGGTGACAATTTTTCCATAAGCTTTAGCACAATAGCGAGCGACAACTGCTTGGTCAATGGCTGATGAGATAAATTCAAAAGCCATTAATCTGCTTGTTGTTATTTAATACAAGCTTGATAAATCAGTTTTTTAATGAGCTCAACCGTTGGGGTTAAATATTCAAGGCCAATATATTCATCGGGCTGATGGGCCTGATTGATACTCCCGGGGCCAAGTACTAATGTTTGACAGCCTAATTGATTTATATAAGGCGCTTCAGTGGCGTAATTGACCACTTCAGCTTGGCTATTAGCAAGCTCAGTAACCAGCTTGGTCCAATAACTATCAGCTTTTCCTGCAAATGACTCAGAGCCTGGGTATAAGGTGCGTACTTCAATACTGCCTGGATATTGCTTATTAATTTCAGCAAGGTAGTTAATGACCATTAACTCTAAATCAGCTAATTCAATACCGGGCAGTGGGCGAATATCAAGGTGTAAGTCGCAGCAGCCACAAATACGGTTGGCTGCATCGCCGCCGTGAATATGGCCAAAGTTCATGGTTGGGTAGGGCACGCTAAAGGCATCTTCTCGGTAGTTTTCACTTAAGTGTTGCTTGAGCTTTATTAACTGACCTGTGACTTGATGCATTATCTCGATGGCATTAAGCCCACGTGCAGGATCTGATGAATGACCACTGCGACCAATAACGCGAATACCTTGGGCTAAATGGCCTTTATGCATATACACCGGCTTTAAGCTGGTTGGCTCGCCGATAATGGCATAATCTGGTGCTATAGATGTTGATTCAGCAAAGGCTTTAGCGCCATTCATGGTGGTTTCTTCATCGGCACTGGCAAAAATATGTAATGGACGCTTTAACTCAGTTAATGGGATGTCTTTTAACGCTTCCATGATTAGGGCAAAAAAGCCTTTCATATCGCAGGTACCTAGGCCATACCAGCGATTGTCTTTCTCAGTTAATTCAAATGGACTTTGGCTCCAACGACCTTCATCAAAGGGAACGGTATCGGTGTGGCCAGCTAATAACAAGCCGCCTTTGCCAGAACCAATGGTGGCGACAAGGTTTTGTTTACCTCTGCTATCAGCGACAGTACTAATTGTGCAGTCAAACCCCATGTCGCTAAACCAAGACTGTAGCAGTGCAATAACTGCATGGTTACTCATATCTTGTTCTACTTCTAAGGCACTGATTGAAGGTAGTGCAATCAACTGTTTAAAAGCATCTTTTAATTCTGGTAGTGAGTTCATAAGGGCCTTTTATAAATATTTAAATAAATAATCATTCATAATTATTGCATAAGTAATGTTTTGTGTTAGTCTAGCAAACAGCTAAGGAATTCACCATAACTTGATAAATATTTAAGAACTATAGATATGTATGTAATTGCGATTCAATTCACTGTAACAGATCCCAAAGTAAACTATTCTCGACGATAGTTTTAATCTCGAGCACCCTGCTCATATTTCAAATAAAAATTAATAGTTTACTGACTTAAAGATGACAACATAATGAAAAAAATCGCAATAATTGGTGCTAGTGGTTATACCGGAGCACAAATCACCGCTCTTATTGATGCGCAAGCGTCACTATCGATCCAAGGCTTATATGTTTCTGAAAACAGTCTAGATAAAGGCCGGTTATTAGCAGATCTATACCCGAGTTATCAACACATTCAAATTCCTCTGTCACCGTTATCGGCTGAGGCTAAACAAGCCATCGTTGATCAAGCTGACGCTGTTGTATTAGCAACAGAGCATTCAGTTAGTTTGGAATTGGCCGCATTCTTTTATAACCAAGGTTTAGCTGTATTTGATTTAAGTGGCGCATATCGGTTTGCTGATACCGCTCAATATCCTAAATGGTATGGTTTTGAACATACTCAAGCAGCAGTGCTTGCTGATGCGGTTTACGGCCTAGCAGAATGGAACGCGCAAGCCATTGCTAATAGCAAAATGATTGCTGTGCCAGGTTGTTATCCAACTGCATCACTCACAGCGCTAAAACCATTAAAACCATTGTTAACTGATGCTTACCCTGTAATTAACGCAGTCAGTGGTGTGACCGGTGCAGGCAGAAAAGCCCAATTGCATACCAGTTTTTGTGAAGTCAGCTTAACGCCCTATGGTGTATTAGGGCATAGACATCAACCAGAAATCGCCACCCAGCTGGGTCAAGAAGTTATCTTTACCCCGCATTTAGGTAATTTTAAGCGTGGAATTTTAGCCACCATTACTGTGCAACTTAAAGCGGGTACTACAGAAGCTGACATTGCTAAAGCTTATGGCGTATATGATGACTCGCCACTGGTGAGCGTAAAGCATAACCAATTCCCTAAAGTCGATGATGTGGTGCTAACACCCAATTGTATCGTGGGCTGGAAGTTTGACCCGCAAAGCAATTACCTAGTGGTCGCTAGCGCCATTGATAATTTAATGAAAGGCGCTGCAAGCCAAGGTCTGCAGTGCATTAATATTCACTTCGGTCTATAACAGGAGCCTTGATTATGTCTAATACCAACCCTGTTATCGTACTTAAAGTGGGTGGCGCGCTGTTGCAATCAGAGCCTGGCATGGCAGAGTTGATGTCAGTAGTTGCTGAAATGATGCAGCAAGGGCAGAAAGTGATTTTTGTTCACGGCGGTGGTTGCTTGGTCGATGAACAGCTCGAAGCTAATGGCAAGCAAACGATTAAGCTTGAGGGCCTGCGTGTTACCCCTGCTGATCAGATCCCGATTGTTGTTGGCGCTTTGGCAGGCACATCGAATAAAATTTTACAGGCCGCGGCAATTAAAGCTGGCATCGTCAGTGTGGGCATGAGCTTGGCTGATGGCAATATCGTCAATGCCAAAATTAAACATGAAAAGTTAGGTTTGGTGGGGGAAGTATCACCGAATGATCCGAGTTATTTAACTTATTTATTGTCGCAAAACTGGTTACCTATTTGCAGTTCAATCGCGATTTCACCAGCGGGCGATATGCTGAATGTCAATGCCGATCAAGCCGCTACCGCATTAGCTAAACTCGTTGCCGGTCAGCTGGTGTTATTGTCAGACGTACCCGGTGTACTTGATGCTAAAGGTGAGTTAATTGCCCAATTAGATCAACAACAAATTAGCTCGCTTGTGGAGCAAGGTGTGATTGAAAAAGGCATGAAAGTAAAAGTTGAAGCGGCATTAGAGGTCGCTCAATGGATGGGCAAAGCCGTACAGGTCGCCTCATGGAAACAACCCCAACAATTAATAGCATTAACTAACGGACAATCCGTTGGCACTCAAATTCAGCCTTAGGAGCAAAGCTAATGGAACACTTATTATCACTTAAAGACTTGTCGCAAACCCAGCTATTAGACTTACTGGCTTTGGCGAAAAAAATTAAAGCAAACCCAGCTGATTATAATCAAGCGCTGGCAGGCAAAAGTGTGGTGATGTTATTTGAAAAGCCATCACTGCGTACTCGAGTAAGTTTTGATATCGGTATTAACAAGCTAGGTGGTCATTCAGTTTATCTTGATCAACAAAATGGTGCATTAGGCAAACGTGAGCCAGTATCTGATTTTGCGACTAACATTTCGTGCTGGGCAGATGCGATTGTAGCAAGAACTTTTTCGCATACAACTATTGCAGGTCTTGCTGAACATGCGTCAGTTCCGGTGATTAATGCGCTATGTAATTTGTACCACCCTTGCCAAGGCTTAGCAGACTTTTTGACCTTATCAGAGAAGTTTGATGATGTAAGTAAAGTGAAATTAGCTTACCTAGGTGATGGTAACAATGTGACACACTCTTTGATGTATGGCGCTGCTATCTTAGGTGCGACCATGACTGTAGTTTGCCCGCCAGGCCACTTCCCTGACGGCAATATTGTCTGTGAAGTACAAGCTTTGGCTGCCAAGTATGGTGGCAAGCTTATCTTGACCTCGGATGTGAGTGAAATGGGCCCGCAAGATGCCATATACACAGATACGTGGATCTCAATGGGCGACAATACTTCAATGGCAGAAATTGAAGCGAAATTTAAGCCTTATCAAGTTAATAGTGAATTAATGAATAAGGTAGGTGCCAATTACTTTATGCATTGTTTGCCAGCTTACCGTGAAGTTGAAGCAACAGCAGAAGTAGTGGATGGTGAAGGTTCACTTATCCTCCAGCAAGCAGAAAACAGAATGCATGCACAAAACGCCGTATTGGTTACTTTGTTAGGTTAATAAATCATATTTTCATCAGCTGGCGTTAGCGAGCTTTTATAAAACAAATTTACGTTAGGAATTACCATGTCAATTGCAGCACAACCAAATATTAAAAAAGTCGTATTAGCTTACTCGGGTGGATTAGACACCTCAGCGATTATCCCATGGCTAAAAGAAACCTATGATAATTGTGAAATTGTCGCCTTTTGTGCTGATGTTGGTCAAGGTGCAGAAGAACTTGAAGGTTTATATGAAAAAGCCATCGCATCAGGTGCTTCAGAGTGTTATATCGTCGATTTAAAAGAAGAGCTGGTGGCTGATTATATTTATCCGACTATTGCCACAGGTGCTATCTATGAAGGTACGTACTTACTGGGTACCTCAATGGCGCGTCCAATTATTGCTAAGGCGCAAGTAGAAGTCGCCCGTAAAGTTGGCGCTGATGCGGTATGTCATGGTTGTACCGGTAAAGGTAATGACCAAGTACGTTTCGAGGGTTGTTTTGCCGCACTTGCACCAGAGTTAACCGTTATTGCGCCTTGGCGTGAATGGTCAATGGTCAGCCGTGAAGATTTGCTTGATTACCTTGCTGAAAGAAACATCGAAACTACAGCATCAGCGACTAAGATTTATAGCCGTGATGCCAACGCATGGCATATCTCTCACGAAGGCGGTGAGTTAGAAGATCCGTGGAATGAGCCAAGCAAAGAAGTATGGACCATGACAGTGGCACCAGAAGATGCCCCAAATACCCCTGAGTATGTTGGGCTAACCATCGCCAATGGTCGTGTTACTCATGTTGATGATGTTGCGCTATCTCCATATGACGCACTAATGAAGCTAAATGAATTAGCTGCAGCACACGGTGTTGGTCGTATCGACATTACCGAAAACCGTTTAGTGGGCATGAAGTCTCGTGGCTGTTATGAAACCCCTGGTGGAACAGTGATGTTTGCAGGCCTACGCGCAATCGAAGAGCTAGTGCTCGATAAAACAAGCCGTGAGTGGCGTGAGCAAGTCGGCGCACAAATGGCTCATCTTGTATATGATGGACGTTGGTTTACGCCATTGTGTAATTCATTGATTGCCGCGTCAGAATCTTTAGCTGAATTAGTTAACGGCGAAGTGGTCGTCAAACTTTATAAAGGCCAAGCAAGTGTGGTGAAAAAGCGCTCTCCAAACAGCTTATATTCAGAAGAGTTCGCGACCTTTGGTGACGACAATGTTTATGACCAAAAAGATGCAGCAGGCTTTATCCGCCTTTACTCTTTATCAAGCCGTATTAGAGCATTAAATACCAAGTAATTTCCTGTTATTTAAGATTGATACGGGGCTCATATAGCCCCGTTTTTATAGAATAAGTTAAAAGAGGGTATCGACATGGCGTTATGGGGCGGAAGATTCAGTCAAGAAAGCAGTGCATTATTTAAATTATTTAATGACTCATTACCAGTAGATTATCGTTTAATTGAAGAAGATATTATTGGCTCAATTGCATGGGCTTCAGCAATCACTTCAGTGGGCATTTTAACCCAAGCAGAATGTGAGCAATTGCATGGTGCGCTAAATGAGCTACTTAGCGAAGTTGCTGACAAACCAGAATTGATTATTGCTTCTGGCGCAGAAGATATTCACAGTTTTGTGGAGCAGTCTTTAATTGCCAAAGTAGGCGACCTAGGTAAAAAGCTGCATACAGGGCGTTCGCGTAATGACCAAGTAGCCACAGATTTAAAACTATGGTGTAAAAAAGAAGGTCAGCACTCACTTACATTACTGAAAAAGCTCTCTGCTGAACTTGTTAAGCTTGCTGAGCGTGAAATTGATGCTGTGATGCCTGGCTATACCCATCTGCAAAGAGCTCAGCCAGTCTTATTTGGCCATTGGTGTTTAGCTTACGTAGAAATGTTTGAACGTGACATTAGCCGTTTAGAAGATGCACTAAAGCGTGCTGATACTTGTCCATTAGGCACTGGTGCTCTAGCGGGTACTGCTTATCCAATGGATAGACATCAGATTGCTAAATCATTAGGTTTTTCAGCGCCAACATTAAATAGCTTGGACTCTGTGTCAGATCGCGATCATGTGATTGAGTTATGTAGCGACGCTTCAATAAGCATGATGCATTTAAGCCGTATGGCTGAAGATTTAATTTTCTTTAACAGTGGTGAAGCAGGTTTTATTGAGCTTGATGACGAAGTGACATCTGGTTCATCTTTAATGCCACAAAAGAAAAACCCTGACGCCTTAGAGTTAATTCGAGGCAAAACGGGCCGTGTCTATGGCAGCTTAATGGGTATTCTTACTACCATGAAAGCATTGCCACTGGCTTATAACAAAGATATGCAAGAAGACAAAGAAGGCTTATTTGATGTCATGGATAGCTGGTCTATTTGTCTTGAAATGGCAGCATTAGTATTAAGTGGCTTGCAAGTTAACCGTGAAAGAACTTTAGTAGCAGCTCAGCAAGGTTATGCTAATTCTACCGAGCTTGCAGATTATCTGGTCGCTAAAGGTATGCCATTTAGAGAAGCGCACCATGTTGTTGGTGAGGTGGTCGTGGCTGCCATTGCCAAACAAACTCCATTAGAAGATTTTGTTATTTCAGAGCTACAGCAATTTAGTCCAATTATCAGTGATGATGTTTATGAGTGCTTAACGATTGAGTCATGCTTAGCAAAACGTGAAGCTTTAGGCGGTACCTCGTTAGCGCAAGTAAAATATGCATTAGCGCAGAAACAAGCTAATAGCTAAACAATATGTAAGCCTTATTAGTTTATATTTGTTTCTTTTAGGCTTAAATGAAAAGTCCGCAGTGATTAATCATTGCGGACTTTTTAATGCATTAACACCAGACTAATTTTTAAAAATAACTGCTGGTGGATTTATTTACTGAAATAAATCATCTGCCGGATTCTCTATAAACAGATCATCTTCGATAACTTCTTCTGTGGCATATTCAGTCGGCTCAGTGCCTTCGATAAAATATTCAAATGAAGTGGTGTAATCTGTTTTACGGGTTAATTTGCCACTAGCTAAGTCAATACGCGCCGAAATAATCCCTTTAGGTGGAATGCTCGCAACTTCTTCGGTACCAGTGAGCGCTTGGTTCATAAAATCATTCCAACCAGGCCCTGCTGTTTTTGCCCCAGCTTCAGCCCCTGATATTTGATTTTCAGGACCATCGGCAACCCAGCTGGTTCTGCCTAGTTTACGGCTGTGATCGTCAAAACCAACCCAGAATGTCGAGGTGAGAGTGGGGTTAAAGCCACTAAACCAAGTATCGCGGGATTCATTGGTGGTACCGGTTTTACCTGCAATGTCACGACGCTTTATCAAGCGTGATGCTCGCCAAGCGGTACCATTCCAGCCTGTGCCTTTACTCCAATTGCCGCCACCCCAGATTACACTTTTGAGGGCTTCAGTAATTAAGAAGGCGGTTTGCTCAGAAATGATCCTAGGAGCGTAGCGCGCGTTTTCATCTCCACAAGCAGCAATACCAGTATCACTAATATTAGAACTAGTCTCAGCACTAGCAAGTGTATTGTCTAAGCTGTTTTCAGTTTCAACTGGCGCTTGCTGTGAGCTAACAAACTCATTAGCCATTGCTGCAAAAGGGTCATCAATGCTGTTGGTTGTCTTATTAGTCGCATCATCAACCTCGTTGACATCTGGGGTGCAGGCCAGTGCAGGCGACGCTTTTTCAATGACATTGTCATATGAGTCAGTAACCTTACTAATATAATAAGGTTCAACTAAATAGCCGCCATTAGTAAAGACATTAAAGGCGGTGGCGACTTGCAGTGGTGTTACTGAAGGGGACCCTAAAGCGACAGATTCATTTCGTGGTAAATCAGCAGGGTCAAATCCAAAGTCAACTAAGGTATCTATGGTGTTATCTAAGCCAATATGACGCATGGTACGAACGGACATTACGTTGATAGACTGAGCTAAGCCAATGCGTAAACGTGTTGGACCGCCATAAATGTCAGGTGAATTTTTTGGTCGCCATGCCGTACCTTGACGAGTATCGGGCTTATTAATCGGCGCATTATTGATTAATGTTGCAAGGGTGTAGTCTTTTTCAAGCGCGGCAGCATAAATAAACGGTTTGATATTAGAGCCTAATTGACGCTTGGCCTGGGTAACACGGTTATACTGGCTTTGACTAAAGCTAAAACCGCCCACCAAAGTGCGAATAGCGCCATCGCTTGGTTCTAATGAAACCGTTGCACTTGAAACCTGTGGAATTTGAGATAATTGCCAAAACTCGCCATTATCTCTAATCCATACCTTTTCACCGACAGTTAAAATATCCGCTGCTGTTTTAGGTGGCTTACCTTGACGGCGATCGTTAATAAATTTGCGAGCCCATTTCAGGCCATTCCACTGGATGACAACTTCTTCACCTTTAGTATTCAGTAAAGTTGCTTGTTGCTCACTAACCGACATGACAGCTGCTGGAATAATACCTTGTACTGCAGAGGTCGTTTTAAGGTTTTCTATAATGTCGCTGGTGGCCAGAGGTGTATCTGTCCACAAGGTGCTAATTGCTCCACGGTAGCCATGACGCTGATCATAAGCAAACACATTATCGCGTAGGGCGCTTTGAGCTTTTAATTGCAGATCTGAAGAAATGGTAGTGTAAACGTTATAACCATTAGTATAGGCGTCTTCTTCACCATACTTATTTACCATATAATCACGTGCCATTTCAGAAACGTAAGGTGCATATAGATCTATTTCTGCGCCATGATATTTCGCGGTTATAGGGGCATTTATGGCTTCTTGGTATTGTGTCTCGGTGATATTGCGTTTTTCCAACATGCGGCCTAAAACCCAGTTACGGCGTGTCATGGCACGATTCGGATTACGAATTGGATTAGCTGCAGAAGGCGCTTGGGGTAAGCCGGCAATCATGGCCATTTCTGGCAGAGAAAGTTGGGCTAAATCTTTGCCATAATACACTTGAGCTGCAGCGCCGACACCATAGGCACGGTTACCTAAAAATGAGCGGTTTAAATATAATGTGAGGATTTCTTCTTTAGATAATGCTTTTTCAATTTTTAGCGCAAGAAAAATTTCTTTCGTTTTACGAATATAGGTTTTTTCACGGGATAAGAAAAAGCCTCGAGCCACTTGCTGAGTAATGGTGCTGGCGCCTTGGCTTTTTTTGCCTGTAGTAACCAAAATAACGGCTGCGCGAATAATACCAATAGGATCGATACCCTGGTGTTCAAAGAAACGTGCATCCTCGGTATCTAATACCGCATTAATTAATTGCTGAGGCACATCTTCATATTCAACCGGTACTCGTCGTTTTTCACCAAATTGAGAAATTAATAAACCATCTTGACTATAAATTCTTAAAGGTGTCTGTAGTTTGACCGTTTTAAGCGAGTTTACATCCGGTAATTCTGGTAAAACGTAGAAATAAGCAGCGACAATGGTGCCGACGCCCAATAAAGTTAAGCTAAAAATAGCAATAAGTATTCGTTTAAACCACTTCACCAAAATAATCCAAAGTTCGACAATATGGCTTCTAGTATATAAGCGGGAGGGTTTTTGGTGAAGTAAAAACATGAAAACAAAAAAAAACTAGTTGTAAAATGTAGAAACATTTTATACAAATACTTATAACGAGTTGATTTTGTGCTAATCTATTTTAAAATATAAAATAATAAATGCGATGATGGAATATGCTTTCTAAATTTTGGAAGCGTCAAGCTCCGCAAATGGTGGGGATCGATATTGGATCCCATGAAATAAAGGCCATATTGCTGGGTAAGACTGCTGATGGATATAAAATTCAAAATTATATATCAGCTCCTTTACGAAAAGGAGCTGTAGTTGATCATGAAATTCGTGATTCTGAAGCTGTTATTGAATCATTAAGGCACATAAAGCGTGGACTACCGAAAGGTATTAAATCTGCCGCAGTGTCTGTTTCTGGTTCTGCTGTGATGACAAAAGTGATTTACATGGACGCTTCATTAAATGAAGAAGAAATGGAAGCGCAAATTGAAATTGAAGCAGATAATCTTATCCCTTATTCACTTGATGAAGTGAGTATCGACTTTGAAACTCTTAATCCCAACACTACCGACCCAACAAAGGTAGATGTGTTATTAAGTGCTTGCCGTACTGACAACATTGATTCAAGAATGGATTCACTTGATGCAATTGAGCTTGATACCAAAGTGGTTGACGTTGAAGCTTATGCTTTAGGGCGTTCAGCAGAACTTATTCTGGCTCAACTTCCTGAAGGGGCCAATGAAAAATCTGTTGTGCTAGTGGATGTTGGCGCCAATATGACGACATTTGCGGTTGTAGAAAATGGCGAAACGACATTTATTCGTGAGCAAGCATTTGGCGGTGAGTTATTTACCCAATCAATTCTATCGTTTTACGGTATGTCTTACGATGAAGCTGAAAATGCTAAAGTCACAGGTGATTTACCACGCAATTATATGTTTGAGGTGTTATCTCCATTTCAAACCCAATTATTACAACAAATAAAACGTACCTTACAAATTTACTGCACTGCCAACGGCAAAGATAAAGTTGACTATATTGTCTTAAGTGGTGGCACTGCAAAACTTGAAGGTATGACAACGTTATTGGCTAATGACTTAGGGGTGCATTCAATTGTTGCTAACCCTTTTCAAGGTTGTTTACATGCTGATGATGATATTAAAAACCAAATAGAACCTAGTATCAGTAAATATATGGTTGCATGTGGTTTAGCGCTTAGGAGTTACGCTCAATGGCGAACATAAACTTACTACCTTGGCGTGAAGAGGCCAGAGAAAAACACAAACGAGACTTTATTGGCATATTAGCGTTAGTGTTTTTAATGACCTGTTTAATTGTATTTCTGGCATTGAGTTTTATTGAAGTCGTTATCGACGATCAACGTGCTAGAAATTCATACTTACAGTCTGAAATATCATTATTAGACTCGCAAATTGCCGAAATTAGAAAAATTAAAGCGCGTAAAGATGATATTGAACGTCGCACTAAAATTATTCTAGACCTGCAGCAATCTCGTAATTTGCCAACACATGTATTAGATGAACTAGTTAGAATTGTGCCGCCAGGAATTTATCTTTCCAGTATTGAAAAGAAAGGTAGCTTGTTGTGGATTGAAGGTCGCAGTGAATCTAATAATAACGTCGCGAATATGATGAGAAAAGTTAAAACATCTCAATACCTCAATGATCCAAGCATGCAGTCAATTGTTAGTCATAATGAAAACTTACGACAATTGCAAAAGTTTAGATTAAGAGTGACTATTTTTGATGACCAAATCAGTACTGGCTCAAGCCAAGGAGGTCAGCAATGAATCTTGACTTAGAGCAGTTTAATGATATTGATTTTGAAAATATTGGCGCTTGGCCTGCATTAGTTAAAATTGTATTTGCTGCTTTTTTATCTATCTGTGTACTTGGCGCCAGTTATTATTTATTTATTTCCGATGCGATAGATGTCCTTAATGCTGAAGAAAGAAAAGAAATAACCCTAAAAGAAGACTTTCAAACTAAATATCGTTTGGCGGCAAACTTAAAACTGTATCGTGAGCAACTTGTGGTAATGGAAGCTCAGTTTGCAGAACTTTTAAAAATGTTACCATCTGAAAATGAAATGCCAGGTTTACTGGATGACACCACATTCGTAGCAACAGATGCTGGACTGCGAATTAATAGCTTAGATTGGGATACTGAAATTGAGCGTGATTTCTACTTAGAATTCCCGATAAAAATGTCAGTTGTAGGTGATTATCATAAATTAGGCAGCATGGTAAGCGGTGTCGCAAAATTGCCGCGGATTGTCAGCTTGCATGACTTTGTCATTAAGCGTGATGATTCAGGTAGTCTATCGATGGATATTTTAGCTAAAACCTATCGATTTAAAGAAGGTGCGAAAGTACCTGCGAATAAGAAGGGGAAGAAATAATGAAACTCTTACCCTTATTACTCATCATGCTATTGCTAACAGGTTGTATTGGTGACAGAAGTGATTTGGAGTTGTTTGTAACAACGACTAAATCCCAGCATGTTGCTCGCATTCCTCCGTTAAAAGAAACACCTAAGTTTGAGCATTTTGCCTATCAAGCAGAGCTTATGCGAAGTCCTTTTGTTCCACCTTCTCGAGAGCTCACAGAGGAAGTGATTGACACAAGTAGAGATTGTTTACAGCCAGATTTGAAACGTCGTAAAGGGCGCTTAGAAACGTATGCTATAGATAATTTAAAAATGCGCGGTACGTTAAGTGAAGATGGCACAGTTTGGGCCTTAGTTGAATCATCAGATACCAATGTTTATCGCTTAGGTGTCGGTGAGTATCTTGGACTTTACCATGGCAAAATAGCTGAAGTCACACCGCAATACATTGAAATTATAGAATTAATTCCTGATGGTTCAGGTTGCTGGGCTGAAAGAGCAAGCAACTTAGAACTTTCTGGCAAATAATGCGAAGGATGAGGGAATAATGAAATCTTCTGCCTCGATGCAAAAATCGACCACAAAAATATCACTGTTCAGAACCGTACTCGGTGCTGTGTTGTTGCTTGGTGCATTACCAAGCGCGTTAGCTGCGAATAAATTAGTGGATGTAAAGTATCATTCTATTGTTGATCACCAATTAGAATTAGAATTGGTGTTCGAATCTGACATTGTTCAGCCTGAAGTTGATTTGAAGGCGTCACCTGCTCAAATTCTATTAAGTTTTGACGATAGTATTTCAAGCCTCGATAAAGACGATATTACTATCGATAGAGTTGGGGTTGAGAGTTTAAAAACCTCTCAACAAAATGGCGCACTGAACATCGTTGTAGATTTAGCTGAGGTAAAACCTTATCAAGGCAAAGTGGTAGGTAATACTTACCGTTTAACGGTTAACGATACTGTATCTGGGCCTGATAGCGCTGATACCCCATTTGTAAATGGCATTGATACTATTGATTTTCGCCGCAATAAAAATGGTGGTGGCGATTTATTAATTCATTTAGATAATCGCTCTGTTGCTGCCAACGTAGCTCAGGTTGGCTCTAAATTAGAAGTGAAATTGTATAACACAGATATTAAAAGCGAGCTTTTATATGTGATGGATGTACAAGACTTTAATACACCAGTCACGAGCTTTGAGACCTTTAAAGAAGACTTAACTGCCCGTTTGATGGTCGATGTTGATGGCAACTATGATTACACATACAAGCAAGACGGTAATGTGTTCAAAGTGAGTATTAATAAAGTAGAACGTGCCATCGTTGCTAAGGATGACAAAAAATATAATGGCCGTTCTTTGTCGCTTAACTTCCAGAATATTTCTGTAAGAACAGTACTGCAAATTATTGCTGATTATAATGATTTCAATTTGGTCACCAGTGATACCGTAGAAGGCAATATCACTCTACGTTTAGATGATGTGCCTTGGGATCAAGCGCTAGATTTAATTCTCCAAACCAAAGGGTTGGATAAGCGTATTGAAGGCAATATCTTAATGGTTGCCCCAAGTGAAGAGCTGGCTATTCGAGAAAGGCAAGATTTGGCTAACAAGCAAGAAGTCAAAGAGTTAGCGCCGCTTTATTCTGAATATATTCAGGTAAACTATGCAAAAGCGGTCGATATTGCCGAGTTGATGAAAAGTGCTGATTCAAGCTTATTGTCAAATCGCGGTAGCGTTGCGGTTGATGAACGTACCAATACTTTATTAGTCAAAGATACCGCAGATACTTTAGAAACTATTCATCGTTTAGTTGAAGTACTGGATATCCCGATTAAGCAGGTATTAATTGAAGCCAGAATGGTGACGGTTAAGGATAACGTCTCTGAAGATTTAGGCATTCGTTGGGGAATTACTGATCAACAAGGTGAAAGAGGTACCTCTGGGTCACTAGAAGGCGCTAATGATATTGTTGCTGGGGTTATTCCTGCACTAAGTGACCGCTTAAATGTGAACTTGCCCTCTTCGGCCTCTAATGCTGCCAGTATTGCATTTAGTGTGGCGAAAATGGCTGATGGAACCGTACTTGATTTAGAGCTAAGCGCGTTAGAGCAAGAAAATAAAGGCGAAATTATTGCGAGTCCACGTATTACCACTTCAAACCAAAAAGCGGCCTATATCGAACAAGGTGTAGAGATCCCTTATGTGGAGTCTGCCTCAAGTGGTGCCACAACTGTGTCATTTAAAAAAGCAGTGTTGTCATTACGAGTAACCCCGCAAATTACCCCAGATGACCGTGTCATTCTTGATTTAGAAATTACTCAAGATACCCGTGGTGAAGTTGTTTCAACTGGTACGGGTGAAGCGGTTTCTATTGATACTCAGCGAATTGGTACTCAGGTGCTTGTTGATAATGGTGAAACCATTGTATTAGGCGGTATTTACCAGCAGAACTTGATCAGTCGAGTTAGTAAGGTGCCAGTATTAGGTGACATTCCTCTGGTTGGTTTCTTATTCAGAAACACATCAGATAAAAATGAACGTCAAGAGTTATTGATATTCGTGACACCGAAAATCGTGACTGAAAAACTGTAAAGATAAAAAATATTAATGCCAGCTTAATTGCTGGCATTTTTTTGCCTTAAAATAATTAATTGCTTGATTATATTAAGGTCATTAAACATACCATCATTTTTTAAACTCGCTGAATCTAGGGTTAAATTATTTATTTTTAATAAACTCACTATAAATCGCTCACATCACTTGCAACAACTGGTGCATAACTGAGATAATCCTTCGTCAAGTCTCATTAGAGCAAGGTTAAATAATAGGTCGGCTTGAGTTTAAGTCGATAAGGCATACTTTTCATATAAGATTCAGACGTATATACAATGGCTGAAAAACGCAATATTTTTCTGGTAGGCCCTATGGGCGCAGGTAAAAGCACAATTGGTCGTCACTTAGCCCAACTGCTGCATTTAGATTTCCACGACTCAGATCACGAGATTGAGCAACGCACAGGTGCAGATATTGCATGGGTGTTTGACGTTGAAGGCGAAGAAGGTTTTCGTCGACGTGAAGCTCAAGTCATCGCCGACCTTTCGGAAAAGCAGGGCATTGTCCTAGCTACTGGCGGCGGATCTGTACAAAGCAAAGACATTCGTAATCATCTGTCGGCTCGCGGTATCGTTGTATACCTTGAGACAACAATTGATAAGCAAGTGGCTCGTACTCAACGTGATAAACGTCGACCTTTACTTCAGGTAGATGATCCACGTGAAGTGCTTGAAGATCTTGCTGACGTTCGTAATCCTTTGTATGAAGAGATTGCAGACGTAATAGTTAAGACTGATGAACAAAGCGCGAAGATTGTCGCAAATCAAATTATTGAGCAACTCGGTTTTTAGGTAGGTTTATGCAACAAGTTCAGGTTGAATTAGGTGTAAGAAGTTATCCCATTTATATTGGCCAGAATTTATTGCAACAAAACGCTTATCTCACCGATTACCTTTCCGGTAAAAAAGCACTTATTGTCACTAACGACACCATTGCTCCGCTGTACTTGAAACAAGCGCAGCAAGCTATGGCATCTTGTAGTGATATAGGTGTGGTTGTATTGCCGGATGGTGAACAATATAAAGATTTAACTCACTTAAATTTAATTTTTTCTGCACTGTTAGAAAATAATTATGCCCGTGATTGTGTAATCGTAGCACTAGGTGGCGGTGTCGTTGGTGACATGGCCGGCTTTGCTGCATCTTGCTATCAGCGGGGAGTTGAGTTTATTCAAATTCCAACCACCTTATTATCTCAAGTGGACTCTTCTGTTGGTGGTAAAACCGCAGTAAATCATCCGCTTGGTAAAAATATGATTGGGGCTTTTTATCAGCCACAACTGGTATTAATTGACACCGATTGTTTATCGACATTACCTGCAAAAGAGTTTGCTGCAGGAATGGCAGAAGTCATTAAATATGGCGTTATCTGGGATAGCGATTTTTTTAGCTGGTTAGAGCAAAATGTTGCTCCATTAAAAGCATTAAATACCGAAGCATTAAGCTACGCGATTGCTAAATGCTGCCAGATAAAAGCTGATGTCGTTACCCAAGATGAAACAGAGCGTGGTGTACGGGCACTGCTAAATTTAGGCCATACATTTGGTCATGCTATCGAAGCTGAAATGGGCTACGGTGTATGGTTACATGGTGAAGCTGTTGCTACCGGAACCATTATGGCGGCGGTAACATCGCAAAAGTTAGGTCTAATCGAGCAAAAAGATGTCGATAGAATTATTCGTTTGATGTTGGCGTTTGATTTACCGATAAGCTCTCCTGATTCAATGAACTTTGCTGACTTTATTAAGCATATGCAGCGAGATAAAAAAGTTCTCGCGGGTCAAATTCGATTGGTTTTACCCACCTCAATAGGCTCTGCTGATGTATTCTCTGATGTTGAAGAGTCTTTATTAGCTGACGTCATTAGCCAAGTTTAAGCTTTTTTGTCTAATGGTGGAGCTGTGGACATTCAACAAACGCTTTTATTACCTTCCCAAGAAGCTTTAGTTCAGCGGCTACAACATATTGCCAGCTATAGTGAGCAGCTAGTATTAGTCTGCGGCGCTAAAGGTTCAGGTAAAACCACCTTAGTTACAGCATTGGCGAGCGAGCTTGATAACTATAACTCTGCGTTGGTTATCTGCCCAATGCACGCTGATAGTGCTGAAATTCGGCGTAAAATACTGATCCAACTGATTTCATCACCAATTTTTGATGATACCTTACCGCTATCAGATACCTTAATTCGCATCCAATCTAGCTTAACAAAACCGCTGCATATCATTATTGATGATGCACATTTGCTGCCTAAAGAATTATGGGCAGAATGTATAGTGCTGACTCAAATCCGTTGTGCGGATAAACCGGTATCACTGACTTTTACGGTCACCACTGAATCATTTGCAGAGTTTAATGAATTAACTAAAACCATGAAGGATTTATTGCTTCATGTCGAGGTAGAGCCATTATCCTTAGCTGAACGTGAAGGCCTATATCGCACTTTATTAGTTAGAAGCAATAAAACGCCATTTATACCTCGCGAAATCATTCAATCACAAATTGAAAAACAAATGGGTACTCCTACCGAAGTGATTGAGTTACTTAAGCTTGCGCTTGAGGATAAGGTTGAAGAGCCAAAACGCTGGC
Organism: Shewanella sp. 3_MG-2023; assembly: GCF_030548765.1. NCBI lineage: Bacteria > Pseudomonadati > Pseudomonadota > Gammaproteobacteria > Alteromonadales > Shewanellaceae > Shewanella > Shewanella sp. 3_MG-2023. Next base: position 10,886 of record NZ_JAUOSH010000045.1, on the reverse strand, counting down.
CAAAATATTTTCCCTTAGGGGTGATCAGCTTGCTGCTGTGCTTAACCTTAGCGATTGTCGTTTTTTTTTATAATGAACCCGCAGCAGAATCTATTGAAGCAAACCAAGTTAACTTTAGGGCTTACCAAGCGCCAGAATCTCCAGCGCAATGGGCAAACCATCATTATGGCCAAAGCTTATTATTGCCTTGGCTTCAATTACATTTGCCATCTCAGCAATCTTTAATAGCGGCTAATGAGCCAAGCGATCTTGTTTTACAGCTGCTTACTGAGCAGCAAATATTAACCAGCACTACAAAAAGTGGCGCAGTTGAAATCGAAGCAGCAAACACTCAACAGGATTACCAGAGCGTTCATACTGTGGCTGTTGAATTAGTGGCTGGTGAATTAATAGCAGCTGAGTTAGTGGTAAATGAAGATATTGATACCGCTGAAGTTGATGAGACATTGGTCATTATTGAAACAGATAAGCTACAGCTTACTGACAACAGTGCAGCGCTGAGCAATACTGACGATATTGCCACAGCCAATGAAGCGTTAGCCGAGCTGCAATATCGAGCGGGTTACACATTACAACTGGCGAGCGTTATCGAACCCAAATCACTTAACAGTATCTTGTTAAAATTAGATAATGAAACAGCTGTAATTCGTGCTAATTATAATAAACGTCATGTTGTCTTATTTGGGCAGTTTAATAACGCCAGCCAAGCACAAGATAAAGCGCTTAAATTACAAACCGAACTCGGTTTAAGTGCCCCTTGGGTTCGAAAATTCAGCGATCTTCAAGGTTATCAACTTAGTTCAAATTAATTAGTTAAAGCCCTTAAATCAGCAATGATTATTCTCAATAAAAAGAGTACAATCATCTGCTTTAATTTTGCTAGTAAATGGTATTCATGACTAAAAAGCATAGAGCCTTTCTTAAATGGGCGGGTGGAAAATTTAAACTCGTTGATGAGCTAGCAAAACATTTACCTCAAGGTGAAAGGCTAGTTGAGCCTTTTGTCGGTGCAGGATCAGTGTTTCTCAATACTGACTACGACTCATATCTGCTATGCGATATTAATCATGATCTAATTAACCTCTATAATATTGTTAAAAGTCAGCCTGAGAAATACATTGCAGCAGCAAAGGCCATGTTTGTTCCAGAGATGAACGTAAAAGAGCAGTATTACCGAGTGCGTGAAGAGTTTAACCAAACTCAAGATCCGTTTTTACGCTCCGTTTATTTCTTATATATGAATCGTCATGGTTTTAATGGTTTATGCCGTTATAACCGTAAAGGCGGCTTTAATGTCCCGTTTGGTTCTTACAAAAAACCTTATTTTCCTGAAAAAGAACTGCGTTATTTTTCTGAAAAAGCTCAAAAAGCGATTTTTGAGTGTGTGGGTTACGAGCAAGCATTTGATATGTCAAAAGCAGGTGATGTCATTTATTGTGATCCTCCTTATGCTCCGCTATCAACTACAGCAAGTTTTACGACCTATGCCGGCCCAGGTTTTAGTCTTGACGACCAAGCGCTATTAGCGAGAAAGTCTCGCCACACTGCACTTGAGCGTGATATCCCGGTACTGATCAGTAATCATGATATTCCACTGACTCGAGAGCTATATCGCGGCGCAAAAATGGCCTCGATAGACGTACAGCGCAATATTAGTCAAAAGGGTAATTCACGTAAGAAAGTAGCTGAAGTGATGGCGTTATATGATCATCATTATCAAGAAGTTATTGATTAAATCTTGAGTTAAGCAAAGGCTTAGCTGATAAATAGTGGCTTAGCTTAGCTCAGTACCTGCTTAACAATCAATATTAGCGATAAAACCATCAGCACTGCCAGTGCAATGCCCATAAAGATGAAGGGTAAGGGTGATCGACTTTGCTTAAAATCACGTTGGCGATTATCTTCCGTTTGCACCCCAAAAAATGCGGCGATAGTACTGGTAAATACCTGCCAAATAGACATTAAAGTGCGTTAGGGTTATTCGTTGGCATATCACTTATTGGTCTATTGTGGTCATTACTATGCAGTAACTCCAATAAATCTAAAAAGTGAAACTGACTTGAGCGGCTATTGCCTGTTACCCAACTTCCCCAACTGACATTATCTGAATCAACTGCACAGCGGTTAGTCGGATGGCTACTGGGTAAACTCGCGTTATAGGCAACATTGTCAGAGCAATCACATTGCTGAGCTTGCAAGGCGGGCTCGCTTTCTGACATGAAAAAGTAGGCAACAAGCATTAATGCGCTAGTCGAAAATAAGCTAACAGCAGGTTTTAATGTTACTTTACCTGTTTGCTTAGTACTCATTTTTAGCTGACGGCACATCATAAGGGCTATCCTTGTCTTATACTTTCAGAAATTATTCAAAAGGGATTAATCATCTATCTACATTGGCACATACGCTGCCTAGCAGAAGATTGTTCACAATACACAGTGACATGTGTCGCATTATAGCAAGTTTGTTTAGATATTGAACAGCCATCATATGTGATCTAGATCAACTTAATATCGACATAGCACTAAAATTTACATTTCTTGCTGTTGAAAAAGTTTTATTAGCGATTGAGACTAGAGCGATTTCTCTGCAAAGGGTAAAATACTGTCACTTATAACCGCCTCGAGAAGACTATGCGTCCATTTTTGATTGCCCCATCTATTTTATCTGCCGATTTCGCCCGTTTAGGTGATGATGTTAAAGCCGTTTTAGATGCCGGTGCTGACGTTGTTCATTTCGATGTTATGGATAATCATTATGTGCCTAATTTAACCATTGGCCCTATGGTATGCAAAGCGTTGCGGGACTACGGCATTACTGCTGATATTGATGTACATTTAATGGTTAAGCCTGTTGATAGTCTAATTCCTGATTTTGCTAAAGCAGGCGCATCAATTATAACTTTCCACCCAGAAGCCACAGAACATCTTGATCGCAGCCTACAGCTGATTAAAGAATCAGGCTGTAAGGCAGGCTTAGTGTTTAATCCTGGTACACCATTACATTACCTTGACCATGTGATGGACAAATTGGATGTGATTTTATTAATGTCAGTAAACCCAGGTTTTGGTGGCCAGTCATTTATCCCATCGACACTGGCTAAGCTTAAGCAAGTGCGTGACATTATTGATGCCAGCGGTTATGACATCCGTTTAGAAGTCGACGGTGGGGTAAAAGTAGATAATATTGCTGAAATCGCTGCTGCAGGCGCCGATATGTTTGTCGCAGGCTCTGCTATTTTCAATCAACCTGATTACAAAGTAGTTGTTGATCAAATGCGTGATGAACTAGCAAAAGTTGAAGGCTAATTATGACAGTATTTTCTAATATTAAAGCCATCGCTTTTGATTTAGATGGAACACTTATTGATAGCGTTCCTGATTTAGCTGCGGCAACTAATGCAACACTAACAGAGTTATCATTACCTAACGCACAAGAAGCGCAAGTTAGAAGCTGGGTTGGCAATGGTGCCAATATGTTAATGCGCCGCGCTTTAATGTTTGCTCAACCACAAGTGACTGATACGCAGGCTATTGACGCTCAATTAGAGCAAGTTATGCCAAGGTTTATGCACCACTATGGGCTTCATTTAGAAAAACACAGTAGCTTGTACCCTAACGTGTTAAGCACCTTGAAGCAGATAAAAGCTGCTGGCTATAACATGGCAATTGTGACTAACAAACCGTACAAATTTACCACACCGTTACTTGAGTCTTTTGGTATAAGTGCGTTTTTTGATCTTGTACTTGGTGGCGACTCGTTAGAAAAAATGAAACCCGACCCATTGCCATTAACGCATATTTTGCAGCAATGGCAACTTGAGCCAGCACAACTGCTTATGGTAGGTGACTCAAAGAATGACATACTCGCTGCGAAATCTGCCGGTCTAAGCTCAATTGGCTTGACCTATGGCTACAACTACGGTGAAGATATCGCCCTGAGCAGCCCAACGGCAGTATGTGAACAATTTAATGAAATTTTAGCGCTACTGAATTTATCCGCTGAAATGAATGCAACATCAATGGAGCAATAAACGAATGACTGCAAAACCTATCGTGTTTAGTGGTGCTCAACCATCAGGTGAGCTGAGTATTGGTAACTACATGGGCGCACTTCGTCAATGGGTTAACATGCAAGATAGCCACGACTGTATTTATTGCGTAGTTGATTTACATGCAATTACTGTAAGACAAGACCCTGCGAAACTACGTGAAGCCTGTTTAGATACCTTAGCTATTTACCTTGCATGCGGTATCGACCCTGAAAAAAGCACGGTATTTTTACAATCTCAAGTTCCGCAGCATACACAGCTGAGCTGGGCGTTAAACTGTTACACCCAAATGGGTGAGCTAAGCCGTATGACCCAGTTTAAAGATAAGTCGCAAAAGCATGCAAACAACATCAATGTTGGCTTGTTTGATTACCCTGTATTAATGGCTGCAGATATCTTGCTATATCAAGCTAACGAAGTACCTGTTGGTCAAGATCAAAAGCAGCACTTAGAGCTAACCCGTGATATCGCGACGCGCTTTAATAATGCCTATGGTGATACGTTTGTCGTGCCAGAGCCGTTTATTCCGCCAACGGGCGCAAAAGTCATGTCACTGCAAGAGCCGACTAAGAAAATGTCTAAGTCGGATGAAAACCGTAACAACGTTATTGGTTTACTTGATGATCCTAAAGCGATTATGAAGAAAGTGAAAAAAGCCATGACCGATAGCCAAGAGCCACCAGTGGTGCGTTTTGACGTTGAAGAAAAACCAGGCGTTTCAAACTTATTAAGCCTGATGTCAGGTTGTAATGGTCAGTCAATCGAGTCAATTGAAAAAGACTTTGAAGGCAAAATGTACGGTCACTTAAAAGTCGCTACCGGTGAAGCAGTTGTCGCTATGCTTGAGCCGCTGCAAGAGCGCTACCGTGAGATTAGAGCCGATGAAGATTATCTTAATGCAGTATTTAAAGCCGGTGCTGAAAAGGCACAAGCTCGTGCAGAAGAGACGATCAAAAAGGTCTACGAGAAAATCGGTATGATTGTGTAGTATCTGTTTTTTTAAGACAAAAAAAGCCAGCATCAAGCTGGCTTTTTGTGAGCTGCCAATAAAGGCTAATGGTTTGAAATCGCCGTGGCTGAATACTCGGGATTACTATTTTGTGTCATGTTTGGATGGGTATGGTTTGGGGAATGGTTAGATGGGCTCGGTTGGCTGGGAGCTGGGTTGATTGTGCTGCCGACAACACTCGTTTCAATATGTGGAAAAGTCTTGATAGCCAAGCGTAAAGTATTGGCTAATAGGTTGGTCGAAACGCAATAATAGAAGGTTACTCATTAGCAACAGCCAATAAAAATAGTCTATACAAACTCTTTTTATTGGCAGTCTAATGATGAGTTATTGAGCTAGTCATCTTTATCGACGTACTCAAATACTTTGATTACCTTACGTACACCAGAAGTATTGCGGGCGATATCAACCGCAATATCCGCTTGTTCGCGATCGATTAACCCCAGTAAAAATACCTCGCCGTTTTCCGTGATCACTTTAACTCGGGTCACATCCAAAGACTTCTCATTTAGCATCCGCGTTTTAACCTTGGTTGTTACCCAAGTGTCGTTGCTGCGAGTGGTAAATGAGGTAGGGTTACCAATGCGAATTTGATTATGTAATTTGCCGCCAATTTCCAGCTCTTGTACCGTTTTAATGGCTTTATCCCGCAACATTGAGTTAGGAGATTGACCAATCATCAATACATTACTGTTTAACACCACACCGGTAATATTGGTCTGGTTATGAATATCTTCATGCTTAGACAGTGCGCTGGTAATTTCAAAGTCGGCATTGGTATCACTGATTTGTGTCGACATACTACGCTCATCATTGACCATTTTGGCCCCGCCAACAGCACCAACCATCACCACGCCAGCGCAGCCTTGAAGAAGGAAAAGTATTGCTATGACAAGAGCCGTTTTTATCATGCTTGCTCGTCCTGTGGGAACAGAGTGCGGTCAATATTGTCACATAAGCAGTGAATTGCTAATAAGTGAACTTCTTGAATACGCGCAGTGACATTGGATGGAACTCGTACTTCAACATCGCCAGCGCTCATCAAGCCCGCCATAGCGCCGCCGTCTTTACCGGTTAATGCCACAATAGTCATGTCACGGCTTAATGCAGCTTCCATGGCTTTAATGATGTTACCTGAGTTACCGCTGGTCGAAATTGCTAATAAAATATCACCTGGTTGACCCAGTGCCATGATTTGCTTTGAGTAAATTTCGTCATAGCTGTAATCGTTAGCAATAGCTGTAATGGTTGAAGTGTCACAACTTAACGCGATAGCAGGTAGCGGTGGACGCTCAATTTCATAGCGGTTTAATAACTCAGCTGAGAAATGCTGCGCGTCACCTGCACTGCCACCATTACCACAGGCTAGGATCTTGTTACCACTTAAAAGACATTGCACCATCATTTCAGCCGCTTTCTCAATCGACTCTGGTAATGCTTCAGCAGCATCAATCTTGGTTTGAATTGACTCTGTAAAGCTATCTTTAATACGTTCTAACATGGGTTAAATCCTTACAAGGTAAAGTGTTGCTAGCATGCTTTATTTCTTCAATTGAGCAGCATTATAGCTAAAAATGGCTGTTTAAAAACACCCCTGAAGCCATTGAATGTCGGTTGTGTTAATGGCAACCATATCAAAACGGCATGGGGCATTGATTTTATGGGTTTGTATATACTGTTGGGCTGCTTTTCTGATGCGAGAAATCTGTGCTGCAGACAGGGCGGTGAGTGCGCCGCCAAATTGGGTTGATGAGCGAAATTTTACTTCAACAAAGACCCAAGTTTGTTGGTCGCGCATGATTAAATCAATTTCGCCAAAGCGGTAACGCTGATTTTGAGCCACAAACTTAAGGCCTTGCTGCTCAAGGTAAGTACGTGCGGTTAATTCAGCCTGTTGGCCTTGACCCACAGTTGACGACATCATAATGGGCGCAGCTGGCCTCGTTGGTATTTACCCCAACTGAGTTTACGCTCAATGACGCCATTTTCATCCACCGATAATGCGCCACTACGGCCATTGAACTGGTAGCCAGGAAAGGCGCGCATTTGCGCTAAACGATTGACTAAATCAAGGGCGTCATAACCCATGATGTATAAACGCTTCTGGCTGTTATTCCAATTGCTCCAGAGTTTTTTGACCATGGTGGTTTCAGTATTCGTGCCCATTAACCAAGGGATATCACTGATCATCAGGTTGTTAAGCTCTTGAGCCGATTGAGTCGAGCTGCCACTTAAACGGCTGCGGCTGGTGGTATACAGGGCAACCGGATCGGCAAACACACTAAAATTGACGTCTAAAAAGGGCTTTAATAGCACTAAATCTTTTGCGGCTGAGATCATGTAAATAGCATCAATATCACGACGTGAGCGAAAATCAGCTTCAATATTGTTGCCAATCAGCTCTTTTATTCTAGCAATTCGCGCTTGGCTGTCTTTAACACCTAAGGCTTCTTGTACTGTTAGCTTCATCTGATCGCCGCGATCATAAAAGTGGACTTCAGCATTGTCTTCAGTGAGCTCAAGCCACTTTTTATTAAAGCTTTCTGCCATACGTTTACCCGTTGAGTCATTACTGACTAACAATAACGGTAGCGTGATGCCATCTTCATACAGTTTTTGCGCGGCATCACTGGCTTCTTGTGCTGGCGATAACGAAAAGTAAAACTGATCATTTTTTGGGGTAAAGCTGTCGGTTTGATTTAAATACAGCTGCGGCACAGTGAGTAAGCCTTGCTCATTGAGGGCTTGCAGCTCTTCAACTGCTGAAGGCAATAGCGGCCCAATCACAAATTCAGCACCTGCAGCAATAGCAGCTTGATAGGCCTGCTCAACCCCAAGGTTGGTGTCAAAAAAATTAAGCTCCACATTGTCTTCAATTGCGGCCATATAGCTGGCTAACAGACCTTGTCTAATAGGCTCAGCAACATCAGCGCGGCTGCCCGTAAGCGGTAATAGCACCGCAATATTTTGCGGTTTAAACGGCTTGGCATTTAAGGCTTGCTCTAAATCAGAAGGTAGCTTGCTCGCACCTGGGTGATTAGGATTGGTTTGTTGCCATTCGCCTAAGTAGCGAACTAGCTGTGATGGGTCAACCGCATAATGTTTGGCAATATAGGCTAACTGTAACCAGCCTGAAAAAGTGGGATTGCTGTTGTCACTCATAAAGCTTTTAATGGTTTCTTCATGCAGTGGCTGTAGCGTACGCCAAATAGTGTCATTCACTTCAAAGGCTTGCTGCTGCGGAAGATATAAACTGAGTAAACTTAATTGTCTAAGCTCATCAATAGGCTGCTTAGTTTGATTAAATAAGCGGGCTTTATATTGATGATAAGTGACTCTTTGCCACTGGGGTAATTTCCATTGGCTAGGATAGCGTAAAATTGCTAATGCATCGGCATCTGAGCTGGTGTTTTCAGCCACCCGCGCAGAAAGGTAAATATACTCAGCCTGAATGCTTAAATCACTTTGCAAATCAGCTTTCATCGAGGTCAAAAGCTTGCTTGCGGCAACAAAATTGCCATCATTGATATAAGCATGGGCGGCAAGTAGCAAATAGCGGTCGCGAATTTGCGGCTGTTTAGCATTGCTTGCTGCAGATAAATAAACATTAGCCGTTTGTTCAACGGATGCCATTGAGCTATCAATAGCCTGTTTATTTTCAGTAGGTTGAGTCGCACAACCAAATAACACGGCTGATAAAATGGCGGCGAAAACAAATTTAGTTGTATTCAGTCTTTTTAACACAGGGCTTCACTCTGGTAAGATGCTGACTCTAGTTTAACCTGCTCTTTCACTTGGCGAAAGTCTTGATGATAGTCAATACAGAGGTAGTTATGGACCTATCGGTCGCACTTTATATCGTTCCCACTCCTATAGGCAATTTAGGAGACATCAGCAGCCGTGCAATCGAGGTGCTTAATAACGTTAAACTTATTGCCTGTGAAGACACGCGTCATAGTGGTAAATTGCTCAGTCATTTTGGCATTGAAACCCGTAAGACGGCGTTGCATGATCATAATGAACGTGACAGAGCCCAGTGGATTATTCAAAAGCTGAGTAATGGTGAAGCTGTGGCACTTATTTCTGATGCGGGCACGCCGCTCATTTCAGATCCTGGCTACCACTTGGTCAAACAGGTGCGTGAAGCAGGTTACAATGTTATTCCGTTGCCGGGCCCTTGCGCAGCAATTACCGCCTTAAGTGCATCAGGATTACCTTCAGATCGTTTTTCATTTGAAGGCTTTTTACCTTCAAAAGAAAAAGGCCGTTTAGACAAATTATCAGCACTTAAAGAAGACTCAAGAACCTTAATCTTCTATGAATCACCACATCGCATAGTGCACAGTTTAGAGTCAATTGTGGCGGCATTAGGCGAAGACCGTGAAATTGTCATGGCCCGTGAAGTGACTAAAACCTTTGAGACCTTTTTATCTGGCGCAGCAGGCGCTGTACTGCAACAAGTTAAAGATGACTTAAATCAGCAAAAAGGCGAAATCGTATTAATGATCCATGGTCACCGCAGTGACAGTGATTCAGAAATACCCACAGTGGTGATCAATACTTTAAAATTGCTATGTAAAGAACTGCCACTTAAAAAAGCCTCGGCATTGGCTGGCGAAATCTATGGCCTTAAAAAGAATGCGCTTTACAAATACGGTTTAGAAATCGGTCTATAGAGAATAGGTTGAGTTGAGTAGTTAGCTCAACCTGTTTACCTCAGCTTCATATGGTTTGCCATAAAGCCATATTTTAGTTGGTGTGTTGCAGTGGCTTAGGCTATAATCCGCGCCGAGTTGGCCAGACAGTTGCTGCGTTCGCAAGAACGGGGAGGAAAGTCCGGGCTTCAAAGAGCAGGATACCAGGTAACGCCTGGGCGGTGTAAACCGACGACAAGTGCAGCAGAGAGGAGACCGCCAACTTCGGTTGGTAAGGGTGAAAGGGTGCGGTAAGAGCGCACCGTGCGGCTAGTAATAGTTCGTAGCAAGGTAAACTCTATCCGAAGCAAGACCAAATAGGGTCCCGTATGGCGCTGCTCGCGTTGGGACCGGGTAGGTCGCTTGAGCCTGTGAGCGATTGCAGGCCTAGATGAATAACTGTCCAAGACAGGACCCGGCTTATCGGCCAGCTCAACCTTTTAACGTAGAAGGCCTCACAGCAATGTGAGGCCTTTTATGTTTCTGCCTGTGCTACAAACTGTGCCACAAACTGGTACACCTAAAATCCCTTATACCTTCCAGCGTAACGGGGTCTATTACTTGAGGGTTCGTATACCCAAAATCATCCAAGAAAATACCAACCTGCCGCCTATCATGCGGCAAAGCCTACAAACGAAATCCTCAAGAATAGCTATTACGCTGGTTAATAAATTTATTAATCATCTAAATGATATGAGGATTTCTCTCATGGCTAAAAGCATACAAATGAATTTTGCATCTGTTATGACCTTTCATGACAACGGTAAACCGCAAAGCTTAACTAAATACGATTCAGGTAATAATAAGAGTGATGCAGAGAACGCTATTAAGCACTCTGTAGAGCTTGAGAAGCTAAATATTCAACATCGTGTAACGGATGAGTTAGTAAAGCTTGAAGAGGGTGGTATGAGGCTTTCAGAGGCTATAGAGGCTTACAAAGATTGGAAACAAAAGGATACTAAAAAAGGTAAGGCTAAAGGACTTAGTGATAAAGCGGCAAAGGCCCGCTATACCAATTTTGAAATACTTCTTTTGGCTCTAGGTGATAAAGATATAGATGTAGTGGCATAGTTAATTTGGCCACCTAGTTAGAGGTGATATCATCACCTCATAAGTTAACAGGTGACACTATGAA